>JAJFKQ010000123.1 GCA_021773155.1 Woeseiaceae bacterium | reverse complement strand
GACGAATTCTTCGCCGAACATTTGCGGGAAGCGGTTGCCACCTTTTTCGGTAATGATCGGGTACAAGTCGCGATACAGTTGCCAGTATTTCGACTTGTTTGACAAGCTGAACAGTTTCTTGCCCATCGTCCGGTCGAATCCTTCCTGCAGTTCATCCGGATCAAAGCGGTCGGCAAATTCGATAAACGCGCTGTTCATTGCATCGAGAAACGCATTTTGGTGATTGATCAGGTCGCGGCAGACTTCGCGAATTGAATCCTGCGCCGCCAGATACTCACCTTCGCCACCGATCAACAATTGCTTCAGCAGATCGCTGGTGTTTTCCGAGAATTTCATCGGGTTGTTGTGCCGTGGCAAGACCGTCGTCTGATCCAGACGGAAAGTGTTTTTCAGATTGGCCCGGCTGGTGAGAAGATTAGTCGCACCTTTGACAAATTCACGCAGAACCTGACCTGCGGTGAGCATCATCTCTGGCCGATTTACGGATGGGTGCAGTTCGACTCGACTGACGCCAAGGCCGTCGAGGAATGAATCAAACAGGTCCTCTGCTGTCACATCAATCGATCGGGAATCGCCGTCTTTGCCCGGCGCGTCGATCTTGATTTCTGGTTCGGGTTCTGGTTCGGGTTCCGGCTCCGGTTCATTCTTCTTGCTACTGCCACCGAATAACACTGACTGGAATTCTTCATCACCCGTGATCTCGTCTTCTTCGAGCAGTTTCATGCCGGTGCGCAGCGAGACTTCATCGACAAATTGCTCGATGTTATCCGGCGCCACCGAGGGTGCTTTTTCCGGTGGCATGACAAGGCTCTCGCCGGAGTCGACGGATACCTGAATCTCGAAGTCGCCCATGCGCAGACGGTCGCCGTCGAAGAGCCGACGCGGGTTGCCTTTTCCGATCGGTTCCAATTCATTGTTGACGTAGACACCATTGCTGCTGGTGTCGGCCAGGTAATACATGCCACCCCTATAATCGATGGTGGCGTGACGACCAGAGATGAAACGATCCGGATCCGGAAGTATCCAGTCATTGCGTAATGAACGTCCGATGGTGCCGCCAGTTTCATAATATTCACGCACGGCGTCATCGCCCGCGAGGTCGGAGTGTTCACTGACGATTTTAAGTTCGAGCGGCATTTAAGTTCCCGATCCGATGTATTGGACAAATTCTGCATTGAAACAAGGAGATAGGATGCCGAGTAGTTCACATAATCGGGCGGCTACGGATTTCAATAATGTTAATAAATGACCATATACGGAATATCAGGCCCGAATATTCAAAATCGCGCCCTTTGCGGCCGATTTGGGTACACTACGCGCCCGCCAACCGCAGCCATCGCAATGAGCAAAAAGAACCTCTACAAAGTCATTTTTATGAGCCACGGACAGGTCTACGAGATCTATGCTCGCAGCGTTGGCCATGGCGAAATGTTCGGATTTGTCGAAGTCGAAGAACTGGTATTCGGAGAACGGACCACATTGGTTGTCGATCCGTCCGAAGAGAAGATCAAGTCCGAGTTTGAGAACGTCAAACGGACCTACCTGCCGATGCACGCCATTATCCGAATCGACGAAGTCGACAAGCAGGGTGTCAGCAAGATCAGCAAGCTCGAAAATGGCAATGTCGCGCAGTTTCCCTTGCCGGTGTATACGCCGGGGGACAAGGGCTAACACTTCGCCTTTCTCACCTTGACGGAGTGCTGGTATCATCCCGTTTTCGTTCCGGACCCTCATTCACTATGCTTGAATTGCCCGGGCAACCGGCCCTCTCGGACTTCCGTGTTGCCAAGCTGACGCGCTCACTGAAACGCGTCGACGATCGACTTGAATCACTGCAAGCAAGCTACGTCTATTTCGTCGCGACTAACAATGACTTGTCTCGTGAAGAGCGCTCGCGACTGGACGCTCTGCTGCTGTCCGAAGACAAGCCAGTCAAGCCAAAAAAGGGCTCCAGGAGTCTGTTCGTGGTGCCGAGGCCTGGGACCATTTCACCGTGGTCATCGAAAGCTACCGACATCGCGAATGCCTGCGACATCGATGCCGTCGAGCGAATTGAAAGAGGCATTTGCTACGCCCTGGAATTCTCGGGCAAGGTCGAAGATGATGCAATAAGGGCTCTGACCCCGTTGCTTTTTGATCGTATGACCGAGGCCGTATTCGCCGAGGCGGATCAAGTGGCGGCGTTGTTTGAGGCGCACGAACCAGCGCCCGTTGTCATCGTGCCACTTGCGAAGAAAGGACGTAATGCACTGGTCGCGGCGAATACTGATCTGGGCCTGGCGCTAAGTGATGATGAGATCGATTATCTCGTTGCAAGCTACACCGACCTGGATCGTGATCCGACCGATGCCGAGCTAATGATGTTCGCGCAGGCGAATTCCGAGCATTGTCGCCACAAGATCTTCAACGCAAGTTGGGTCATCGACGGGGAAGAACAGGACAAACGCCTGTTTGGCATGATTAAGTCGACGACTGAGAAAACGCCGGAAGGTGTGATTTCGGCTTACAGCGATAACGCCGCAGTCATTGAAGGCTGGGACGGTGCACGTTTGATGCCCGCGTCCAGTGATCGCGAATTTACCTACGTCGAAGAACCTATCCACATCGTGATCAAAGTGGAGACGCACAATCATCCTACTGCGATCTCCCCATTCCCCGGCGCTGCGACTGGTTCTGGTGGTGAAATTCGAGATGAAGGTGCGACGGGCCTCGGCGCCAAACCCAAAGCAGGCCTGTCCGGCTTTACCGTTTCTCACCTTAGAATTCCCGGGTATTCGCAACCCTGGGAAGATGACTTTCCGCATCCTGATCGTATGGCTACGCCGCTCGAGATTATGATCCATGGGCCAATTGGTGGCGCCGCATTCAATAATGAATTTGGCCGGCCGAATCTGGCGGGCTATTTCCGAACCTTCGAAAGTCATCTGCCCGGCCTCGGCGACAACGAGATTCGTGGCTATCACAAGCCCATCATGATCGCCGGTGGACTCGGCAATGTGCGCGCCGAGCACGCAAACAAGGTTGATGTTCCGGTGGGTGCCAAAGTTGTCATCATCGGTGGTCCAGCGATGCTGATCGGGTTGGGTGGCGGCGCGGCGTCATCACTTGCGAGCGGTACGTCGAGTGAAGATCTTGACTTCGCATCCGTGCAGCGCGGCAATCCTGAAATAGAACGCCGTGCGCAGGAAGTGATCGATCGCTGCTGGGCGATGGGTAACGAAAATCCGATCCTGCTAATCCACGACGTCGGCGCGGGCGGGCTTTCGAATGCTGTACCTGAAGCTGTTGATCACAGCCGGCACGGGGCTCAAATAGAACTTCGCGAAGTTGCGAACGCGGAACCGGGCATGTCGCCAATGGGTATCTGGTGCAACGAAGCACAAGAGCGCTACGTGCTGCTCATCAGTGATAACCGCATCAATGAATTCCAGGATCTATGCGAGCGCGAGCGTTGCCCTGTTTCCGTTATCGGCACCTTAACCGGAGACGGAAACCTCGTCGTGAATGATCGCGACTTTGATAACCGTGTTGTCGACATGCCGATGCAAATGCTGCTGGGCAACCCGCCGAAAATGGAGCGAGATGTTGAGCGTCAGCCGTTGCCCGTGGAAGATCTGAATTTCGACGGCATTGATCTCAAAGAAGCTGCAATGCGCGTGTTACGTTTTCCTGCAGTGGCCAATAAATCATTCCTGATCCACATTGGCGATCGAACAGTGGGTGGCTTGAGTGCTCGTGACCAACTGGTCGGTCCCTGGCAGGTACCGGTCAGCGATGTCGCCATTACTTCCTCGGGCTTCAACAGCAAGACCGGTGAGGCGATGGCCATGGGTGAGCGTACGCCGTTGGCTACGACGAATGCACCGGCTTCGGGCCGCATGGCGGTCGCCGAGTCCATTACAAATATTGCGGCGGCACCGATAGAAAACATCAGCAAGGTACGATTGTCTGCGAACTGGATGGCCGCTGCAGGTCATCCGGGTGAGGACGCGAATCTGTTTGATACGGTCAAGGCCGTAGGCGATGAGCTGTGTCGCGAGATTGGTGTTGCGATTCCGGTTGGCAAAGATTCCATGTCGATGCGGACGCGCTGGGAAGACGAAGACGGCGAACACCAGGTAGTCGCACCGGTATCGCTCATCGTGTCGGCATTTGCGCCGGTAACGGACGTAACACGGCATCTGACGCCGCAACTGCGGGAAACAGAAGACTCCAGTTACCTGTTGCTGTTTGATCTTGGTAGTGGCGCGAATCGCATGGGTGGTTCCTGCCTGATGCAATCCTTTCAGCGCACGGGCGGGCGCACGCCGGATCTTGATGATGCGAAACAGCTCAAGGGTTTCTTTGCAGCTATTCAGGAGATGATGTCACGCGGCATGTTGCTCGCCTACCATGACCGCAGTGATGGCGGTCTGTTCGCAACTGTCGCCGAAATGATTTTCGCCAGCCGTATTGGCGCATCACTATCGTTGGGCGGTTCACGCGTCGACCTGCTCAGGCAATTATTCTGCGAAGAGCCGGGTGCGGTTGTACAGGTCGAAAAGAATAAACTGACCCAGGTGCAGATGGTGCTCGATCGTCACGATGTGACCGCAACGGCTATCGGCCGCGTAGGTGGTGACGCGAAATTAGTCGTTCATAACGACGCATCCGGTGTTGACGAGGTCGTTCTTGAGCTGGACCGTGTGACGATGCAGCGCGAATGGTCGGAGATGAGTTATCGCATTCAGGCGTTGCGGGATAATCCAGCGACTGCGAAGGAAGAGTTCGACTGCATCCTGGACGACGAAGACCCAGGGCTCAGCGCTTCACTGACATTCGATCCTTCTGACAATATTGTTCGCACATTTCATGGCAAGGACAAACCTCGTGTCGCGGTTCTTCGCGAACAAGGTGTCAACAGTCAGTACGAGATGGCCGCCGCATTCATGCGGGCGGGATTCTCGGCCGTCGATGTGCACATGAGTGATCTACTCAGTGGCCGGGATAACCTGGAGAACTACCAGGGACTTGTGGCCTGCGGTGGTTTTTCATTTGGTGATGTACTCGGTGCCGGCGGCGGATGGGCGAAGTCTGTTCTCTATCATTCCCGAACACGCGATCAATTTGCAGCGTTCTTCGAGCGCAACGACACATTTGCATTGGGCGTTTGCAACGGTTGTCAGATGATGTCGCACTTACGAGAACTGATTCCTGGTGCCGAGAACTGGCCGCGCTTCCTGCGCAATAAGTCCGAGCAATTTGAAGCCCGCCTGAGTCTCGTGGAAGTCGTCGAAAGTCCTTCGCTGTTCCTGCAGGGCATGGCGGGATCGATAATGCCGATCGCGACGTCACACGGCGAGGGTAGAGCGATCTTCGCCGATGACACGGCACGTTATACCTCGTCATACACGATCGCACTTCGCTACGTCGATAACTACGGCAATGTTGCTGATACGTATCCGGCTAATCCAAACGGTTCAACCGATGGCATTTGTGGGTTGAGCAATGAAGACGGTCGGGTGACTATCATGATGCCGCACCCGGAGCGCGTTGCGATGACACGCCAGAACTCGTGGCATCCGGATGAGTGGGGAGAAGAGGGCGCCTGGATGCGGATGTTCCGCAACGCAAGAACCACCATTAGTTAAGAACCAGGAAAAAGGGCTCTGACCCCTTTCGGACACTGCGGTCATTTATTAGGCGGATTGAAGACTGTTTTTTTCTTCGGAGACGAAGAACTGGCGAACTTTGATTGCACGTGTCAGCTTGCCGTGGCGTACGAAGCACTGGTAGAACAAGTCTTTTAGTATTTCCAGCAGAATGCCGGCTTGCGCACGATTCAACAACGGCAAGTCTTCCTGTTGCCCTGTGCCGAACAAAACGGCCTTGATCGGTGCGAATGTCTCGTCGTCAATTCCCGCAATATCCTGGGCAGCCAGCACTTCTTCGAAGGCCCGCAATTTGCCGCCTTCACCTAACGCAGCGAACGAGCTTCTGGCGGCACGTCTGCACATCGACGCAAATGCATTGAAGCTGTTATTCGAATAGCAGCTAAGTGCTTCCCGGAACATGACTTCGGTGTGCTTCGGTAAATAGGAAAACGCAAAACGTTCTTTCGGTCTTTCGAGTTCAACGAAGTTTCGTAACAACTCGACCCGATTGTCCGCGTACTCACGTACCGCGAATCTCAAGAAAACTGGTGCGTGGCATGCGTCGCACTGGTACACGAGACCGACATGTTTTGGCTTATCACGTAGCAGGGAAGCTGCGTCCGGAACTGACTGCGGACTCATGTGAGCATAGACGCCACAGTACGGACACTCGAGGCCTATACGTTCCTCGAGTCCGCTTTCGATCCCCTGTTCCTTGTCTAAAATGATCATCATTTCGCCCTGATTCCGCCGTTATCGTCCGCCGCTCTTTGGCGACAGTTTTCTTTAATCTAATCAGCGACTTCCAGTATGCACCAAGAATCTGCAGTCACATTGCCGGATTGACATAATCTGGAAATTCTTAACGATTCCAGTCGCCAACCGCTTCTCGCGCAGCGTCGTTAACGGGCCGTGCCAATAGTGCCGTCCTGCTCAACATGACTTCGAAGCGTGCGCCGTCGGCCATCGGTAAATACGTGGCTGTACCATAATAGGCATCAACGCCCGGCATTAACATCGGAAACTTCCGCGCAACGCGCCAGACGTCGAGTGTTATCTCTTCAGACAACGCATGCACGGTTCGTTGCTCGGACATTTCGTCATCAATGCTTGAGTAGCGCCCGCTCAGTCGGTCGAGTTGGTAAATCGGGTCGAGCCCCAGCAGCGTTGCCGGCGGCTTCCAGTTGATGACGCGCGCATCCATTTGCCATTCATCGCCGCGCAAGACCATCAGGCGGTCTATTTCGCCGTCGATCATGACGCGGGCCATGTATTCACCCGGCGCTGACCCTGAAAACTCTATCCGGCTAACTAGTTGCTCGTCGACCAAACGGCCGTAACCGTAATAACTGAAAGCCAGGAGAATGCTCGCGCTGCCCATTGCGCCGGAAACCACGCCGCCGGCGAGAGAGCGGGTTGCCCGGATCGGGCGCCGTTTGCGTGCGTGGCGTGTCATAGAAAATACGAAATACAAGGCGATGACAGTGAAAACCGCACTGGCTGTCAGCAACAGGCTCATCGTTTGCTCTCCGTCGTGTCCTACGCGTTTAGTCTCTTATACTTGATTCGGTGCGGGTTTGCCGCATCGGCGCCAAGGCGACGTTTACGGTCCTCTTCGTAGTCCGCGTAGTTGCCGGCAAACCAAGTTACTGCTGAGTCGCCCTCAAACGCAAGAATATGTGTGCAGATGCGGTCCAGGAACCAGCGGTCATGCGAAATCACGATGGCCGAGCCCGGGAATTCAAGCAGTGCTTCCTCGAGTGCACGCAATGTCTCTACATCGAGGTCGTTGGTGGGCTCATCAAGCAACAACAGGTTGCCACCGGCTCGCAACATCTTGGCGAGATGCACGCGATTGCGTTCACCGCCGGAGAGCAGGCCGATTTTTTTCTGCTGGTCCTGACCGCGGAAATTGAAACGTCCGACATAGGCGCGCGATGAGGTTTCGTAGTTGCCGACATTGATCATATCCAGACCATCCGAGATTTCCTCCCAGACGGTCTTGTCGTCGTTGAGACTGTCTCTGGATTGATCGACACTCGCGAGTTGCACAGTATCGCCGAGGCGAAGCGTGCCCGAGTCAGCCTGTTCTTCGCCCGTGATCATGCGGAACATCGTCGTCTTACCGGCGCCGTTCGGGCCGATCACGCCAACAATTCCACCGGGTGGCAACTGAAAGCTGAGCCCATCAATAAGCAGCTTGTCACCGAACCCCTTCTTCAGGTCATTGACCTCGAGAACAACGTCACCGAGACGGGGGCCGGGTGGAATGTAAATTTCGTTGGTCTCGTTACGCTTCTGGTACTGCGGCGATGAGATCTCATCAAACTGCCGCAAGCGCGCTTTGGATTTGGCTTGCCGGCCTTTCGGATTGCTGCGCACCCATTCGAGTTCCGCAGCCATCGCTTTCTGCCGCGCCTTTTCCGATGCATCTTCGTTCTTCAGGCGATCTTCTTTCTGTTCCAGCCACGACGAGTAATTGCCTTCCCAGGGAATTCCATGACCCCGATCCAGCTCGAGAATCCAGCCGGCGACGTTATCTAGAAAGTAGCGATCATGGGTGACCGCGATAACCGTACTCGGGTATTCATCAAGGAAGCGCTCCAGCCAGGCAACCGACTCAGCATCGAGGTGGTTGGTAGGCTCGTCGAGCAACAGCATGTCCGGCCGCGATAGCAATAGGCGGCAAAGTGCAACACGGCGGCGCTCACCGCCGGACAGTTTTGTGACATCCGCATCCCACTCTGGCAAGCGCAATGCATCAGCGGCAATCTCGAGTTTGCGGTCCAGCTCCCATGCGCCTTCGGAGTCGATTGCATCCTGCAGCTTGCCCTGTTCCTCAAGCAGTGCGGTCATTTCGTCATCGCCCATCGGTTCGGCAAACTGGTCGCTGATAGCATTGAAGCGGTCGAGCAGCGCTTTGGTTTCCGCAACGCCCTCTTCAACATTGCCGCGCACATCCTTATCGGGATCGAGTTCGGGCTCCTGTGGCAGGTAGCCGATTTTAATTCCTGGTTGCGGTCGTGCTTCGCCGTCAATCTCCGTGTCGAGACCAGCCATGATGCGCAGCAGTGTCGACTTACCTGAACCGTTCAGCCCGAGCACGCCGATTTTGGCGCCGGGGAAGAACGACAGAGAGATATCTCGCAGAATGTGCCGCTTGGGTGCGACTACCTTTGCGACGCGATTCATTGTGTAGATGTATTGAGCCATTGTGGTACCTGTTGCCGGATTGCGCGCATTATCCGGCATGTTGTCACACAAGCAAACAACCGACTGCCGAATGGGTTGACAAGACATCGCATCGAAATCTACACTTGTAAAACTTATCTTCTACAAGTGTAGATATTCAAATGCTGACCAAGAGACTCTCTGACTTCGAACTTGAAGTCCTGCAATACCTCTGGCGCCTGAAGCGGGCATCGACCCCGGAAATCCATCAGGAGATCGCCGCAGGCAGGGACGTCGCATATTCCACCGTGCGGACGATCGTCGATCGCCTGGAACGAAAAGGCGCTATCGGCCGGCTCCCGCAGGAAGGGCGTGCCGTGATCTTCCAACCACTGATCACACGGGCCGAGGTGTCTTTACCTCTGGCCAAGAAGTTCGTGCAAAACGTGTTCGGCGGCGATTCTCGACCGCTGCTGAGTCACCTGCTCGATGATGAAGCATTGAATGCGGAGGACCTTGCTTACCTGGAGTCGGTGATCCGAAAACGTAAGAGCGAGTTATCGCACGATGACTAGCTACCTGCTGACCAATGTGGGGCTGAGTATGCTGGTGCTGACCGGATTGCTACTCCTGCGTACGGCACCTCCGAGACCCAAGATGTGGATATGCCTCGCTGCTGTGGTTGCCTGGTGCGTGCCGTGGCCGGCCTTGTCAGCGATATGGGAGTCAAACGAATTGTTCGTGCAATACGTTCGCATTGACGGGTTGCAGACACTGCCAAACACCGCCGCCGACTTTGCACCACTTGCCCCTGTTGTATCCGTCCCGCTGGAATCGGTCATCATAGGTGCCGCTGTGTTTGGCTTGCTGATTTTCATGGTCAGGCTGGTAGCGCATCGCACCCGGCAAACAGCGATGCACAAAGAATCCAAAGTCGTGCCGGACGCCTGGCGCCGTGTTGGCTTAGCAAACCAGACGGTACCGGTTCGAGTCGTAAATGACCTGGATAACGCCCTCGTCAGCGGATTTTTCCGTCCGCGTATCTGGATCGGACGGTCTCAGCTTGAGAACCCGGCGCTCGGAAGCATTCTGCAGCACGAACTTTTGCACATTCGTCAACACGACAATTTCGTCTTACTAGTCATTACGTTACTAACCGATATCTTCTGGTGGAATCCGCTGGTTCGCGTCCTGACGAGCCAGGCACGCCGCTATGTCGAACTAAGTTGCGATCTCGCGTGCCAAAAGTTGTCATCCGAGTATCGAGAGAACCTTGCCGGAGAGATACTGAATCGTGAATACCGAGCGCTTAACTCAATATTAGTTAACCCGATTTCGAAGTCCCGAAGTTTCAATGTGTATCGGATTCGCCAACTAGCCAAGGAAACTGTCATGACGTCACGGCATTTTGTCTTTCTCGGGGTGCTCGGCATCGCCTGTGTGTTGTTTGCAGCGAATGTCGCTGTTAGCGAAGTCGCTGCAGATGAACGGCCGATCGCAACGCAACTGGCCGTCACGACGATTACGTCATCGGAAGATAGTGAAAAAAATACACGAAGCCTGAATACGGAATTCGTCGGTGAACCTGAGGTTGAGAAGTTACTTGAGCTAGCCAAGACGGCGGATGTCAGGCTGAGTGTGCATATGGATGGTGAATTTCGCCGGGTCATCAGCATCGAAAGCGAAGACATGGCCGAAACGCGCAAAGTACTCGCGGCGTTCGAGAATACTGGATTGGACCATATTCTCAATAGTCGAGTTATTCGTGATACAGGCCGTCATATTTATCTCGACCTTGGTTTTCAAGTGACGGGCTCGAAGCCATACGATGTGAATCTGGCGCCGAATATTGGAGAGTGGACCGATGTCACTGTCGGTAGTTATCTGCTACGAGTCCGGCCCGACCTCGTGGGTGACCTCGGGCAGGAAACGGTCCTGCTATCTACCGAAATTAGCGAGGTAGTGAGCGAAGCAACATACAATCTGATCGCAACACCGGCTGTGCAGACAGAGTTTGGCCACGAGGCCGTTATTCAGTTTGGGACAACGGGGGCGCCGGGATCAAAGGTCGTGTCACTGACAATGCTGCCCAGACATACTCTCTAGCCGCCAGAACCGAAACGCCCGCCTGCAACGAATGATAAGCTGCTTGCTATGCGTGGATCTCAAATTTTTCTGACCTTGTTGCTTTTTGCTGCCGGAGCGATTGTGGCGAACTACATGATTTTTTCGCCGACCACCGACGGCCCGGCGACAGCAGAAACCCTTAACCCAGCCGGCGGCGAAGACCATAAGTCCAACATTGAACAGGTTGAATCGAAAACGACTGAGCCGACAGTCGTCCGGCCATCTATGGAACCTGTTGGACAGAGTAATGCGGTGTCGGACGCAAGGCCCACGAAAAGCAGTCGGGCGAATAATGAGTACAAGGTGGGACAGTTCGACGCTCCAGAGCAGCTCCAGATTGCTGTCTACCAAGGGCTCAACGAAGCACAAACGAACTATTCCACCTACCTCGATGATATGCGTTGTGAATCCGGAGATTGCGAAATAGTGATTCGGCTCGAGACTTTCTCTGGGCGGTCCTCGGTAGCCGCAGACGTGATGGCGAGAATAAACAAACATCTTGAGGAAAATATTCTTACTGCTGACATTATCATCGGCCTCAGACGGCTCGAAATGGTCGAGAAAGGTGTAGCCCGAATTGAGCTGGTGACAATGCCAAGGCCGCAGAAAGATGCTAAGGCTGCTCGTCGCTAGCTGAAGGACGCGGTATGCTCTGGCAGTAGCAAACAACCGAAGGCGTTCATGAGCGACACCGTGCTTGTTTACAAAGCGGAGGAGATCGCGGCCTATGGCTTTGGTGACCCGCACCCGTTTGGAACCGATCGTCATGACGTGTTCTTTGATGAACTCGAGAAGGCCGGGCTCGGCGATTCAGTTGATTATGGCCATCCGCGCCCCGCGCTGGTCGATGAGCTGGTTCTGTTCCATACCGCTGAATACATTGACAAAGTCTCCCGGATGTCGGCTACAGGCAAAGGCTGGCTCGACGAAGGCGACACTCCGGCAGTCCCTGGAATTTATGACGCGGCATCGGCCGTTGTGGGCGCGGTCTTGTGTGCCGTTGATGAAATCATGCATGGCAACTACAAGCGAGCTTTCATACCCATAGCCGGGTTGCATCACGCCGGACGTGATCACGCCGCGGGTTTTTGTGTATTCAATGATTGTGGCGTCGCCGCTGAATACCTCCGCAAGCAGTTTGGCGTCAAACGAATTGCCTATGTCGATATCGATGCCCACCATGGCGACGGTATGTTCTACGGCTTTGAAGATGATCCTGATCTGATATTCGCCGATATCCACGAAGATGGTCGCCATCTTTATCCGGGTACTGGCGCCGCTGAAGAGACCGGCACGGGCAGGGCGCGCGGCACCAAACTCAATATTCCGCTTGCACCGGGCGCAGATGATGCTGATTTCAACCGTGTCTGGGGGCAAGTGGAAGCCTACCTGGAAGCCGCCAATCCCGAGTTCATATTGATGCAGTGTGGTGCGGACAGTCTTGAGGGCGACCCGATCACGCATTTATGCCTGACTGAGGAAGCCCACGCGAAAGCAGCGGCAAGCCTGTGCCGTCTCGCGGATAAAGTTTGCGATGGCCGGATCATTGGTACCGGCGGTGGCGGCTATAACCGCCACAATGTGGCGCGCGCCTGGACCCGGGTTGTGCAGTCATTCGTAGAAACATAATCGTCACCCGGTCTGAATGCCATTGTCAGATATGTTGTGACTTTGTGGGCGCATCTTTGGGTACCGGCGGAGTTCTTAATCAGGTGTTGGTCCGGGATAGTCGACGCCGGCTCCACGACCCACAGTCAAATTCATTGGCGTACCAGCAGCATCTCGTCAGTCGATCACGTATTTCGCCTAACCGTCTAAGCATTGAACAGGTGTTGGTGCGGGTAAGTGGACCCGGGTTGCTGTTGGTCGTGGGGGCCGCGGCGACCTTCCCCGCCCAACACCGGTA
>JAJFKQ010000122.1 GCA_021773155.1 Woeseiaceae bacterium | reverse complement strand
CCGCCAACCCAATCCCAAAATCCGAATCGGTAGTCTGTTCGGATACCGAAATCATCCATCGCTTCGTGATTCGTTGATGCTGCAACGAAGTGGTATTGCACGGCCACCTCATCGAACTGCTCAACTATCCACGCACGAGCTGCTTTGGCGTTGGTCATTGTTTCCAGTGTCGTGAATGTTTTTGAACAGACGACGAACAAAGTCGTCTCCGGATCCAGCTCCTGTGTCAAATCAACCAGCTGCGTGCCATCCACATTCGACACGCTGTGAAAGCGCATCCCCTCTTTCCAGTAGGGTCGAAGTGCCCTGCTCGCCATCACGGGACCAAGATCCGATCCACCGATGCCGATGTTCACTATATCCGTCAGTTTCTTGCCGGTACTGCCCTTGATCTTGCCGCTGTGAACATCCTCGACGAAGGACTCCATTTTCGTGAGCACTTCCCAGACCTCGGTGATACCGGTTGTGTCATGAGCCACGGAATCGGCAATCTTGGCGCGCAATGCAACATGCAAGACCGACCGACCTTCCGTCTTGTTGATTTCATCGCCCGCGAACATGGCCTCGGTCGCCGCAGGCACATCGGCCTGCTTCGCGAGTTGCGCAAGCAACTCGATCGTTGTGTTGTTGAGGTGATTCTTCGAGTAGTCGAGCTTGAGGTCACCTGCTCCCAGCGCAAATTTCTCAGTTCGTTTCTTGTCCCGTGAGAACAGGTCTCGCAACTGGTGCTCTCGCATATCGTCACGATAATGCTTCGCCAGCCTTTTCCAGGCTGGCAGATCAGTCGGGTAGCGTGCGGAGAGTTTTCTTGTTGTGTAGGCGTTGGCCACGGCTATGTAATTTCTTTGGGCTGTTACTTGTAAAACTCAAGATACCACTCGACGAAGTTCTTCACGCCGACTTCGATCGGCGTGCTCGGTTGATAGCCAACATCGTTCGCCAGATCTTCAGTGTCGGCCCAGGTGTCGGGCACATCACCAGGCTGCAATGGCAACAAGTTCATCTCGGCTTTCTTGCCCAGCGTTTTTTCAATAGCACCGATGTAGTCCATTAATTCGACTGGCTGTTGATTGCCAATATTGTAGAGACGATACGGTGCCTTGCTGGTACCCGGATCAGGATTCGCGGAGTCCCAGTCTTCGTTCGGCTCTGCCGTGTGATCCATCGTACGCACAACACCTTCCACGATGTCATCGATGTAGGTGAAGTCCCGACGGTGCTTGCCGAAATTAAAGACATCGATCGGCTTGTCTTCGATGATGTTCTTGGTGAACAGGAACAGCGCCATGTCCGGGCGGCCGTAGGGGCCGTAAACGGTGAAGAAACGCAGGCCGGTTGTCGGCAAGTTGTAAAGATTGGAGTACGTGTGCGCCATTAGCTCGTTGGCTTTTTTTGTCGCACCGTATAGAGCCAACGGATGGTCGACGTTTTGGTGAACGGAAAACGGCATGGTCGTATTCGCGCCATACACCGAACTGGACGATGCATACACCAGGTGCTTCACATCGTTATGTCTGCAGCCTTCGAGAATATTGACGAACCCGACGATATTGCTGTCAATATATGAATGCGGGTTTTCGATCGAGTAGCGAACGCCGGCTTGAGCCGCAAGATTTACGACCTTGTCGAACTTCTCTTCGGCGAAGAGTGCCTCCATAGCGCTGCGATCCGCGAGATCGATACGCACCAATTTGAAGTTGTCGTAGTCGGCGAGCATCTCTGCACGGCCTTCTTTCAGTGCGACGTCGTAGTAGTCGTTGAAGTTGTCGAGGCCGACGACGGTGTCGCCACGATCGAGCAATTGCTTACATGTGTGGAAACCGATGAAACCGGCGGCACCTGTTACTAGTATTTTCAATTTATTCTCTCTTGTCGTGGCCTGAGGGCCACTGCTACAGGCGGTCGTCTACGAGTTCGGGAGGGAGCACGTACTTGATGTCGTACAGCACTGAGGTATCTTTTCCGAAGGCCCGAATTCCATCGGCGCCCAAGGCTCTGAATTCGTCGTGTGCGACCGCGATAATCACTACATCATACGCCCCTTTCCCGGGCTCAGCGACAAGGTCCAGATCGTACTCACGCCTCGCTTCTTCCGCATCGCACCAGGGATCATGCACATCCACTGACGCTCCATACGATGACAATTCGCTAACAATATCGACGACCTTGGTATTACGAACGTCGGGACAGTTTTCTTTAAATGCGAGACCAAGAACAAGTACTTTCGCATTCAATGGTTGAATGCCCTTAGTCAACATTTTTTTTACGACCTGCGACGCAACATAGAGCGACATATTGTCGTTGATTCGGCGCCCGGCCAGAATCATCTGTGGGTGGTAGCCGAGTTGTTGTGCTTTATAAGTGAGGTAGTACGGGTCTACACCGATACAATGTCCGCCGACGAGTCCTGGGCGGAAAGGCAGGAAATTCCATTTTGTGCCCGCCGCTTCCAGAACCTCTTCGGTATCGATCCCGACACGGTCGAAAATCATCGCGAGCTCGTTGACTAAAGCAATGTTCACGTCTCGCTGCGTATTCTCGATAACCTTAGCCGCTTCAGCGACTTTTAGGCAAGACGCTTTGTAGGTACCGGCCGTGATAATCGACGCGTAAACCGAATCAATGAACTCAGCAGACTCTTCAGTCGAACCGGAGGTGACCTTCAGGATCGACGGCAAACGATGCTCTTTATCGCCCGGATTAATTCTCTCCGGACTATAGCCGACGAAGAAGTCTTCGTTCATCGTCAAACCAGATTCCTGTTCGAGGAATGGAACACAGAATTCTTCAGTCGCGCCAGGATAGACGGTCGACTCGTACACAACGATGTCACCCCTGGCGATGACTTGTCCAAGAGTCTTGCTGGCAGACTTGAGCGGCGTTAACAACGGGCGATTGCCAGTACCTATCGGCGTCGGCACCGTCACAATGTAGAAATTGCAATCTTCAAGGTCCGCGGCACTTGACGTGTACGTTAGCTGCGTAGCCTCTGCCAACTCTTCGCTCGAGCATTCCAGCGTTGAGTCCGAACCGCCCTCCAGCTCCGCAATACGGTCGGTCTTGATGTCGAAACCGACAGTCGGATATTTCTTGCCGAACTCAACAGCGAGCGGCAGACCGACATAGCCCAGGCCGACGATGCCGATACGGAGATTGTAGATATCAAAGGACATTGGGAATCTCTCATCAGAAGCAGGACGTTAAATACCATAATTGGCCGCCAAAAACTGTGACATTGCACGCAGGAGATAAGGTGACAGTGACCTTAACTCGGGAGTTAAGGTCACTGTCACCTTATCTCCGTCCTTAGGCCCCGGCGCGCTCCTACAGCAGTCTTGGCATGTACCACAGGGCCAGCAGGCCCGTGATGCTCATCGTGATGGTGTACGGCAGTGCCATGACCACCATCCTGCTGTAGGACAAGCGAATCAACGGCGCCAGTGCCGACGTCAACAAAAACAGGAACGCCGCCTGCCCATTTGGAGTCGCGACCGACGGGATGTTCGTGCCCGTATTAATCGCCACCGCCAATGCGTCGAAATGCTCGCGCGTAATGTCGCCCGCCAAAAACATTTCCTCGATCTCGCCGATATACACCGTCGCCACGAAGACGTTGTCACTGATCATCGACAGCACGCCGTTTGCCATATAGAACAAGGCTTCCTGTAACTTGCCGTCGTAGGTCATTACCCAGTGAATGATCGGCGTAAAAAGTTTCTGATGATCGATCACCGCGACGATTGCAAAGAACACAACTAGCAGCGCGGTGAATGGCAGTGCTTCTTCGAACGCATGTCCGATGCGGTGCTCTTCGGTAATGCCGTTAAACGCCGTTGCCAGCACGATGACCATAAGACCAACGATGCCGGGTGCGGCCAATCCAAAGCCAAGTGAAATAATCAACAGCAGCGCGACCACGCCCTGCACGATAATAGTGACCATGTCGGACTTGGTGCGCTCCGCCGTCATCTGGGCGTCATAATCTTCCAGAACATCACGAACCTTGGGCGTCAGCTGCGCGCCGTAGCCGAAACTCCTGGTCACTTCGAGGAGCGCGCAGGTAATCAACCCAACCACCAGCACTGGCATTGAGATGTGCGCCATCTTCAAGAAGAACTCAATGAACGACCAGTCCATGATTTCAGCGATCAAAAGATTCTGCGGCTCGCCGACCATTGTCGTCACGCCGCCGAGTGCGGTACCAACCGCGCCGTGCATCATCAGGCTGCGCAGAAAAGCGCGGAAGGTCTCAAGGTCCACGCGATGTAACTCGATGACTTCATCATCGTTACCATGATCATGGCTATGGTCGAACTGTTTGCCCGACGCCACCATGTGATAAACGCCGTAAAAACCGACCGCCACCGTGATGATGACGGCCGTCACAGTCAGTGCATCCAGAAACGCGGACAGAAAAGCCGCCGCGAACGAAAACATCACCGACAGCAGAACTTTTGATCGCACGCCCAGCAAGATCTTGGTGAACGTGTACAGCAACATTTCGCGCAGGAAATAGATGCCCGCCACCATGAACATCAACAGCATGATGACTTCGAAGTTCTTTTCTGCTTCGTGCAGCACATGCTCGGGTGACGCAAGGCCCATGAGGATCGCCTGAATCGCGATCAGGCCACCCGGTTGCAGCGGATAACATTTCAACGCCATCGCGAGCGTGAAAATGAACTCGGCGACCAGTACCCAGCCCGCGAAGTGCGGGTCAAAAGAAACCAATACAGGATTTAAAATCAGAAATCCGAGAATCGAAACTTTGTACCAATCTGGAGAGTTACCGAGAAAATTTGAGCGCAGCGCAGCTGCCAACGTATGGACCATAAAGCTCTTATCCTTATTTTTCTTGGGGCTTGCCCCGAGGCGAACGACCGATTCTAGTCAATATCCCAGACGCACGCACCGGATTTGCGAATTCTTTCGAGCAAGGCATCGTGGGCGGCGGATTCTTCGGCGGAGGCTTTGACGACCAGGAGATCCACTGTGGGCACCAGCGAATCTCGTACGAGCGCGCCGTGCGCGCGATCACCATCGCGATCGCGCGCAAGGCGCGCTCCTACAGGATCGACATCGTCGTCCAGCAGCATCGCTGTCTGACCGCCTGTCATAGCGAGGTATACGTTGGCCAGCAGCTCCGAATCGATCAACGCCCCGTGGACATCACGCTTCGTTGCATCCACCTCGTAGCGCTTGCAAAGCGCGTCCAGGCTGTTGCGCTGCCCCGGGTGAATCTCACGCGCCATCGTCAGCGTATCGAGCACGGTTGCATGATGTTCGATCTTCGGCCGCTTGTGCTTCATGAGCTTAAGCTCGTGCTCAAGGAAACC
>JAJFKQ010000121.1 GCA_021773155.1 Woeseiaceae bacterium | reverse complement strand
TGGACGATCAACGCCCCGGATGTCTGGTACTCGATATCCGCATGCCCGGGCTTGGCGGTCTTGAGCTCCAGGAAGAACTGATCAAGCGCGAGAACACCTTGCCCATCATCTTCATCACTGGCCATGGCGACGTTCCAATGGCGGTTGAAGCCATGCAAAAAGGTGCCGTTGATTTCATTCAGAAACCATTCCGTGATCAGGAACTACTGGATCGGATACGTGAAGCACTGGCGACCGATGAGGAACGCCGCGAAGCCCAGCAACAGCACGCTGAAGTTTCTCTGCGACTGGATCGCCTCACGAATCGGGAGCGCGAGGTATTTGAACTCGTAGTTACCGGAAAGCCCAATAAAGTTATCGCCTACGAACTCGGTGTCAGCCAACGCACAGTCGAGATCCATCGGGCAAGAGTCATGGAAAAAATGCAGGCAAGGTCACTCGCTGACCTCGTGAAAATGCACATGACCGCCTAGATGCGGGCCCTGCGACGCTCATCAAAGCGAGCACAATCAATACACTCGTCCGCATAGGGATACGCTTTAATGCGGTCGGCCTCGATCGGTTCGGAACACTCGCTGCATATTCCATATCGACCATTGTCCAGGCGGACCAGCGCTGCGGATATCTTCGCAATTTCTGCACGTGCCTCATTGCCAAGTGCGTCCACCACTTCCGAATCTTCAAGCTCTTTTGCCATCTCTTTCGAATCTGAATCATAACCACGTTGCAGATTCGCCGTAATTCGTTCCAGGCGTGATGACAATTCCTCCTTTTTTGCTTGAAGCTGCGCGCGTAGCGCGTCGTTTGACCCACCGGTCATGGTGACCTCCTTGGTCTATTTGCCCACCTATCTTATCGTTGTATCGGATGTTAAGAATCAGTAAATCCACCTACCGCGCGATAGGTACAAACCGAGAGTCCTTAGGCAACACGCCTTATGGATTGCTGTTATTCGGCGCGTATGCTGACTGTGAAGCATTGACCGTTAACCAACACTTTGTCAGGTGTGAAAATGAAGGAAATTACCAAGGTTCTGGCCGTAATTGATCCGACCACACAGGATCAACCGGGACTTCGCCGTGCGTCCTGGCTGGCAAAAAAAACTGGAGCAGAACTCGAACTACTCGTCTGCTACTACAATGAATACCTGAGCGGCGATCGGCTGTTCGATTCACCCTCGCTCGAGAAAGCGCGAGATGAAGTTATCCAGAATCAGCAAAAACATCTGGAAGCACTCGCTGAACCTCTTCGTGCGGATGGAATCACAGTTAAATCGTCTGCAGTTTGGGATCACCCGCTGCACGAAGGTGTAGTCAGGCACGCGGTGGCTACTGATGCCGACATTGTCATCAAAGACACGCACCATCACTCCGCCGTCGCGCGAGCACTGCTCACGAACACGGACTGGAATCTTATCCGAACCTGTCCGACGCGCCTGTGGCTGGTCAAACCTGCGGATTTATCCGACACACCGGTTTTTCTGGCGGCAATCGATCCGATGAACCAGCACGACAAGCCAGCTGCACTTGATGACGAAATTTTGCAGCTAAGCAAACAACTTGCCGACAAGGTCGGCGGCGACGTACACGCTTTTCACTCCTATGATCCGCGAATCGCTGTTGCTACGGCCACCGCCAACGCGTACATCCCGGTTTCTCTGCCCTTCGACGAGATCGAACAGCAGATGCATGAAGACCATCAAAAACGTTTCAAGGAAATCACCGGGTTTCACGAGGTTGATGACGACAAAGCACATCTGATTGCGGGGTTGACGCACGAAGAATTGCCGGCAATGGCAGACAAGATTGCTGCGGATGTTGTCGTTATGGGCGCTGTCGCAAGAAACCGCTGGAAACGCCTGTTCATAGGCGCTACTGCGGAACGCACGCTCGAACATCTGCCGTGCGATCTCCTGATCGTGAAGCCGGACTGGTTCAAGACACCGGTCGATATGGAAAGTCACGACGCCTGAAGCAGGCGCAAAAAAACGGGGCCTCGCGAACGAGGCCCCGCTGTTACAGCCTTCTACTGCGCTCTAGTAGTTAGCTGTGAACATGATCCAGAACTTGTTTGTATCTACATAAGACAATGAATCTGTCGAGAAGAAGGCACCCTTGAACAGGAGTCCGTAATTCTTCGAGATCTTCGTGCTTGCAGAGATATCAAGCTCTGTGCCGTAGTCAAAACTGCCGGTTTCGGCGGAAAAGTCGTGATAGACGCCCGTCAGATTCCAGTTACCAGCTTTAAATTTGGCTGTTAGGGTAAAGTCTTCGATGCCAGCGGCTGGTGTGGTGAGGAACATGTCAGCCCAACCCTGGAACGCGTGCAATGTCGCCAATGGCGTTCTGAATGACTGGAAGTTCGAGCTATCCGTACCCAGTGACTCGAATGCAAGCCCGAGAGACAATCCGTTGTCCATCGACCACAGGGCGCTCAGGTGCGCGTAATCGGCGTCGTAACTGACCGGGTTGTTACCCGCGTCCGATTGTGTCGCCAACTCAGCGACCAGAGCGACCTTGCCGTCACCGGCTTTGACGCCGCCCGCAAGACGAGCACCGAAAGTCGAGGTCGAGGTCGCCGCGGCATCTTGATTATCGATGAGATAGAAATAAGGCGTAACCGACCAGCTATCGTTGATCGTGACCTTCGCAGTGAGTTAATGCGTATTGACATTCATGCTTCCGCCAGCAAACGTTTGACCAAAGATTCGCCGCACCTGGCCAACGTACGCGTACGTCAAAGCTGTCTTCGAAATTGCCGAGGACGAAACCGCAAACGCATCATACGTCTGCTCGTTCTGTCGCCAGCCAACTCCACCAACAAAGCGCTCGTTATCGAGGTTCACTCGCTGCCGTCCGATACGGAATTTCCAGTCGTCCGATGCAGCGTAGTCAAGATATAGCTGATTGAGGTCTGACCCTTTGGGGTCCGCTACCGTCTGGTAGACACCATCTTTAGCCGGTGTCGTACCGCCGCCCGCGTTGAAGTCCCTTATTACGTGAAAGACATGGTCGTACTCCGCGAACGCGGACCAGCCTTGCCATTTGCCGGTCCGGTAGTTCAGGCGAAGTCGAACAGGAAGAGCATTCGCGTCCTTGAGCAGATTATCCTTATCCACTCCCTCGAAGCGAGCCCTTACATTGATTCCTGCCTTGCCAGAGGTGATCGCTGTCACCAGGTCATCGCCCTCATCAGCCACCGCGATGGTGGCTGACGAGAACAGCAGCGATGCTGCAGACAGGAGAACGATGTTGTTGCATTTCATGATCGCTATCCCTTAGTAAATGTCATGCAAGGTGTTGTAGATGTTGAACTTGCCTGTCGGGGTAACGATTTCTGGTCCCTTTATAACGGCCTTGAGTTCACGTGTCTTGTCATCCACAACAACAAGCGCAGACTCCTGCTCCTTGCCACTCCAGACAGAGAACCAAACCTCGTCGCCCGCCTTGTTGTACTCAGGCTGTACGACTCGTTTCGGTCCTTCGCCAAGATCCGCCCATTCGCCGATCGGCAGAACGGTGAAGCCCGCATCCAGATTATTCACATCAAATACAGCGATGCTTTGGCTAAACGACTCATCCGGGTTAAGTGGTGCGTCAACCCATAGATTGGTCGATTTGGGATGCGACTTGACGAATAGCGAGCCGCCGCCCATGCCGTCGACTACGCGAACGTTCTTCCAGGCACTGTCCGGGTGTCCTTCAGGATCGGTGCCGATGAACGAGAGGTTGGCGTTACCCAAGGCACTCGTTACCCATACCGGTCCGAACTCTGGATCGATGATATTTGCGCCGCGACCCGGATGAGGGGTCTTGGTAACATCAATCAATGCAACCAGCTTCCTGTCCTTGGAATCAACAACAGCTACCTTGTCAGACTGGTTCGCAGCGGTGAGGAAATAGCGTTTGGTTCGATCCCAGCCGCCATCATGCAGGAACTTCGCTGCGCCGATGTCGGTAACCGACAGGCTGTCTATGTCACTGTAGTCAACCAGCAGGATATGCCCTGTTTCTTTGACGTTGACGATAAATTCAGGATGTTCATGCGATGCAACGATTGCTGCAACCCGGGGTTCCGGGTGGTATTCCTGAGTATCAACCGTCATGCCACGAGTCGAAACGACTTTCAAAGGCTCAAGCGTATCGCCATCCATGATGACGTACTGCGGCGGCCAATAGGCACCAGCGATCGTGTACTTGTCTTCGTAGCCTTTGTATTTGGACGTTTCTACAGATCTGGCTTCCAGGCCAATCTTGATCTCTGCAACAATCGCGGGAGGATCCATCCACAGGTCAATCATGTCGATCTTGGCGTCACGACCAATGGTAAGAACGTAGCGACCTGATGCAGACGGACGTGAGATGTGTACTGCATATCCTGTCTTAAGAGTCGTTACGATTTCCTTGGTATCACCATCAATGATTGCAACCTTGCCGGCATCACGCAGTGTCACCGCAAAGAAATTCTCGATATTGCGGTCGTGCTGCGGGCTGTCCGGACGATCTTCCGGGGCAACCATGACTTTCCAGCTGTCCTGCATATCAGGTAGACCAAATTCAGGCGGTGCAGGCGGTTCCTGCTGCAGGAAGCGAGCCATGATATCGATCTGCTCTTCTGACAAGTCGCCTGAAGTACCCCAGTTCGGCATACCGGCAGGTGAGCCGTAGGTGATCAAAGCTTTCAGGTAATCGGTACCTTTCGCCAGGGTAATATCGGGCGTCAGAGGTTTACCGGTTGCTCCCTTGCGGAGTACACCGTGGCAACCTGCGCAACGCTCAAAGTAAAGCTGTGTTGCTGTCGAGAATTCAGCTTCGCTGAGCACCGGGCCTTCGGATGACATGATCTGCCTGCTGCCTTCGCCTGTCATGGCGACCGGCGCGCCCTCGTATTTCATTTCACCTTCGGTGGCGCCCTGGTGACGCTCGCCCGCGGCGCGGTCTTCCTGACCCAGCTCTACGCGCAATGCGGCAACTTCCGCGACACTGACAGCAGAGCCGTCATTGCCCCAGGCACCGAATACATACGTGAGTGCTGCAGCGAGGTCGTCGTCTGGCAGGTGACCCATACTTGGCATAACGCCGTTGTACTCAACACCGTTAACCGTGACGGGACCGGAGAGACCGAACAATGCTGCTGCCATCACTTGCTTGCGATCGCCCTGCAGGAAGTCCGATCCAGCGAGTGGAGGAAACGCACCCGCAAGTCCCTGGCCGTTAGGCTGGTGACACGCGGCGCAGTTCGCGAGGAAAATTGCCTCGCCTTTCGCCATCAATTCGTCTTTTCCGGCTGCGGAGACCTCAGCTGTGTGTACAGCTGTGTCGCTAGCAGTGGCTGCAGTGTCATCGGCAGCATCTTGTGAACAAGCCCCGATTGTTAGTCCCAGGATTGGGACCAGCAAGTACAGGCTTAGGTTTTTCAATTTCATGACATGTTCTCCCCTGTCATTTTGGTTTCGTTGAAAATAAAAATCAGATCTGACTACCAGACCACGTTCAGGCTCAGAGACGCACTGCGTCCCGCCTGGGCGAGGAATGGAAGAATTGGATCATTTGGTTTCACACCGCGAACATCTGACCAGTTCCAGTAGGTACGATCGGTCAGGTTGTGCAGTCCTGCTCTGACGATGGCCCGATTGCCAAGCCGTTGCGTCACAAAAAAATCGAACACGGCGTGACCGGCCGGCTTGAATACTTCGCCACTGCTCTCGTCACGACGATCAAATGCATCAGTGAATGTTCCTTTGAGGCGTAGCTGGCGCGATTCGTCATACGAGAACCAGCTCAATCCCAGCACACCCTGCGCCGGTCCCACTGAGTTCAGCGGTCGCCCGGAATCCAGATTATCGCCCCGTGCATAATAGGCGGAGCCATCAAAACCGAATGCCTCATTGCTTCCGAAACGTGTACCCCAGCCGGCTTCGAGTCCCTCGATCTCGGTTTCGCCGATATTCTGCGACTGGAACATCGTAAGCCCGGTAACCGGATCTACACCAAGATTGATTTTCGACTCGATGAAGTCGTCGTAGTTTGTGCGGAACGCTGATAGCCGAGCAGTTGAGTGCTCACCTTGCCAACGAATGCCAACATCGAAACCATCGGAGGATTCAGACTTCAGGTCAGGGTTCGGAATCGCCTGATAACCAAAGAATGGAAGCTCAAGACTGATGTTCGCATCAGAATACGGCGGTGCACGGAATCCGTGCGAGTACTGCAGGTAGACGTCGGTTCCCGGCGTCAGCGTGTAGATCACACCGAGCTTGGGTGACAGATCGGACTCACTCAGGCTTACCAGCTCGTAGTCCGGGTAATCTTCGAGATACATCGCATCGACTTCGGGCGACAGGTCAAACTGGTCAGCACGTACAGCCGCGATGACTTTCCAGTCACCAAAGCTGATCGTGTCCTCTATGAATGCCGCTGTTTCCGTTGTTTTGCTGATCGGGAAATCACGTAATGGAAAAACCTCACCAAGAAGCACATTCGTTTGCTCACCGGTCGCAAGGTTGGTGGATAAACCATCCCGGAATTCTTCGGTGATGCGATCACGGTATTCGAGCCCAAACCCGAGGCGATGCGAAAATGTTGCGCCGCTGAAGTTCTTCCAGAGGTTCAGCTCGATGCCGCGAATTTCCTGTTCGTAGGAAAAGAATCGGTCGATAGAGACCGGCGTTCTTGCTGCAGCACGCTCATCAAGCGTTAGCTGCTCGACGCTTGCCAGTTCATAGAAGCCACGCACAACCCCTGAGTCTATCCAGCGGTCGGGGGAACCGAATTCGTACGCCACGTTGACGACATCCATATTGTAGGCGTCATCACCTTCAAGTGCTGTTGTCGAACGGTAGCGTCCGGCACCCAGCATCGAGTTCATATCTGAAATAGTGTTGGCGTCCTGATGCACCAGGCTGGCGCGCCAGGTTCTGCCCCATCGATCGTCAGCAACCAATTTGATGAGGGCCGTCTGACGTTCGTAGTCCCTGGTATCGACGCCGTCAGCGCCAGCTGCCGACTCAATCTCCTGGCCATCGCGCCAGCTAAATCCGGCCAGTACACCGAGTGATTCATCACCTGCCGCAAACATGGCCTGGCCATGCATGCTGCTGTCCGCGCCGCGCCATGTACCCAGAAAATCACCACCGCTTCGTTCGCTGCGGATGATGTCAGACGGATCCGGCGTTCGCACCGAGACAACGCCGCCAATCGCCGAGCTACCGTAGAGCGCCGACGCGGGTCCGTGCAAGACTTCAATATTCTGCACAAGTCCTGCATCGATAAAATCACGCGTCGCGTTGGAGAAACTGCCGGAATCGAACTGGTCAGATAGCGGTACACCGTCAACCAAAATTGCGACTCGATTGCCACCGATACCGCGAATATTGATGCCTTCGGTGCCAAAGCGTGTTCCGGCAGCTTCATAATCGACGCCGGGAATATAACGAAAGACGTCGCTAATCGAGGTTGCGAGCCCATTATTGAGTTCAGCTCGCGACAAAACTGTGACCGTCGCCGCTATCTCACGGATCGAGCGAGCGTCTTTGTGTGCAACGACAACAATCTGATCGATTGCCTGCCCGTTATCCGGTGCGTCGTTTGATGGAGTCTGTGCACGAGCTGGATCGCCCATACATAAGAAAACACCCACCGCAAAGATAGCAGCCGGTGCCGCCAAGAACCGTGAATGTGAGCGCATTTTTTGGAAAACCTGGTTACCTGTGATTCACCCGTTGTGTACTTTGCCAGACGCCACGCCAGATACCATAAGTACGTTCACCTACGGGTCGATGGGTAACGCATAGGGAACCAGTGCAAACAGGAACTCAGGTAGCCGTTCGACTAGAATGGCGAGCGTAAACCCATCGGAGCAATGACTAATGACTTACCTAATGATCAAATCACTGCACATGATTACAGGGGTCGTGACCATTTCCGGTTTCATCTTGCGTTGCTATTGGATGATGACGCAGTCGGACAAATTACAGCTGAAATTCATCCGGATCGCCCCGCACATCATCGACACGCTGTTCTTGCTATCGGGCATAGCGCTCGTATCGATGCTGCACTTCAATGTGTTCTCTGAATCCTGGCTGCTGGCCAAGTTCGCCGGGCTGGTCGCCTATATCGTGCTTGGAACATTTGCGCTCAAACGCGGGGCGACCCCGCAGATTCGTATTATCGCGTTCGTTGGCGCGCTCGCCGTATTCGCCTATGTCATCGGTGTCGCTCTGGCTAAATCGCCGGCAAGTTGGCTGAAATTACTGGCCGGGTAAGAACTCCGCCGGAGTATTAGTCCTGTGGTACGTGGCCTGATCGGGACGCATAAAGAGCGGCAGCCAGAAGCCTCGCCGTATCGACGGGTTTGCTCATCAATGTACAGTTATCGAGCAGCCGTGCGTCCTTCACTACTTTGGATGTATCGCCACTAACAATGAAGGCCGGAATTTCAGATTTGTAAAAGTCCCTGATGAGGCTTACAGCCTCAACGCCAGTAGAACCGTCCAGCAAATGGAAATCCGAAATCAGCAAAACCGGCTGATCATCAAGATGATTCAATAATGCAACCGTTTCCGTTGCCGATGCGGCAGTCGCAACACGGTAGCCTTCGGCCTCCAGCAATAATCCCCACGCGTCGGCCACATTGACGTCGTCTTCGATAAGTACCACCAGGCCACTCGCCTGCTCCGGAGGTTCGGCGTCGATATCCTCTTCATCGGCAATGGTTGCCGCACTATCATCAACCAGCGGCAAAGTAACTGTGAATCGCGAACCCCTTCCCGGGTTTGAGTCAACTTCGATAGGGTGATCGAGTAGATCGCTCAAACGCCGCACGATAGCCAGGCCCAGTCCGAATCCTTCCTTGCTCGCGCCTGGCAATTTGCATTGGTGAAATTCTCGAAAAATGGCATCCAGCTGATCGTCTTCAATGCCGATTCCAGTATCAGAGACCTCAAGCTGGCATTGACCGTCATGTTCGACACACTCCATCTTGACCTCGCCCTTGTCGGTGTATCGAATCGCGTTCGAAACGAGGTTGGTAATCACCTCAGCCAACAAATTGGGGTCGCTGCGGACCACCGCTCCACAGGACACCGAGGAGAATTTCAGTCCTTTGCCCTGCGCCTGACGACCAAACTCGGCTGACAGTCGATCAACAAGCCGCTGCACCGGGAAATCTTCCCATTCCGGCTTCACCGCTCCAGCATCAAGCCTGCTGATGTCCAGCAACGAATTCAGGAGATTCGTCATTGCCGTTAACGACGCGTCCTGATTTTCGACCATTAGCAGCGCACGTTCGTCTTTGACCGTGCGGCGCAAGGCGCCGTTGAGCAGACTCAAAGCCTGTACCGGCTGCCGAAGATCATGGCTCGCCGCAGCCAGAAAGGCGCTATTCGCCTTGTTCGCCCGCTCCGCCTCTTCTTGCGCGGCCTTGATATCCTTTTCCATCTGGCGTCGAACCGTGACGTCACGGATGACACTGGATATGAATCTACCGCCCTCTGTCTCGACAGGGCTGAGGCTAATCTCCACCGGAAATTCACTGCCGTCTTTGCGTAAGCCGACCAAATCCATATCCTGACCCATGGGTCTCAGTCTCGGCTCACTGGTATATGATTTACGGAAAGATACGTGCGATCTGCGCGAGGCTTCCGGTAGCAAAGCTTCGATAGGCTGCCCAATCATCTCTTTGCGCTTGTAACCGAACATACGGAGTGCCTGCCGGTTGACCAGCGACATCTCCCCGCGTTCATCGACAATGATCATTGCATCTGGCGCAGATTCCAGAAGATTGCGGAAGAAGACAGCGGATTCACCGATTCTTGAAATTTCACTGGGCAACGAATTTTTGCTCATAGTAAAGACAGGGACAGGCTTTGAGGGCCCGCTCAGAGTTAATGAATAACACTATTCTGGACCGATGTCTCACCAGCAACGCTATACGTATCGTCCCCTATCTAGAATGATTCCATGGCCTGCTAACCTACGTGCCGATTCTGGGGCTATAATCGTCGCCGCAGAATTATGCGCCGCTGAAAATTGCGGCCGCAAACCATCCAAACTCAATACAGGGGTTGTCCTTTGGACACAGCAGCTACCTATAACGACAAGGTCGTTCGCCAATTCTCGATCATGGTGGTCGTCTGGGGCATCGTCGGTATGCTCGTCGGCGTCATTATTGCCGCACAGCTCATCTGGCCCGCGCTCAATTTCGATGTATCATTTCTGACCTATTCGCGCTTGCGGCCGTTGCACACCAATGCCGTCATATTCGCCTTTGGCGGGTCTGCATTGATTGGTACATCATTTTACGTCGTGCAGCGCACCTGCCACATACGACTGGCTTTCGACAAACTGGCCGCATTCGTTTTTTGGGGCTGGCAAACCGTAATCCTGCTCGCCGCCATTACCTTGCCGCTGGGCATTACCCAGTCCAAGGAATACGCGGAGCTCGAGTGGCCTATCGATATCCTGATCACGGTTGTCTGGGTTGCATACGCCATCGTGTTTTTCGGCACGATTGTTAAACGCCGCATAAAGCACATTTATGTCGCGAACTGGTTTTACGGCGCATTCATCATCACCGTTGCCATTTTGCACATATTCAATAACCTCTCGATACCTGTCTCGCTGACCAAGTCCTATTCTCTATATAGCGGTATCGTCGACGGCATGATGCAATGGTGGTATGGCCATAATGCTGTTGGCTTTTTCCTGACGGCGGGTTTCCTCGGCATGATGTACTACTTTGTGCCGAAGCAGGCCGGACGTCCGGTTTATTCGTATCGTTTGTCGGTCGTACATTTCTGGTCACTGATCGCTGTATACATGTGGGCTGGTCCTCACCACCTGCACTACACATCGCTTCCGGACTGGGCACAAACGCTGGGCATGGTTTTCTCGATCATCCTGCTGGCACCGTCCTGGGGCGGCATGATCAACGGCATCATGACTCTGTCCGGTGCCTGGCATAAGTTGCGTAGCGACCCTATCCTCAAGTTTATGATTGTCTCGCTGTCGTTCTACGGCATGTCCACGTTCGAAGGCCCGATGATGTCGATCAAGACGGTCAATGCGCTCTCACACTACACGGACTGGACCATTGGTCACGTGCACTCCGGAGCATTGGGCTGGGTCGCCATGATGACGATCGGTACGATCTACAGCCTGTTGCCGCGCCTCTATAATAAGGAAGGCATGTACAGCACGAAGCTCATTGACGTGCACTTCTGGACCTCAACAATCGGCGTGGTTCTTTACGCGGTTGCCCTTTGGGTGGCTGGAATCACACAGGGTCTGATGTGGCGCGCAGTCAATGCGGACGGCACCTTGACCTATTCGTTCGTGGAGTCGCTAAAGGCGACCTACCCGTACTATGGATTACGACTCGTGGGCGGTCTGCTGTTCTTCAGCGGCATGCTAATCATGGCTTATAACGTCTGGAAGACGGTAAGCGACAAGAAACCGGTACCCGTCGCGGTACTGGATCCGGCGTAAAGGGAGAGTACGGCTATGCGCCACGAAACAATTGAAAAACGTCTCAACTTAATGATGGTCCTGATCGTCGTCGCCATCAGCATCGGTGGACTGGTCGAGATCGTCCCGTTGATGTTCAGTGCCGACGCGACTGAGCCTGATGAGAACATTGTGCCCTACTCTGCACTCAGACTTGCGGGCCGGGATGTTTATGTCAGCGAAGGTTGTTACAACTGCCATTCACAAATGATCCGTCCTTTCCGCAGTGAGACCGAACGCTACGGTCCTTACACGACCGCTGGTGAAACAGTCTACGACCGGCCCTTTCAGTTCGGCTCCAAACGCACCGGACCGGATCTTGCTCGTGTTGGCGGCCGTTACAGCGATGCCTGGCAACGACTGCATCTGACGGACCCGCGTGCACTGGTACCGGAATCCAATATGCCTGCGTACACCTGGCTTGCAGAGAAAATGGTGGACCCGGAATTGGTCACAACGAAGATGCAAGCTCTGAGATTCCTGGGGCACCCGTACAGCGACGAAGAAATCGCGGCGGCGGCGGCAGCTGTTACAGGCAAAACCGAAATGGATGCACTGATCGCCTATCTGCAGGAGCTTGGCACAAACCGCAGGAATCGCAGGTAGGAAACGATGGATATTGATCTGGTACGCGGCATTCTCACGGCGGTGATCTTTTTTGCCTTTATTGGTATATGGGTCTGGGCCTGGAGCAGTCGTCGCAAATCGGACTTTGAAGCTTCTGCAGCGCTACCGCTGGAAGAAGATACTTACATTAATAATGAGCGGGAGAACATCTGATGCCTGCATTTTGGCACTGGTTCATTACGGCTGGCACGGTTTTATTCACCATCTGGTGCATATGGCTGATCAGTTGGTCGGCAAAGCAGGGCCCACAAGACATCGCCGATGACGAAGTTGTTGGCCATAAATGGGACGGTGACCTGGAAGAATGGAATAACCCGGCCCCGCGCTGGTGGTTGTATTTCTATTTCGGCACCATTGTCTGGGCCATTGGATATTTGGTCGCCTACCCCGGGCTCGGAAACTGGGATGGTCTGTTGGGCTGGTCACAACTGGGCCAGTACGAAGAAGAAATGCAGGCTGCAACTGATCGCTATGAACCTATTTACGATCGCTACGCGGCGATGGGCTTCGATGAACTCAAGCAAGAGCCTGACGCCATAAAACTCGGCGCAAGCTTGTATGCCAGCTACTGCACGACCTGTCACGGCTCCGATGCACGCGGCGCAGCCGGATACCCGAATCTCACCGACAACGACTGGCTTTGGGGCGATACGGAAGCTGCTATCACAACCACGATTCGTCAGGGACGTATGGGCGTAATGCCGGTATTGGCACCAGCGTTAGGTGGTGATGCTGGCGTCAACAATATGGTGGCGTATGTCAGGAGTCTCAGCGGCCTGGCTGAAGCGGATGCCGCCGCTATGAGCGCACAGCCGATGTTTGTCGCGATGTGCAGCGCCTGCCATAACGCTGATGGCACCGGCAATCCAATGTTCGGTGCTCCAAATCTGACTGACGACATCTGGTTACATGGCTCCAGCGACGACGCAGTTCATACTACGATCGCAAATGGGCGCAACAGCGTGATGCCAGCTCACGGTGATTTGCTCGGCGAGGACCGCAGCAAGATTCTCGCGGCTTATGTCTCCAGCCTGTCGCAACAATAGTGGTTGGTGAGGAATACAGAGGCACGAAACAGTGGAGCCGCAACAAGCAAGCGGTTTTCACTGTGCTCTGGATATCTTTCCTCTGCGCCGCTGTTGGCACCATGGTCTTCTTTGCGCTGTTTGATCCCGCCGACATTGGCGGTGCGTTCGATGAAGACCTGACGCTCGATCGTGATGCCGGTTACGCCGCCGGTTTCTTCTTCTTCTGGATATTCTCACTCGCCTGTTCCGCCATTACGGCCTTTCTCGTTCGTACCGCGCCGAGGCGGGATGCCGCTCACCGCGACAGTCCGGACTAGCGGGACCACGACATGACCGACCCGCAACCCGCCTCCATGTACGAGAGCGCGAAGAAAATCTATCCGCGTGAAATGGGCGGGCGATTTGCTGACTTAAGCAAGCTGGCGACTGTCACGCTGTTAGGGCTGTTCTACATAGTGCCCTGGCTAACGTGGGACGATCGCCAGGCAATTCTGTTTGACCTGCCGGCGCGTAAGTTTTACCTGATCGGCCTGACGCTTTGGCCACAGGACTTTCCTTTCCTCGCCTTGTTTCTGATCATCGCAGCGCTTTCGTTGTTCTTTTTTACAGCTTTGGCAGGCCGCCTCTGGTGTGGTTTTGCCTGCCCGCAAACAGTCTGGACCGAAGCGTTCATCTGGATGGAGCAACTCACCGAGGGCACGCGCTCACAGCGCATGAAACTCGACAAGGCGCCCTGGTCCTGGAACAAGATCCGCCGCAAGGGATCGAAGCAGTTTCTCTGGGTGACCTTCTCGCTTTGGACTGGTTTTACCTTCGTCGGATTTTTCACGCCGATACGTGAGTTGGGCGTTGAGTTTGTGACGTTTTCCGTGGGCGGCTGGACCTGGTTTTGGGCCGTCTTCTATGGCTTTGCCACCTACGGCAATGCTGGTTACATGCGTGAGCAGGTCTGCATATACATGTGTCCCTATGCGCGCTTCCAAAGTGCGATGTTCGACAAAGACACCCTGATCATTTCCTACGACGAAAAGCGCGGTGATCCTCGCGGCCGCCGCAAGCGTTCGGTCGATCCCAAAGAAGCTGGCCTGGGGGATTGCATCGACTGCACATTGTGCGTGCAAGTTTGTCCCACCGACATTGATATCCGTGACGGCCTGCAGTACGAATGCATCGCGTGTGCTGCCTGCATCGATGCCTGCGATTCGGTTATGGACAAGATGAATTACCCACGTGGGCTCGTTCGTTACACGACTGAGCACGCGATGCAGAATGAACAGACACACGTCCTGCGCCCGCGCATGATGGTTTATGGCGCCCTGCTTATGGTGCTGATTGGCTCGCTGATTACTACAATGGCGATCAGGACACCGATTATTCTCGACGTTATCAGAGACCGAAACAGCTTGTACAGGGAATTGCCTGGCGACATGATTGAGAACATTTACACGATTAAACTCATCAATCAGAGTAACAATGCGCGAGAATTCAAGTTGTCGGTTGAAGGTGTCGAAGGCATTCATCTGGACGGTATTGGGAACACGATCCTGGTTGATGGTGGTAGCGTCCTCTCTGTTCCGGTGCGAGCTCGTGTGCACCGCGACAATGCGTTCGGTGTCATGAAAATTGACTTTATTGCCGAAGCGCTGGATGAATCTGGCCATAAACGAGTCGAGGACAGTCGTTTCCTCGGCCCAACACCCTGACGCTCATTATGGAACGAGAAGACATCGATCCCTGGTACCGCCAGTTCTGGCCGTGGTTCCTGATCGCACTGCCGGCATTTGCCGTCGTTGCCGGCTTGTATACCCTCTGGTTAGCCATGCAAAGCCAGGACTCGCTGGTAGTCCGGTCAGACGACGGTGTGAATGTCGTTACCGAACAAAATCTGGCTGCTGAGCAGGAGGCCGTTCGTCTTGGGCTTGTTGCCAGGGTCGATATCTATCTCGAAACCGGTGCAGTCGTCGTGACGCTGTCATCGTTGCCGGGTGTTGATCTGCCAGCTTCGCTGCAACTGCAAATGCGTCATCCGACAATGGTGTCACGCGATTCACAAATCGATCTGCTTCGCGCCATGCCAAACAGCGAAGGCGAACCCACATGGGCCGGTCATTTCATCAAGCCGCTGGCCAGTCGTTACTACGTCACGTTATCGTCAGGCAACGTTTGGCGTTTATCGGACGAATGGTCCGGGCAGTCACAATTCAGACTCGACCCGGCTGGTCAGCCGGGCAATGGCCAGCACTAACACCTGCTTTCACTGCGCGCTGCCCAATCCTCGCGGCTGTGATCTAACGGTCGAAATTGAAGGCCGGGAGCAACCGGTCTGTTGCCCCGGATGCAAAGCCGTTGCCGAACTCATCCGCGACTCCGGCATGAGCAGCTACTACACGTTGCGTGATGCGCCCGAACCCGGTGTCGGCAAACCACCCGATGACGCCGCAGAATGGCAAGTATTCAACAGCGACGAGATGCTGCACGCGTTCGCCAGTATTGATCAGTCTTTTGCGGAAACAACAATTTATGCCGGTGGCATGTACTGCTCCGCCTGTAGCTGGCTCATCGAAACGTCGTTAGGCAATATTCCCGGTGTGCGCTCTGTCGAGGTCAACCCGATCACACACCGACTGAGAATTCGCTGGCA
>JAJFKQ010000013.1 GCA_021773155.1 Woeseiaceae bacterium | reverse complement strand
GCGTTCTTGGCGGCATAGCACGCTGCATCTGCAAGGCGGAACAACGCATCAGAATCGTCAACGGCACTCGCCGGGACGACACCGATACTAATGCCAACGGAAAAATTGTGCGTCCCCCAGGCAAGGCGATATTCCGCAATGTTGTGACGGATCGTTTCAGCCACCTGTCGGCCCTTTTCGAGTGAGCATTTCCGCAAGAGCGCACAGAATTCGTCACCGCCGATTCGACCTGACAAATCATCTTGTCGGACGGAATCACGAATAATGCGTGCCACGGCCGCGAGAAGCTCGTCGCCTGCCGCGTGCCCTCCGACGTCATTGACCTCCTTAAATCTGTCGAGGTCGCAGAACAGCAATACATGGGCGGAACGATCGTGTGAATACAGGGCACTGACGGACGCTTCTATCTCGGCGCGATTCAGGAGGCCGGTCAGTGCGTCGGTGCTCGCCTGATGCCGCAACTGATCTTTAACGATGTGCAGCGATTTCAACAAACTGCCGACATACGGCGGAACAACGACTATCATCAGCAATATGGTCAGGGATAATGTTCCGTGATCTCGCCAATAGTCGTTCGAAGCATAGACGACCAGAAATCCGGCAACCGAGAGCGCTGCGCAGCCGTAAAGGTAACGCATGCCATAGCGAAATCCATTACCCAATGTAATCCACAGGTAAGTGACCGCGATAGGCGCTCCTACGTTTTCACCGAGATATATCGCGGCCGATATCATCGTAACATCGTGAATCATTCCAACAAGTCGACGAATGACAGAGACTGCTGGTCGGAAAAGGATGGCGGCAAAAATGGCTATCGAAGCAACGAACGAAACCAAAACCAGCGAGCGCGCCAGTTGTACGCGATTGATGTCGTCGGTATTCACCGCAAAGAAGTCGGAGAAAAAGTAAATTAAGACGATCAACACGATCGCGAGGCGCACAATAGCCTGACCGTGCTCACTGTCGGTGCGTTCAGCAAGCCGCTGTTTGATCAAGGTGAGCGACGCAGGCTTTTTCATTTGCGACCTTTCCGGAAACGGAGCCGAAGACATGGATTGCATTCATAACACATATTGGGTGGCGATATTGGCGGCCACGTGGAGAAGCACTACTTCGCCGACTGATCGGTGAATCGCGACATGGCGCTACTTCAGTGCAGCCCCATGAGCACGCGGATGTGAAATTCGACGCAGCGCGCCAGGCTCTTGAGCTCGTAGCCGCCTTCGAGTACGGAGACGATGCGACCCGATGCGGATTGGTTGGCGACTTCAACAATGCGCTCCGACACCCACTTAAAATCGGCATCGGTCAGTGAAACGTGGGACATGTCGTCGTCCCGGTGTGCGTCGAACCCCGCGGAAACGAAAACCATTTCCGGCTGGAACGCCTCGAGCGCCGGTAGCCAGTGATCGGTGACGGCCGTCCGGAACTCGTCGCCTTTCGCGGTAGCCGTCAACGGTACGCTAATCCTGTTTGGTGCGTTCGGAAGTAACGGCGTGAACGGGTAGAAAGGATGCTCGAAGGTCGAACAGAACAGGATGCGGCTTTCGTTCCGAAAAATCTCCTCCGTCCCGTTGCCGTGATGCACATCGAAGTCCACGATCGCGACCCTCTTGAGACCGTATGTCTCCAGCGCATGCGCGGCACCCACGGCGACGTTGTCGAACAGGCAAAACCCCATCGCTCTGGAGCTCTCGGCGTGATGCCCCGGTGGCCTGACACCACAGAAGGCCGACTTTATTTCACCGCCCATGACGAGATCAACGGCGGCCACGACCGACCCGGCAGCCCGGTAGGCAGCATCCAGGGACTTGGGGCCTATCACGGTATCGGGATCGAGGCGCGCGTACCCGGATTCAGGAATGGCGGCCCGGATCGTGTCCACGTATTCCCGAGGGTGAACCCGCAGCAGCTGTTCATCGCTGGCCAGAGGGGCATCGACATACCGGAGGACATTGTCGAGACCGCTGGCGACGAGCTGGTCTTCGATGGCGTACAAGCGCCCGGCATGCTCCGGGTGCCCCGGGCCGGTGTCGTGGCAGCGACAGTCCGGATGCGTTATATACGCGGTGCGCACTGTGGTTCTCCTTATTTGTTTCGTGTGCCGTTGCAGTGTAAAAGGTCGTTGCTACGAATGGAATCCGCCGCAGGAGCTACTGTGAACAACCATTATCTGGCTCCCCTGTTCACGCCCGGGAGCATCGCCCTGTTTGGTGCCAGCGATCGAGAAAACTCGGTCGGTGGCATCGTTTTCAAGAACCTGATGACCTCTGGCTTCAAGGGCCGGATCTACGGGATCAATCCTGGCCGCGATGTCATCCAGGGCCAACCGGCGTTCAAATCGCTGGAGGAGATAGACGAGCCAATCGATCTCGCCGTGGTCGCGACCCCCGCAGCGAGCATTCCGGCCATCGTTGAGGCGTGCGGCGAACGCGGCATCCGGATGATGCTCATAATGTCGGCGGGATTTCGCGAGACCGGTCCGGCAGGCCGAAAACTCGAGGATCGGGTCACACAGATGGCGAACCGCTACGGCATTCGACTGATGGGACCCAATTGCCTGGGAATTATCCGCCCCGATATCGGCCTGAACGCCACGTTCGGCAACAACAATGCGCAGCCCGGCAATCTTGCGCTTGTCTCACAATCCGGCGCAATCTGTACCGCCATCCTCGACTGGGCGGCCGTGAACGAAATCGGATTCTCGACTGTCGTTTCCACCGGCATCGCCGCCGACCTGGATTTCGGGGATTACCTCGACTACCTGGTCGCCGATCCGAAGACAAGGGCGATACTGCTCTATATAGAAGGCGTCTATGATGCACGTCGCTTCATGAGCAGCCTGCGTGCGGCAGCGCGCATCAAGCCTGTGATTGCGCTCAAGGTCGGGCGGCATGCAGCAGGCGCCGCAGCGTCGGCATCCCATACCGGTGCATTGGTCGGCAGCGACGATACATTCTCGGCGGCCCTGTCGCGTTCGGGCGTGTTGCGCGTGGAGACGATCGGCCAGCTGTTTTCGGCAGCGCGGGCTCTATCCTCAAACCAGCACCGTCGACCGTGTGAACGACTGGTCATAATCACTAACGGCGGCGGGCCCGGTGTCATGGCGGCGGATCGTGCTGAGGATCAGGGCATCGAACTGAGTTCATTGAGTGAGGAAACCATGCAGCGCCTGAACGAGGTGCTTCCGGCGATCTGGTCTCACAGCAATCCTGTGGACCTGATTGGCGACGCACCTCCCGAGCGCTACAAGCAGACCATCGACATCTGCCTCGAAGATCCCGGTATCGATGGTGCGGTCGTCATCCTGACACCGCAGGCGATGACGCGACCAACGGAGGTCGCACAGGCCGTCATTGACGTCGCCGGACAGCATGACAAACCCGTCATGACGAGTTGGATGGGTGGGGCCCAGATCGAGGAAGCGCGCAAGCTTTTTAATGCGGCGCATGTGCCGAACTACACCACTGTCGAGAACGCGATTGATGCGTTCTCCTATCTGGCCCGTTACAAGCGCAACCAACGCATGCTCTTGCAGACGCCCGGACGACTGAGTACCGGCAAGAAACCGCCGGATGCGGACGGCGCGCGGCTGATTATCGAATCGGTACTCAACGAGCGGCGGAAAACGCTGACCGAGCCGGAGTCATTGGCGGTCCTAAATGCGTACCATATTCCGACCGTTCGCAGCGGCGTAGCTCGATCAGCTAACGAAGCACTGATCGTCGCCGAGACGATCGGTTTTCCGGTTGTAATGAAAGTCTTGTCAAACGACATAACGCACAAATCCGACGCCGGTGGCGTACGACTCAACATTACTTCAGCGCACGAGATTCGCAGCGTTTTTCGTCAATTGGTCGATGAAGTGCAGGCCAAGGTGCCGGGTGCGATGATTGACGGCGTCACGATAGAGAAGATGTACCGCAGCTCGAACGGCCGCGAACTCATGATCGGCATTATTCGTGACCCGGTGTTTGGCCCGGTTATCAGCTTCGGCAGCGGTGGAACAACAGTGGAGATCGTGGGCGATTCGGCAATTTCGCTGCCGCCATTGAACCACCGACTGGCGACCGACCTGATTAACCGGACACGGGTGTCGAAGATGCTCGGCGAGTTTCGCAACATGCCCGCGGTCGATATGAACCAACTCATCGATGTATTGCTCAGTGTCTCCGGTATGGCGTGTGAATTGCCCTGGGTCCAGGAAATGGACATCAATCCACTGATCATTGACAACAAGGGTATCGTCGCCGTTGACGCCCGCATCATGGTCGATTATCCGAAGTCCTCGACGGACCGGTACCACCACCTGGCAATACATCCGTACCCGGCGCGGCTGGTTAAACATGTCCAGCTCAACGACGGCACCGATATCGTCATCCGTCCGATTCGACCCGAAGATGCCGAGATTGAGGCAAAGTTCGTACGCGAGTTGTCAAAAGAGGCGAAGTACTTCCGCTTCATGAATTCAATTCACGAACTCAGCCAGGAGATGTTGGTTCGCTTCACGCAGATTGATTATCACAACGAGATGGCATTGATCGCCGTTCGGCAGCTCGATGGTGTTGAAGACCAGATCGGTGTCGCGCGGTACGCGACTAACCCGGACAAGACAAGCTGCGAGTTCGCGCTGGTTGTTTCAGACAAGTGGCAAAGCAAGGGCATCGCACATCGCCTGATGCACGACCTGATGGAGGTCGCACGCGACCGTGACCTCGGCGTCATGGAGGGCCAGGTTTTGAGTAACAACAAGAAGATGCTCGAGCTAATGGCCTCGCTCGATTTCGAAATTTCGATCGATCCGGACGACAACTCGATAAAGCACGTCGTGGCACAGCTGCACAAGTTAGTTTGAGCTTCTACTGGTCTGGTAGCAGGATTACTAATACCCGCTAGAGCAGTGGATCGTCACTGTTTATCGGGTTAGTCCGTTTTCGTCGGTTCGCATGAACACGACCGGGACTTCTGCAAAGTAGATGGACTGCTGTACGGTAACGGCGACGCGTATTGTTGCAGCCGGGTCGGCGAACGCTGGAAATGTTACCGTCATTTGTGCGCCCGTGCCGAGTGGGTCGCCCGAAGCACTGCTGCCAAGGACTTCGTCACTACCGTTTACCAGAGACAAGGTTGCTTGCGCGATCTTGAATTCCGACTCAAGCGAAATTCTCGTTTGATCGAGCGACAAGTCGACAGGCTTTAGGGTCAGCTTAAAGTCGTTGTTGACGAGGTCACAGGCCCCACTGTCGTAACGACAATTGGATCTGGCAACCAGCGGATAGGAGTCGCCGGGTTTCGCCGACTGAGCTCGCTCAGCGACCATGCTGTCGACGCCGTACCAGGCAATTACCGCGAGCACCGGCGAAACGAGCATTGCGATGACAACGTGTTTGTTTTTCCACATAGCTGAATCTTACCGCAAAAACCTACCGCAAAAAAAAAGGGGGGCGAGTCGCCCCCCTTAAATGGGTGTTGCTTACTTAGTGTTGAGCACTGGGAGCTCCGGCACCATGCGGCACGCGAATGTCTTCCACCAGGTGCTGGATGTGATCCGGCGGTGCGGCGGTGACACGAGAAACAGCGAACGCAACTGCGAAGTTCACCAGGGCACCGATGGCACCGAATGCATTCGGCTCGATTCCCAAGAACCAGTTTGGCGCCATGTCGCCCATATATGACGTGCTTTGAACGAACATGATGCCCTTATGCTGGAATACATACAGCAGCGTTACGCCCAGACCGGCGATCATACCCGCGATCGCGCCTTCCTTGTTCATGCGCTTGTAGAATATTCCCATCATCAATGCCGGGAAGATCGACGAAGCAGCAAGCCCGAAGGCCAGGGCCACAGTGCCCGCGGCGAAGTCCGGCGGATTGAAGCCCAGATAGCCCGCGAGCAGGATCGCGCCAGACATCGCGACTCGACTCGCCAAGAGCTCCTGTTGCTCGTTGATATCCGGCCTCCATATGCCTTTTAACAAGTCATGCGAAATGGCGGAGGATATCGCGAGCAACAGACCTGCAGCCGTCGATAGTGCGGCGGCGAGACCACCAGCAGCTACGAGGGCTACGACCCAGTTTGGCAAGCCGGCAATTTCCGGATTGGCCAGAACCATGATGTCGCGGTCGATCTTGGTCATTTCGTTCGTCTCTGCATCAGCCGAGTACTTGATTACACCGTCGCCGTTCTTGTCTTCGAACGCCAGCAGACCGGTTGCCTCCCAGTTTCGAATCCAGTCAGGCCGTTCCTCGTAGACCATGTATTCGCCCGCTGTTGGCTCGATCGTATTAATCAGGTTCAGGCGTGCCATCGCGGCAACCGACGGTGCGGTCGTGTACAGAATTGCGATGAACACGAGTGCCCAACCGGCCGAACTACGCGCGTCCTTCACTTTTGGAACGGTAAAGAAGCGAATGATGACGTGCGGCAGGCCTGCCGTACCGATCATCAACGAGAACGTGTACGCGAACATATTAGTCAGGCTAAGTCGCGCATTCGTCGTGTAAGCCGCAAACCCGAGATCTCTGAGTACCTCATCCAGTCGATCCAGCAGGTATACCTCGGAGCCAGTCATCATCGAGCCGAGCCCCAACTGCGGGATCGGGTTGCCGGTGAGGCTGATCGAGATGAAGATGGCCGGAATCGTGTACGCGAGAATCAAGACGCAATACTGCGCGATTTGCGTATAGGTAATACCCTTCATGCCGCCCAATACAGCGTAGATGAAGACGATGCCCATGCCGATCATCAGACCGATCTCGTACTGAACTTCGAGGAAACGAGAGAACGCAACGCCGATGCCTTTCATCTGTCCGATAACGTAGGTTACCGAGGCGACGATCAGGCAAATGACGGCGACAACGCGCGCGCCCTTCGAGTAGTAACGCTCGCCAATGAACTCGGGAACAGTAAACTTGCCGAACTTGCGCAGATAAGGCGCGAGTAACATGGCGAGCAATACGTAACCACCGGTCCAGCCCATGAGGAAGACGGAACCGCCATATCCCATGAACGCGATCAGGCCGGCCATCGATATGAACGACGCCGCGGACATCCAGTCCGCTGCTGTAGCCATACCGTTTGCAACCGGATGAATGTGGCCACCGGCCACGTAGAAGTCTTTGGTCGTGCTGGCCCGTGCCCAGATCGCGATGCCGATGTAGAGCGCGAAGGTCAGTCCGACAACCAGATATGTTGTTGCTTGAAGTGACATGTCGTCCCCCTAGTCGTCTTTGTCTTCGTGCACGTCGTGCTCGCGATCGAGCTTGGCCATGCGTTTCGCGTAGTAAAAAATCAACACGACGAATACGTAAATAGATCCCTGTTGCGCGAACCAGAAGCCGAGCTTGTAACCACCGAGAGAGATGGAATTCAAAGGCTCAACTAAAATGATCCCGAAAACAAAGGACACGACAAACCAGATAGCAAGACAGAATGCGATGATTCGCAAATTTGCCTGCCAATAGTTGTTGTTCTGAGACATACGTCCCCCTTAAGCTACTTTTGTTGGATTTCTCAGTGCGCAATCTAACAAACCGCCAAGCATAGCCATTACCGACTTTAGTCTTAGGTGGCGGTGGAACGGGTAGTCGGTTCGTGGGCAACCGGAGTTTATTACCAGTTTATTCATGGGCTTATGATCCGCACGTGGCACAAATGCAGGTCATTGAGGTCGCCGCTGTACGACGATAGTAGTAGACTTTGCGAATAACAAATTGTGGTCATCCAAGGCCGCAGATAATCCAGGGGAGATTTTCGATTGATCAACTGGTGGGCGTTGCTGCTCTTATCGCTGGGCTACGTCTCAATCCTCTTTGCAATCGCATATTGGGGCGACAAAGCTGATCCGAAGGTCTTTTCGGGGCGCGCGCGCGCGGCGATTTACGGCCTGACTCTCGCCGTTTATTGCACCTCGTGGACGTTCTACGGCGCCGTGGGCAGTGCGGCCAAGAATGGTTGGGGATACCTGCCAATCTACATCGGCCCGATGGTGGTCATCTTCTTTGGCTGGCCGTTGATCCATCGCATTGTAGCTATCAGTAAGCGCCTGAATCTCACATCGATTGCTGACTTCATTGCGGCACGTTACGGCAAGGCTCGCAGTCTGGCGGTGCTCGTAACCGTGATCGCTACGATCGGTTCTGTGCCTTACATTGCATTACAGTTGAAAGCTGTTGTTGCAGGTTTCGACATTGTGTCGAACTATTCTGCGGCCGGTGCTGCGGAAAACGACATGGCCTTCGTCTTCGCGGCAGCCCTCGCCGGATTTTCGATTCTGTTTGGTACACGCAAGATCGACGTCACGGAGCATCATGATGGACTGATGTTGGCGGTCGCTTTCGAGTCAGTTGTAAAACTCGCCGCTTTCGTTGCGGTAGGTCTGTTTGCGTGGTCACTGCTGGGTAACGTCGAGGCGGTGTCGCCGCTTGCAGCGGAACGCTCCGCGGCCGTGTTCCGCTTCGATCGAATGCCGGACACGTTCGTTACTCAGTTGATACTGGCAAGCGCTGCCATTTTTTGCCTTCCACGTCAGTTTCATGTTGCCGTTGTTGAGGCGTATGAGGATGCCAACATGCGGCAGACGCGGTGGACGTTCCCGCTCTACCTGCTGGCCTTTTCGATGTTTGTTATTCCGATCACGATTGCAGGCCTCAAGGTACTGCCGCCCGGTGAGTTCGCCGGTGATGCTTTCGTGCTGGCTTTGCCGATACAGGGTGAGCAAACGATGCTCACGATGCTTGCATTTCTGGGTGGATTTTCCGCGGCCACCAGTATGGTCATCGTCGCCAGCGTCGCTTTGTCGACGATGATCAGCAATGAAATTGTCATGCCTGCGCTTATGGGCATCAAGATGCTCGGCCTGGCGGAGCGCAAGGACTACACGCGCATTCTCTTGTACGTTCGCCGAGGCGCAATCATCGGCATAGCAGCACTGGCGTACCTTTACGTGTTGGCGACGGATCGCACTGCGGCACTGGCGAGCATTGGCCTGTTATCGTTTGCCGCTGCGGCGCAGTTTGCGCCGCTCATCGTGTTTGGCTTGTACTGGCCTCGTTCGACGAAGGCCGGCGCGATGGCGGGCCTCACCACGGGCTTCGCCTTGTGGCTCTACACGCTATTCCTGCCAACACTGGCTCGCGCCGGAGCGTTCAGCGACACGTTCATTAGCGAAGGTCTGTTCTCGTGGCCGTGGTTGCGGCCGGAGTCGTTGCTTTTCGATATCGAGACCAATTCGTTGACCCACGGCGTCGCCTGGTCGCTTAGTGCCAATGTGCTCGTGAACGTATTAGTGTCTCTGCGTACGCGACAGTCTCTTGTCGAAAAAATTCAGGCCAGAGCATTTGCCGGTCCGCCGAACGGCGTCGGGCCAGCTCGTGCAACTGCGGCGCGTCACGACATAACCAACGTAGATCTGCGTTCGTTGGCAGAAAGTTTTCTCGGTGCCACTAATGTTGAGCGGTCATTTGTGGATTTTGCCGCCGCATCGGACATCGATCTCAATTCGGGCGGGCCGGCTGATCGCCGTCTGCTGCTATTTACCGAGCGTTTGATAGCAGGAGCGATAGGC
>JAJFKQ010000120.1 GCA_021773155.1 Woeseiaceae bacterium | reverse complement strand
AATGTTGATGGTTTGCAGTGTAGAATCTCATTGAGGTCTCCTCCTTCGTCATTGTGCTCAAGTACACAATTGGGATGGTAGGTTATGCTTGCTAAGCCCGAAAATCGCGGGAGGGGGCCTCAATGATTATCAATACGCTGCGTGTTAAACGAACAGTATCTGGCCGACAAAACTTCGATGTTTATAAAAACCCATAATTTCACAGCAGCTGCGCTCTCTCACTTCCGTGAACTTCAGCGTACGTCGTTCACGATTCTGGAAGAGACTGCTGCCAGCCTTGCAGGCGGTGAAACTGAAAAGGAAGTCGCTCACACGCTCGTGAAGCGCTACCGAGTGGCAGGCGCTGGTTCGTTTTTCCACCTGCCGGTCGTGCTATTCGGCGAACGCACTGCCCTGCCGGGCGAATGGGCTATAGGCAATTTTTTCCGAGATCCAAAATGCTCGAACCGGGCGATAGTTGGCGCCAAGTGGGAGGAGATTCTGGTGATCGAAGACGGCAAGGCGCGATGGCTTGACGATGAACCACCCCATGTGCGGCAATGGTCACAAATCGCGGCTGGCGCCAACTATCGACCTCGTGCAAGTAGCGCGTGAGTATTTGAGGGGCACCCTATGGAACAACTAACAATTCTAGTGAAAGGATCGTCTGCCGATCCCTACGAACTCACGTTCATTAAGGATGGATCGAGCCTGACTGCACTCTGCACGTGCCCGGCCGGCAATTTCGGTGGTTCCTGCAAACATCGCGTAGCGGTTTTCGACAATGATGCCGGGGCGGTAGTCGATGGTGACGAAGGAAAAGTTGCTGTCGTTGTTGAGTGGCTCGTTGGTACGGATGTTGAAGCTGCGTTGCAGGAGATGCGCGAAGCCAGTAGTGCTCCGGACGCAACAAAAGAATCACTGGCAGCTGCAAAAAAGAAGCTGGCGAGAGCCATGAACAGCTAGCGCTTGCATTTCATCTCTGCAACCGCCGCGGCTCGCTTAAGTACAACTCCGAATTGACGACGCCCTCTCGCAGGCCCATAAAGAATAAGTGAAGTCCGCTATGGCAATTCTTGCTTGCGGTTTATTTGCGTCACTGCAATGGGAGGAACCAACTGATGAAAAAGCTCCCTGTTCTCCTCGGGATTGTTGTTGCCATCATCGTCGCTGGCACGACGTTCGCTGAGGTAAAAGTCAAAGAAGCACCACTTACCTGGCAGCAAGCCGCTCTCACTGATGGCGAAGACCTCTATCGCGAACTCTGCGCCGTGTGTCATGGAAAGGGCGGCAAGGGCGACGGGCCAGCAGCCCCTGCGATGACGAAGCCGACGTCTGACCTGACCATCCTGGCTGCACGCAATGATGGCAAGTTTCCCCGTGAAGCAGTGGTGGAGTCCATTACCGGAGAATCTCGGGTTATTTCGCACGGAACGATCGATATGCCCATTTGGGGTCAGGTGTTCGAAGATGCCGCTCGATCCGACTGGAAGGCATTTCGCCGTGAAGGCCAGGCGAAACAGCGGGTTTACAATCTGACCGAGTACCTGGCAACGATCCAGGTCGAATACGCCCAGCCCTGACACAGGGTAGACATTTGGGCTGGTTCTGCTGACAATTGTCGGCAGTGCCTTCATTTGAGCAGCTTGTGCCAGCCCATATCTACTTCGACCTCGACGGTACGTTGACTGACCCGTTCGAGGGCATCACTAAATGCATTCTCTACGCGCTCGACAAGCTCGGGGTCCCACACCCGACGGACGAGTACCTCCATTCGTGCATCGGCCCACCGTTGTACGACACCTTTCCGGAAATGGTCGGCGAAGAGTTAACGCTCAAGGCCATCGACCTTTATCGCGAACGCTTTGATGGAATCGGCTGGCTCGAAAATCAACCTTATGATGGCATACACGACGCACTGGCGGCCGTCGCCGATTCAGGATGCGTGTTGTTTGTTGCAACCAGCAAACCGCGCATCGCTGCGAAGAAAATTGTCGAGCATTTTGAAATGGGGCGGTACTTCGAAAGGGTCTTTGGCTGTGAACTCGATGGAACACGAGCGAACAAGACTGATCTCCTGAATTACGCGATCGACGAGAATCCGAACGCATCGACTCGCATAATGATTGGAGATCGAAAGCACGATCTTATCGGCGCGATAGCTAATGGGATTCAGCCTATTGGTGTGTCCTACGGATATGGTTCATCGACAGAACTCGATTTAGCCGGAGCAACAGCAATCGCTGCTGCGCCCTCAGATCTTCCGGGAATTATTCTCGATAAGATTCGCTGATCAGCGATGCCATGGCGCTGATGTGTTCGGGGCCCATGCGGCAACAACCACCGACTACCTTCGCTCCCGCCTCGATCCACTCTCCTGCCGCCGCTGCGCAATCGCCCGGTGTAACCGTACCCAACCACTTGTTATCGCTAACGTTGTAAGTCTCGCCTGAGTTCGGGTACGCCATTGCGAACTTGTCTGGTACTGCCGCACGCAGCTCGCGCACCAGTGCTGATGCGTATTGCGGTGGTGTGCAGTTGATACCTACGGCGACAACGGACGGATGACCTTCGAACCGCTTTGCTACAGTCGCTAAAGGCGTGCCATCGCTAATGTGTTTTTCATCACGACACGAGAAACCGATCCAGGACGGTGTCTTGCGGTCTCGTAACAAGTCCGCCAGAACCTCCGCTTCCTGCAGTGACGGAATCGTCTCCAGCGCGAGCACGTCTACGTCCGCGTCATCAAATAACTGCAGTCGCGTGCTGTGAAAATCTCGCAGCACCTCTGCTGAAACACCATAGTCGCCAGAGTACTCAGAACCGTCATGCAACATCGCGCCGTAAGGACCGAGGCTCGCCGCTATGGCGACATCGGATGCCGCTTCCTTGCGTGCACGCTTTGCCAATGCAACGGACAGCAACATCAACGCATCCGCTTCATCATGCGACAACCCCTGCTTTGCAAATCCTTCATGGCTTGCCTGATAACTGGCCGTCGCCAAACATTCGGCGCCCGCAGCAAGGTAAGCATGGTGTGCAGCAACGATTGCCTCGGGATTTGTCTGCAGCACCGAAGCCGACCAAAGCTCGTTGCCGATATCACAACCTTGCGCTTCAAGCTGAGTTGCGAGACCGCCATCAAGTAACAGAGGCTGATTTCGTTCGAGGAGCTGGATAAACTTTGATTTGGGTTGCAACATGTGCGTCAGCTTACTACTGTTTGGCAACCACTGCGGAGCCGCTGATGACCCGAATATTTGTCCCGCTGATTCTGATTTCACTTTTGGCTGCTTGCAGTCAATCTGACCACGCGCCCGTCGATAGTGACATCGATTTGATTGTTCGCTGCGGCGTAATGATCGACGGACTGGCGGAAGGTACGGTAGACGACAAACTGATCGTCATTCGCGATCAACGCATCAGTGCGATCCTTCCAGGCGACGATCCATCGATGGTCGGCGCGGAGATATTAGACCTGAGTGATCACACCTGCCTGCCCGGGTTGATCGATATGCACGTGCATCTTGATGGAATGCCCGAGGATGCCGATGACTACACGATCTACCTTCGACGGACGCCGGATGACACGCAGCTCCTCGCCGAAGAGCTTGCAGGAATCGTGCTCAATGCCGGTTTCACGACGGTACGCAACGTCGGTACTTACAAAGCGTGGGTGGCGCGGGATCTCAGAGATGAAATCGATGCGGGCAATGTTGCGGGCCCCCGGATTAGGATCGCTGGCCCATACCTGACCATCCCGCATGGCGGCGGCGATATGTACATTCCCGGAGTCGATGACAGCGAAATACCCGACTACTACCGCATGGGCGTCGCTCGCGGGCCGCAGGAATTTCGTGCTCGAACAGAGGAGATCGTCGCTGGCGGTGCAGATTTTCTCAAAATAATCGCATCCGGCGCAGTGTTCGGACATGGCAGCGCACCTGGCGCACCCGAGATGACGTTCGCAGAAATCGCAGCTGTAGTTGAGGTCGCTAACGCCGCCGGGATCAAAGTTACCGCTCACGCGCACAGTGCAGAGTCCATCAAGGACGCGATCCTCGCGGGTGTCAGTTCCATAGAACACGCCTCCCTTGGCGATGACGAATCCGTCGCCCTGGCACTGGAGCATGATGTCGCGTTCGTCATGGACGTGTACAACGGCACGTACACGGAAGAGATTGGCGAGGCTCACGGATACGCCGAAGAGTTCATTCGAAAAAACGAGGAAACGACGGAAGCACAACGTGAGGTCTTTCGGAAAGCTCTCGCCGCCGATGTGACGTTGTTATTCGGCACCGATCTCGGCGTACTGCCTCACGACATGGGTGCTCGTCAATTTGCGGAGATGGTAAAGCACGGCATGCCGCCAATGCAGGTGATCAAGTCAGCAACATCTCTTGCGGCCGACCATATGGGAATCGCGGATGACGTCGGCGCCATTGAGGTCGGACGCTATGGCGATTTGGTTGCCGTTCGCGGCAACCCGCTGGAGAATATCGCCGTCTTGGAGGACATAGATGTGGTCGTTAAAGGCGGGACGATTTTCGGCCACAAGACCGAGTAAGCGACGACCCGTTCGTTGACTAATAAGGGCCCGGCGGCGTTGCTCCTCGCCGCGGCGGGAACCAGAATGGTTTGTCGACGACCGTCGCTTTCGCCATTGCGCGGTTCCAGTGCATTTCGCGCTGGTAATAAATTTCCACCCAAACAGTGTCACCAGGTTTGCCGTGCGGCGCCAGCACTGTGCCGATCGCAATATTTTGTTTGCAGACCGGCGACCATGCGGCAGACGTCACAAAGCCGATTTCCTTCTTGTTGCCCTTTTCCCTGGCGAAAATGTAGGAATTGTGTGCGGCCTTGTTACCGTCGATATCCAGCTTAACCAACTGCCACTTCGAGCCATTGCGTTTTTCTTCAGCCAGGGCACGGCGACCATTGAAGTTCGGTTTCTTGAAATCAACAAGCCAAC
>JAJFKQ010000119.1 GCA_021773155.1 Woeseiaceae bacterium | reverse complement strand
ACCATCGAATGGGAGAGTAAAGGTCGCAGGGCGTCCAAACTCCTGCTGAATTTTAGAGACTCGACGATTGAGGTTTCGGATCAGCGTAAGAGCATCAATCTTGGCCGGGCTGATGACAACGACCTTGTTGTCAAAGGGAACCTGATTTCACGCATTCACGCCAAGATCGAAATGCGGCGCGGCAAGTTTATGCTCGTTGATCAAAGTACCAACGGTACGTTTCTGCAGGATGTGCAGGGTCAGGCTGTGATGATTCGGCGTGATTCTACTGAGTTGGGTGATGAGGGCACTATAGGCTTGGGACGGGCGGAGGAGCCTGGTTCATCCTTGGCGATATACTACAAAACTATCGAGTAAGTCGTTCTTATCGAACGGCAACGGCCGGGATGTTCACCGACCGCTTCACTCACAGGCGCGGTTGGTGAACATCCCGGCCGTTGCCGTTCAGGATTTGTACGTGGATTTGGATAGTTCGGCGGCGATAGTCTGTTGTTGTTGGCGCAGGGCATCTGGGAGGCGGTCGCCGTAGCTTTCCAGATATTCACCGACCGATTCCATTTCTATACGCCATTGTTCACGATCGACCGACGTTAGTGCCTCAAGTACTTGCGGGCTGATGTCGAGATCTGTCGTATTGATGTCTTCAGGGTTGGGCAGGAAACCGATCGGGGATTCATGGGCGCCGGCGCGGCCTTCACAGCGCTCGATGATCCACTCGAGCACGCGCAGGTTCTCGCCGAAGCCGGGCCACAGGAACTCGCCTTCGTCATTTTGGCGAAACCAGTTAACGTGGAATATTTTGGGCAGATGTTCGAGACGTTCGCCGAATGCCAGCCAGTGTGACCAGTAGTCTGCGAAGTTGTAACCGCAGAAAGGTTTCATTGCCATTGGGTCACGGCGTATGACACCGACTTCACCGACATTGGCTGACGTAGTCTCTGATGCGACGCCTGCGCCCACAAGAACGCCGTGTTTCCAGCTTTTCGCTTCGTAAACCAGCGGCGCCAGTTGTTTGCGGCGTCCACCGAAGACGATGGCAGAAATAGGTACACCTTCCGGCGCATCAGCAAGGCTGGAATAGCAGGGGTTGTTGGTCGCCGCGACGGTGAATCTCGAATTCGGGTGTGCCGCCTTGCCATTGGCGGAATCAAACGCACGACCCTGCCAGTCAGTGGTTGGCGTGCCATCTTTCTTGCCTTCCCACCAGGGCTCATTGTCTTCTGTGGTTGCGACATTAGTGAAGATCGTATCGTGCATGATCATGTCGTAGGCATTCTTATTGGTCGTCTCATTGGTACCGGGAACGACACCGAAGTAGCCTGATTCGGGATTGATCGCCCGCAGCTTGCCGCCTTCATCGGGATGTAGCCAGGCGATATCGTCGCCGAGTGTCCAGACTTTCCAGCCAGGGAGCGAATCGGGTGGGACCAACATCGCCAGGTTGGTCTTGCCACAGGCCGACGGGAATGCGCAGGCAACGTAGTGCACGGCGCCTGCAGGGCTTTCAAGGCCAACAATCAGCATATGCTCGGCCAACCAGCCTTCCTGTCGGGCCTGATGGCTCGCTATACGCAGTGCGTGGCACTTTTTACCTAGCAGCGCGTTGCCGCCGTAGCCCGATCCTATGCTCTTGATACTGAGCTCATCCGGGAAATGCATAATAAAGCGGCGCTCGGGATCGAGATCACCAGTTGAGTGCAGACCCCTGACAAAAGTCCCTTCGTTTTCAATGCGTTCCAGGGCATCGCTTCCCATGCGCGTCATCAGTTTCATGTTGGCGACGACATACGGGCTATCCGTTATTTCGACACCACAACGTGAGTAAGGCGAGCCGATCGGGCCCATGCAATAGGGAATGACAAACATCATCCGGCCCTTCATGCAGCCATCGAACAGTGCGTCGATCTTCGCGTGCCCGTCTGCGGGACTCATCCAATTGTTATTCGGACCGGCATCTTCCGCTTCGTCGGTGCAGACGAAGGTCAGGTGCTCGACACGAGCGACGTCGCTGGGGTCCGACCGGTGCAAGTAGCAATTTGGATATTGCTCCTGATTCAGCGTCGTGAGAGTGCCATCGGACAGCATTATCTCGATAAATTCCTGATATTCGTCGTCGGTGCCAGTGCACCAGTGAATGGCGTCAGGTTGAGTATGGTCTGCAACCTGGTCTACCCAGGATTGCAACGCGGATAACTTGGTCGTCATTGGAATGTTCTCTGTGAAGGGTCTTTTTTTGTAGACAGTTTCAAGTGTCACAAGCAGGTGGCGCATTATACGGATCCGGGGTCAAAAAGCAGTATGCAAAACACTATTTCAGCCAGAACCGACACGGCTCGAACCGCCTCGTGGTAATCGAGCGGTTGTTACTGGTTGAAGACAACCGAGGCGACGCGCGCCGCATTCGTAAAATGCTGCTCGATACCTCGTCGAACGCCGCTAATATCCTCATCGATCAACGGTTACTCTGACCTGCATCCACTGCCACAGCGGACGAGCCGGTCCCGACAGTTGCTCGAAATTACCTGTATCTGTGATCTGGCTCCCGAATATGACGACGAAAGTCGGATATGGTAAAGTTTGTTGCCGATTGTACGCATCGGTCGCGGCGACTTATTGAAGAATCAGTGAGTATGACGAGCGGCATACGATGAAATTATTGCTGGTTGAAGACAATCCGATGAATCGCGACATGCTGTCGCGGCGACTCGTACGCCGCGGCTACGAAGTGGTGACGGCGGGCGACGGCGAAGAAGCGCTCCGAAAAGCGCTGGACGAAAGTCCCGATCTGGTGTTGATGGATCTGAGCCTTCCGGTGCTCGACGGCTGGGAGGCGACGCGGCGGATAAAGTCGGCGTCGGCCATGGAACACATCCCCGTGATAGCATTAACGGCGCACGCGCTGTCGGGCGATTACCAGAAAGCGATCGATGCCGGATGCAACGATTATGAGACCAAACCCGTCAATCTCGATCGATTGGTCTCTAAAATCCAGAAGTTGAACTCAAAGGGTTAAGCGCGAAATGTCAAGCAACCACTCTGCTTCGGCGCTGACTTCAACGTGAATTTTCTGACTCGCTGGAATACCTCGGTACAGCTCGGTGTTCTGGTCGGTACGCTAGTGCTCATCAGCTCTGCAGCGATCGGCTGGACCACCTATCAGCAATTGAACCGGCATCTGGTCGATGCCGAGTTGCGTGAACTGCGTCGCGAGGCCGAATTGGCCGCGGCGCGTTTCGATGAGCAGTTACACGATCTGCGTACGGACGCACGGCTATTGGCTTTGGCACCGCCAACATCCGGTCACCTGAGGGCGGTGGGCAATGACGGCATCGATCCGCAGGACGGGACTTCGACGCCGTCTGCCTGGATTTCGCGCCTGGAATCGATTTTCCGCCGCTTCATGCAGGAGAACCCGGCGTATTTGCAGATACGGTTTCTCGCGCGTGAGCCGGACGGTCTGGAACTGCTGCGGCTCGAGGCGCGGGACAGCGAAATCGTTCGTATTTCAGACTCGGAGCTGCCGCAAAAGGGCGATCGTTATTATTTCCGCGAAGCCATGCAAATGGCAGACACCGGCGAAACTTACCTGTCGCGGCTGGATCTCAACCAGGACAACGGCGCAGTAACTCTGCCGCCAGTGCCTGTCGTGCGCGCCGTTGCGCCCGTTTATCTGCCCGATGGATCGCCCGTTGCTGCGATCGTCATCAACGTGGCTATGGACACGTTTTTCGACGTGGTCGAACAAAACAATCCTGAGGGCCGTAAATTTTTTGTGGCAGACGATACCGGCGACTTCATCGCACATCCGAATCCCGAACGACGTTTCGCGACGGAACTGGGTCACAGACATCGACTGGCGGATCAATGGAGCGAATTGGCGGACGACGATGCAGTGCCGGCGACGTCGTATACATTCACGAGCCTTAATTCGGGCGATAAGGTACGAGCGGTCGGCGTCGCACGGCAACAGGATGCGCTGGGACTGCGGTTCATCCTCTCCGGCGACCTGGATTTTCTGTATCCAGAGCTGATCGCTGCGAGGGATGAGGTTGTCAAGACGTCATTAATCATCCTGATCGTGGCCCTGGCGGCCACCCTGCTGATGGCGCGAATTTTTGCCGCGCGATTGCGCGCGCTGGCTCGTGGCGCCAAAGAGGTTGCAGCGGGCAACTATGAACTTGCGCTGGCGGATCCCGGCGAGGACGAGGTGGGAGAACTCGCGATCGCAATGTCGGGGATGGCATCCGACATCCGTGAAAAAATCGACCGCTTGCAGTTCGCGGAGCAGCAACTCGGCAAGAATTCGCGCTTGCTGGAAGCGTTCATTCAAAATGCACCGATCATGATTTTCGTGAAAGACGCGGCGGAACTTCGTTTCGAGCAGTTTAATAAAGCCGCCGAGGACATCACGGGCTTTTCGGCTGCGGAAATGCTGGGTAAGAACGATTTCGACTTCTTCCCCGAGGATGAGGCGCGGCATTTTACCGAGGTGGACCGCAGGGTACTGGCGAGCGACGGAGTGGTGGTCGTCGGTGATGAGACAATCACGCGACAAGATGGAACGCAACGACTACTGCACACCAAGAAAGTGGCGATACGCGGGGATGCGGGCAGACCGATCAGCTTGCTGGGCATCTCCGAGGACGTAACCGACCTCAGGCAAGCCGAGCGCCGTCTTGCATTTAGTGAGCAGCGCTTTCGCAATATTGTCGATGCCGCGGCGGAGGGCATCGTTACGATTGACGAGCAGGGCACGGTCTTGACCTTCAACCAGGCAGCCACGCAAATTTTCGGTTATGGCGAGGAAGAGGTGGTCGGCAGAAACGTCAGCATTCTGATGCCGGATCCGGACCGAAGTCGCCACGATGGCTATATTGCGAAATATCTTTCGACGGGGAATGCGAAAGTTATAGGTGTTGGCAGGGAAGTGGTGGGCGTGCGGCGCAACGGAACGACGTTTCCGATGCGACTGTCGATCGGCGAGGTCACAACGGACGGGCATTCGACCTTCACGGGCGTCGCGCACGACCTCACTGTCGAGAAGGAGAGCGAACGGCGCCTGGTCGCCGCGATGGAGCTTGCGGAGAAAGCGAATCGCGCCAAGTCAGATTTTCTGGCGACGATGTCGCACGAATTGCGAACGCCGCTGAACGCGATCATTGGTTACAGCGAGATGCTGGTTGAGGATGCCGAAAAAGGCGATAGCATCGAGGACCTGTCCGGCGATCTCGACAAGATACGCAGTGCCGGCCGACATCTTCTGGGCCTGATTAACGACGTGCTGGATTTGTCGAAGATCGAAGCGGGCAGCGTCGAACTGGACGTCACGGCCTTCTCGGCAGAAGTCCTCATGCAAGAGGTTGTGGACACGACGCGGCCGCTGATCGAAAAGAACGGTAACCGCTTCGACGTCGAAATTGAAGGAGATATCGGCCAGGTCCAAACGGATTCGACGCGGGTTCGCCAGATTCTGATTAACCTGCTCGGCAACGCGGCGAAATTTACCCGCAACGGCAGCGTTCGGCTGGCGGTGTCTCTGTTGTCGAATTCGGGGCAGGACGAACGTGCGTTGCTGATTGAGGTGTGCGACACCGGTATCGGCATTGAAAAGCAACAGCTTGAACACATTTTCATGGCGTTTTCGCAGGCGGACGCGTCGACGAGTCGCGACTTCGGCGGGACCGGGCTGGGCCTCGCGATTACGCGCGGTTTTTGCGAACTGCTGGGTGGTACGATCAACGTCAGGAGCGTGCCGGGCAAGGGATCGACATTCTCGGTAATGCTTCCTGTGAACCTGCCTCAGTCGGCGGTTGACGATGACCCGATCCCACACGCAGACAAGGGTGAAGCGATGCTGCGTCGTTCGGGTACGATACTGGTCATCGAGGACGATCAGGCGGCACGCGACTTGTTGGTTGGCCATCTGCGCGCAGCGAACTGGACGGTGGCCGAGGCGTCGACGGGTGTCGAAGGTCTGATAATAGCGCAGCGGATCAGGCCTTGTGCGATCGTTCTCGATGTGATCATGCCGGAACTGGACGGTTGGGCGGTGCTGAAAATTCTCAAGAACGATCCGGAGTTGTCGCAAATTCCGGTCGTGCTGTGCACCATCGTCGACGATCAAAAGCAGGGTTTCGCGCTCGGTGCGGCCGACTACTTGCTGAAGCCGGTGAAACGCCGGGATCTGGTCGCGACGCTGTCGCGCTATTGTACGGACCCACCCTGTAATCTGCTCATTGCAGAGGATGACTTGCCGACACAGGAACTGTTCAGCAGCGCAGCGCAGGGATTAGGCTGGTCGGTGCGTGCCGCGGCAGATGGGGCGGAAGCGCTCGCAAGCGTGAGGCGGCAAAAGCCCGATCTGATCTTGCTAGACTTGATGATGCCGAATCTCGATGGCTTCGACGTTGTGGACGAGTTGCAGCGCAACGCCGACTGGCGCGACATACCGGTCGTCGTCGTTACTGCGAAGGAATTGACCGCGGAAGACCGGCGCCGTCTGAGCGGGTTCGTCGAGACTGTTGTTAGTAAGCGGGAGCGGGATTTGGACGAACTTGTCAGCTATGTACTTGAGTCGCTGGCTCAATCGTTGTCTGGAAGAACCTGAGCGGTTGTTTGTGGCACACGGCAGACCCGCGAGACGGTTTACTGCAGTCATGCGCCGGTTTTGGGCAATAATTCCCAGGCTCGCACGGACCATGTGATTTTCCTGCAATAATGCGTCGCAGGATAGGGAAGGGACTTGCATGGAAACGGAGGGGGACATAACGACACTGAGTCGTTCACTCGGTAGTACCGCCACGGTGCGACACGCGGGCCTGCACAAAATGGAGGTTTTTTATACTCCGCTCGAAGAGCGATTCGAGCGTATTACTCGTCTCGGCAAGCGCGCGCTGGGTGTTCGAGTAGCGGCGGTGTCCCTGGTCACGGAGGAAAAACAGTGGTTTAAGTCCGTGGTGGGCTGGCGCATCGGCGAGCTGCCGCTTGGCGACAGTCTATGTCGTCCGGTACTGGAGAGTGGCGAACCGCTCATCGTTCCCGATACGCTGAAGGATCCACGCTTCGCCAATGCACGTCTGGTCAGAAAGGGGCCGAAGTTTCGTTTTTATGCCGGCTATCCGATCTCGGACCCGGACGGCAATATCATCGGCTCTTTTTGCGCGTTCGACGTGCAGCCCAAGGCGTTCGACAACGCATTTATGACGACGCTTTGCGATCTGGGGCAACTGGCGGAACGCGAACTTGTCACTGCGGATCTGTGGGATGCGCAAAATCAACTGGTGGCAAAACTCGGCGAGGCCCGGCGCCAGGCATTGCTGGATACTCTGACCCGGGTCTGGAATCGACGCGGTGGCATGGAACTACTCGATATGATGATCGAACGTTCGAGCAAGACCTACGAGCAATTTTCCGTCTGCATGGTGGACGTCGACTTTTTCAAGGACATCAATGATAACCACGGTCACTCGTCGGGCGATCTGGTGTTGAAGAAAACTGCAGCGAGCCTGGTCAACTCGGTACGTCCCGACGATATAGTCGCTCGCTACGGCGGTGACGAGTTCCTGCTGATTCTCAGAGATTGCAGTGCGGAGATGGCGCGTACCGTCGGGGAGCGTATTCGCAGCAACGTACAAAAAGAAGAAGTGCGCACGCGTAGCGGTGCCGTCGGCGTCACATTGAGTCTGGGGATGGTTGTTAACGATCCTGCCGAGCAAGCCACCGCGAAGCAATTGATTGATCGTGCGGATCAGGCGTTGTATCAGACCAAGAACGCAGGCCGTGATGGCGTATCCGTATGGCCTGTGAAAGCTGCGGGCAAACCCTGATCGGCGACGAGCTGCCGGTACCGACGTTTGTTTGATTTCACCACCCCTCCATTTTCTGTGGTTTCAATAAGCCCGGGCATCATCGGGGTTTACGCTATCAAGAGGCGCCGAAATTCAAATAATGTGCGGCGAACGTCATAATCGGGTAATTTCGCCATATATAGTCGCAATTCGCCGATTTTTTCGGTCGAGTTGAGTGCGGCCGCGATCTGTATTATGTAAAGGAGCGTTTACGTTGGCGGAGATACCGGAACAGGGGCCGACATCTGGAAATTCACGGGCAACCGTTCTGATCGTTGACGATATTGAAGCCAATCGTCGGCTACTGGCCCGGTATCTCAGCAAACGCAATTTTAGCGTCCTGCAGTCCGAGGGAGGTAAAGCAGCACTTGAGGCTGTTGATCTGGCGCTACCCGATCTGGTGTTGCTGGATATTATGATGCCGGATATCGACGGTCTGGAAGTGTTGCGGCGTTTACGGAAATCCCACTCGGCGGGTGAGTTGCCAGTCATTATGGTGACGGCGCTGGACAACCAAAAAAGTGTGGTTGAAGCGCTGGAGGCGGGAGCTAACGATTATCTGACCAAACCGATCGACTTCCCGGTCCTCGATGCGCGTTGCGCCTCCCAGCTCGAGCGCAAGGCTGCGGAGCAGGCCGTTCGCGAGCTAAATGCCGAACTTGAGCGACGCGTGCAGACTCGCACGGCCGAGCTGCGGCGTGCCTATAACGTATTAAGAGAAGAAAGCGAGGAACGTAAACGCGCCCAGGCATTGCTGCGTGAAAGCGAAGAAATTTACCGGACGCTTTACGACGATAATCCGACGACGTTTCTTACTGTCGACGATAGTTTCACGATAGTGTCCGTCAATAAATTCGGCGCCAGGAGACTCGGTTTCGAGGTCGACGAGTTAGTGGGCGCAGAGCTCGGCAGGATCCATAGTGATGAAGACGGCGAAATCGTTAAGGCTGCGATTGCGGAATGCATGGCCAACGCGGGCGAGACCAGAACCTGGGAAGCTCGTATGCGGCATTACGATGACAGCACTACCTGGGCACGATCTACGGGTAAATATGTTATCGACCGTAACGGCGGTAAGTCCGTACTGGTGGTTTGCGAGGACATTACGGAAGCGCGCCACCTGTCCCAGCAGCTCTCTTTTGAGGCGCGTCACGACGCATTGACCGGACTTTACAATCGTCGCGAGTTCGAGCTTCGCCTGCAGCGAGCGCTGGACTCGACAAAAGAAGACAAGTCCGTACAACACACCCTTTGCTACATTGATCTCGATCAATTCAAGGTGATCAACGACAATTGCGGGCATGTGGGCGGGGACGAATTGCTGCGGCAATTGGCCACCGCTTTGAAGAAACGCCTGCGCGGCGGCGATATCATCGCCCGGCTCGGCGGCGACGAATTCGGCATCATGCTGGCGAACTGTGGCGCAGAATTCGCAGCACGCGTTGCGGACGATATCCGCAGGGCCGTCAGTGAATTCAGATTCGCCTGGGATGGCAAGAATTTTACGCTCGGCGCGAGTATCGGTGTCGTCACCATCGACGAAACAATGGACTCGATATCGCAGGTCATGCTCGCGGCCGATACAGCCTGTTACGCCGCAAAGGATGCCGGACGCGACCGCATTCACGTTTATCGGCCCGACGACGATCAGCTCGAACAGCGCCACGGCGAAATGCAATGGGTAATAAGAATCAAGCGCGCGCTCGAGCAGAACAGGTTCAAACTTTACGTTCAGCCGATAGTTCCGCTGGTCGCGGGCTCGGGTGAAAGTCTGCACTACGAGGTATTGATCCGTCTGAAGGATGAAAAAGGGAATATCGTTCCGCCGGGCGCGTTCCTGCCTGCGGCAGAGCGCTACAATATTTCGAAAAACATCGATCGAAGGGTAGTGAATTCGACACTGGCCTGGCTGCAGGATCACCCGCAGCATGTCGACGAACTGGACGTTTGCTCGATCAACCTGTCCGGACAGACGCTTGGCGACAAGCTGATGCTGAACGAAATCATGGCAAGTCTGTCGGAATCTTCGGTGCCGGCTGAAAAGCTTTGCTTCGAAATAACGGAAACTGCGGCGATTGCCAATTTGCACGTCGCGCAGGAGTTCATTGCTGCATTGAAAGACAGAGGTTGCCTGTTTGCGCTCGATGATTTTGGCAGCGGGCTGTCGTCGTTTGCTTACCTCAAGAACCTGCCAGTCGACTTTCTCAAGATCGACGGCATCTTTGTAAGAAACATTGTCGAGGATCCGGTCAGCCTGGCCATCGTTCGATCGATCAACGAGGTCGGCAAAGTGATGGGACAAAAAACCATCGCAGAGTTTGTCGAAAACGACGCAATCACTGCAAAACTGCGAGGCATTGGGGTCGACTATGGTCAGGGCTACGGCATAGGCAAGCCGATGGCCATCGATGAGTTAATTGCGCCGCAGGCGTTAAAGATCATCGCCGGCTCTTGATAAGACCGGCAACTGCCTTGATTCGATCGAGCCAATAACGGCGGAACCGTGTAACCTTGCCGCGGTGACAACTCTGACTGAATTATTCGGCGAACAAAGCCCACTCAAAGACCTGTTGCCCGGATTCCAACCGCGGGCCGGACAGGGCTGGATGGCCGAAGCGGTCGCAGAAGCTATCTCGAAATCTGACAAATTGGTGGTCGAAGCCGGCACTGGCACCGGCAAGACATTCGCGTACCTGATTCCGGCATTATTGAGTGGCCGCAAGACCATTATCAGTACCGGTACGAAGGCGTTACAGGATCAGCTCTATCATCGCGATCTGCCGCTGGTTGGTAAGGCCATCGGTCGACCTGTGACGACAGCGCTTCTCAAGGGGCGCGCCAATTATCTTTGCCTGCAACGTCTCGACCAGGTGACCGATGCCGCTTCGACACTGCTTGATGATCTTAACGAGGTGCGGGAGTGGCGCTATCGAACGGTGAGTGGCGACAAAGCAGAGTTGATCGAAGTGCCGGAAGATTCGCCGATTTGGTCGCTGGTAACTTCAACCGCGGACAATTGTCTCGGCCAGAAATGCCCCGAATACTCCCAGTGCCATGTCGTAAAAGCACGCAAGGCGGCCCAGGAAGCGGACCTGGTGGTAGTTAATCATCACCTGTTGCTTGCCGATCTGGCGATGAAAGAAGAGGGTTTCGTCGAATTCCTGCCCGGCGCTGAGGCTATTATTCTCGACGAAGCTCACCAAGTGCCCGATCTTGCGGTGCAGTTTTTCGGTGTGCATCTCGGCAGTCGTGAGCTGGAGCGGCTGGTCGAAGAGGCCCGCGCTGCGACGCTGCCGTATTCGCAACCAGAATTGAATCGCCGCATCGACGCATTACAGACTGCCATACGTGAATTGCGGGCCGAAGCGCCGCGTAAAGAAGGACGCCATGAACTCAACGAAGTGATGACCGAGCTTCGTGAGCCGTTCGATAACCTGGCGCACACGATGCACGATGTTCAAATTGCGCTCGCTGAACTTGGCGACGCCTCGATCGAGCTGGAAAAAATTCACGAGCAGCTTGTCGGACTGGCAGAAAGACTGACTATTCTGGTTAGCGACGATGCCTGGGACGGCATGCGCTGGCTCGAAATTCATCCACGCAGCCTGCAGTTACACCTCACGCCGCTGGATGTTTCAGAAAAACTTAACGGATTGATCGATAACGGCTTTCAGGCGTGGATATTCACGTCGGCCACGCTAGCGGTCGGTGAGGATTTTTCACACTTCGGCACGCGTATGGGACTGATCGGGGTCGCCGGACTGACTTTCCCGAGTCCTTTTCCGCTGCAACAGAACGGCCTGATTTACTTGCCCGAAAATCTCCCGCAGCCATCGGATCCGGGACATACCGATGCCATGCTGGAAGAGGTGACGCCGTTACTGGATATGATCGATGGTGGCATGTTTTGCCTGTTTACGAGCCACAGGGCGCTAAACAATGCGAAAAAGTGGTTCAAAACGAACAAGTTGGTACTGGGCGGACGCACGCTGCTGGCGCAGGGGGATGCACCCCGTGACGACTTATTGCGACGTTTTCGGCAAATAGGCAATGCGGTGTTACTGGGTACTGGCAGTTTCTGGGAGGGCGTGGACGTTCGTGGACCGGCGCTTAGCGTTGTAGCGATCGACAAGCTGCCGTTCGCATCGCCCGCGGATCCGTTGATGATGGCGCGGCTCGAATTCATACGTCGGCAAGGCGGTAACGGATTTATGGATCATCAATTGCCACTGGCTGCATTGTCGCTGAAGCAGGGTGCCGGCCGCTTGCTTCGTGATCAGACGGATTACGGCGTCGTTGTGTTGTGCGACCCCAGAATCACCGGGAAACGATACGGCAAGATGTTCCTTGAATGCCTCAAGCCGATGCCCTCGACCTCCGCACTGAACGAGGTGTCCAGTTTTCTGGCCGCACACAAACGAGCTGCCGCGTGAAGTTGCTGGCGATAGATACATCGTCCCTCGCGTGCACGGTTGCGCTTGGCATTGGTGATGAGTTGATCGAGCGCCACGAAGAACAGGAACGCGAACATACGCGCCTGTTAATGCCGATGATTCGTGATGTTCTTGATCAAGCCGGAGTCGCGCTTACGGATCTGGACGCTATCATATTGGGAAATGGTCCTGGCTCGTTCATTGGCATGCGCATAGCTGCGTCAGTTTCTCAGGGGCTGGCGCACGGCGCTGGCCTGAAGATTGTTCCGGTCTCATCCCTGGCCGCAGTTGCTGCGGAGGTTATGGATACGTCTGACGCTAAAGTCGTCGCCGTGACGCAGGATGCGCACATGCACGAGGTATACGTCGGTTTATACGAGCGCGGCGCCGAGAACTTGCCGCAGCCAATTTGTGACGAACGCTTGCAACGCCAGGATGCTATCGAAGAGCTTCGGCGTGACGACCGATCATCAACTTTTGCAGCCGGGCAGGGATGGCAACGCTATCCTAAACTGCTGGCAGCCAACGAATCGGTACTCGGCGGGCAGTCTGACGCTCTGTATCCACGCGCCGCCTATTTACTCAAATTGGCGGAACTCTCCGACGCAATACCGCCAGAAGATATCCAACCCGCCTATCTGCGGCAAAAAGTGGCAGAAAAGCCAAGAACGAGGGATTCGTAACAGTCCTGTAATATAGTGCTGTTGAAATGCGTGGCTATCCCAATCTCTCAGGGTCGTTGAGACCATATGACCGCAAAGAAAGTACTCATTGTAGAAGATGAGCAGGCGATCCGTGAAATGACCGCCTTTCATTTGTCTCGGGCCGGGTTTGATGTCCTGGAAGCAGAAGATTGTCGCACCGCCCGGGGCCTGTTGGCCGACCAACGGCCGGACCTGGCCCTTATCGACTGGATGCTCCCCGACATGAGCGGGCTTGAACTTACCCGGATGCTGAAACGTGACAAGGAATATGAGGACTTGTCGATCATCATGTTGACGGCTCGCGCGGAAGAGCGCGACAAGGTGTCAGGACTGGATGGCGGCGCGGATGACTACATTACCAAGCCGTTTTCGCCGCGTGAATTGATCGCGAGGATACAGGCGGTGTTACGTCGTTCAAATAGTGCGAACGAAGAGTTACTTATCGCCGGCGTACTCGAGCTTGATGTCTTGGGACACCGGGTTTCAGCCTCTGGAGTTGACGTCAGATTGGGCCCGACGGAGTATCGTCTGCTTGAATTTCTCATGACACACGCTGAACGCGTATACAGTCGTGCGCAATTGTTAGACCGCGTCTGGGGCGCCAATGTGTACGTCGAAGAGCGAACGGTTGATGTTCATGTGAGGCGACTAAGAAAGGCGCTGTCTGAAGCGACGGCCGACAAATATATACAAACGGTTCGTGGCACCGGATACCGGTTTTCAACGCGGCACACGTAGAAAGCAATGTCTGGATCGGCAAGAAAATTCGTTATTGACATGCTCTTGTTCCTGGCGGCCGGAGCTTTAATCGGCTGGTTCTATGGGCAATTGCTGTGGGGATTGTTGGCGGCAGCACTACTGGCTCTCGCCTGGCAAGTACGTCAGCTACTCAGCTTTGACCGCGCCCTTAGAACCGATAACTTTGATGATTTTCGGATCGGCGAGGGGATCTGGGAGCAAATATATTCAAAATTTCGTTTTGAACGAGACCGGGGATTACGCCAAAAAGCCGTGAATCGTCAGCTGCTTCGCGAGATTCGCAATTCGACCGACGCAATGCCGGATGGTGCAGTTGTTCTTGACGCGAATAACGAAATTGTCGCCTGCAATAGGGCCGCTAAGGGTCTAGCCGGGCTGAAGCGTAAAAAGGACAGAGGGCAACGAATCGACAATATACTTCGGGACCCAAAACTAATCGGTCTGATAAACAGCAACGACCACCAGCAATCGGTGGAAATACCGTCACCGATTACAGATGGGGACTGGCTCAACTGCCGCGTCGTACCCTACGGCGCGGAGCAAAAATTATTGCTTCTTCGTGACGTGACCGAACGGATTCGACTGAGCAAAATGAGGCGGGATTTTGTTGCAAACGCCTCCCACGAATTGCGTTCACCATTGACGGTGATCAGTGGTTATCTGGATGCTCTGTCGGATGCGGGCGATCTGCCAGCCGATTGGGTAAAGCCAGTTACGCAGATGCGCAATCAGTCGCTTCGAATGAAGCATATTCTTACGGAAATGCTGGAGCTTTCACAACTGGAAGGCGCGGGCTCCGCAAGCCGGAACGAAAACATTGATGTCGTGCAATTACTCAACGATGTGCGTATCGACTTCGACCGGCCTGCCGATGCGGCCGAGATCAAGGTCAATGCGGAATCATCGGCGACAATACTGGGCCGAAAAGCAGAAATCGAATCTGTTGTCGTCAATTTGTTATCCAATGCGCTTCGCTACACGCCGCAGAGCGGAGAGATTAACCTGACCTGGAGATCAAGTTCGGATGGTGCGGAACTGATCGTCAAAGACACAGGCGAAGGAATCGATCCCGAACATATCCCTCGGTTAACGGAGCGATTCTTCCGCGTGGATCGCGGCCGCAGTCGCGGCGAAGGCGGCATTGGTCTGGGGCTTGCGATCGTCAAACATGTTCTTGTTCGCCACGATGCCGAGCTGGAAATAAAAAGCGAGCCGGGTTCCGGCAGTGAATTTCGTTGTGTCTTTCCACCGGACCGAGTCAAGGTCGCTACGCCCACCGCATTGTCATAAAACTGCAACATCGCTGTCATATAAGAGCAATGTAGTGCGTTTAACGTGCCGCTAACTTATTCGTAACATGACAGTAACCCGACGCCGTCAGGCGAAGGAATCAGGGGAAGCAATACAATGAAAGTCAAAGCAATGGCTGTTCTTCTTTCCACAGTGCCGCTGTTGGCCTCGGCTCCAGCGACAGCCGAAGGTGAGAGCTGGACCGATCGTATCAAGTTTAAGGGTGATATCCGACTTCGCTATGAGGGGATTGATGAGCAGTTTGAGGCCAATCGTGACCGCATGCGTTTTCGTACCCGTTTTGGACTTTCCGCCGCGGTGCGTGATGACGTAAAGATCGTTGTACAGCTTGCCACTGGCGGGAATAACCCGGTATCGACCAATCAGACCTTCGATGACGGATTTTCGACCAAAGACATCGGTCTGGACCTCGCGTACGTCGACTGGAAGGTTAATGATTCATTGGCTATCAACGCAGGCAAGATGAAAAACCCGTTGTTCAAAGCAGGCAAGGTGCCGTTGATATGGGACGGTGATCTGAATCCCGAAGGTTTTGCGGCTAAATTCAGCTCGGGTATGTTCTTCGGAACGGTCGCCGGATTTTCAGTCGAAGAACGCAGTTCGACCGATGATTCATTGCTGTACGCAGTTCAAGGCGGTATGAAATTTGAGCTTGGTGATGCAGGCAAGTTAACGGCCGGATTTGGTTACTTCGCCTATACCGACACTGTCGGCAATGAGCCTTTCTACAATGGTAAGGCTAAAGGCAACTCTGTGAATTTAGACGGCGACTACATCTTCGACTACAAGAACACCGAAGTATTCGCACAATTCGATACCAAGGTGAGCGATTGGCCGCTGCAGGTGTTTGCTCACTACACGCAGAATGGTGAAGTTAGCGTTCAGGACACTGCCTATACGTTCGGCGCGAAACTGGGGTCCGCGAAAAAGAAAGGTGATTTTGAATTCACATGGATCTATCAGGATATCGAAGCGGATTCGGTAATCGGAACCTTCAGTGATTCTGATTTCGCCGGCGGTGGTACGGATGCCAAAGGTCACATGTTCAAAACGAAGTACGGCCTGTCCAGGAAGATATTTCTCGGCGGAACTTTCTTCGTCAACGATAAAGATCGTTTCCAGGGGACAGAACACGACTATAATCGTGTGCAGATAGACTTGGAATTCAAGTTCGACTAAGTGGAGTAGTCATGGAAGCTTCAGATTTGACCGGCCATATTTCAAAGCGCTTCAACAAAGATATCGAAGACCTGAGAAGCATGGTGCTCGCGATGGGTGGCTTGGTTGAATCACAGCTTCTGCGCGCGATAACGGCCATCGTTACCGGCGACAGTGAGCTTGGATTGAAAGTCGCCAATGATGACTACAAGGTCAATGACCTCGAAGTCAGTATTGACGAAGAGTGTGGCCGGATTCTTGCGATGCGGGCACCGGCCGCCAGCGACCTGCGGCTCATCGTCGCTATCATCAAAACCATTACTGACCTGGAAAGGATCGGCGACGAGGCCGAGAAAATAGGTTTTCTGGCATCCCGGCTGGCGGCGATGGATCGTCCACCAGATTCCTATCGAGAGTTGAAGACATTAGGTACGCATGTGTCGCACATGGTCCGCGACGCGATGAATGCGTTCGCACGCCTTGATGTAGACGAAGCATTTGAAGTCGTACGTGAAGACGAAGGCGTCGATGAAGAATACGAAACCATCCAACGGCAGTGCATAACGTTCATGATGGAGGATCCGAGGTCAATTAAGCGTGTTATGAACGTGACCTGGGCAGCACGCTCGCTGGAGCGCATCGGCGATCATGCGAAGAACATATGCGAATACGTTATCTATATGGTGCAGGGACGGGATGTGCGTCATACTGGAATTTCCGACGCATCCGAAATTCCTTCCGACTGATAACACTATGACGCTATCGAACAAACGTATCCTGAACCTGGCGGGAGCCCTGGCTTGTGCCGGGATGATGGGGTTCGCGCTGTACGCTCAGCACATTCTGCTACTTGATCCTTGCCCGCTCTGTATTTTGCAACGCGTCGCGGTAATCTCGCTGGGACTTGTTTTTCTCGCAGTTGCTATTCACAACCCTGGAATGACAGGCTCGCGGGTCTACGCCGTCGTGGCCGCAATAATCGCGGGCTGTGGCGTTGCCGTTGCGGGTTGGCACGTACGTTTGCAAAACCTGCCGGCTGACGAAGTGCCATCGTGCGGTCCGGGTTTGGAATACATGGTCGAAAATTTCCCGCTGAAAGACGTGCTGGGCATGGTCCTCAAGGGCTCCGGCGAATGTGCGGAGGTTGTGTGGCGTTTTCTCGGTTTGTCCATGCCGACGTGGGTGGTCATCGGCATGTTAGGGCTTGGAGGCTTCGCTATCTGGAACAACTTCCGCGGCTAGAGCATCAGCTCCATAATTCTCTGGTACATACTGGTTAATCGCACAACATCGTCGATGTTTACGTGTTCGTCTATTTTGTGAATTGACGCGCTCACCGGGCCCAGCTCGACAACATCGACACCCGCAGGTGAGATAAAACGTCCATCCGACGTGCCACCACCGGTTGAGAGTTCCGGTTCACTGCCCACAATCTCCGCGACCGCCTGAACGACAGCGTTGGTCAATTTTCCCTTTTCAGTGAGGAAGGGTTTACCCGACAAGTGCCACCTTAAATCATAGTCAAAATCATGCGCGTCAAAAACTTCGTGCACACGTTTCTGCAGCGATTCATGCTCCCATTCGGTTGAATAACGAAAATTGAACCTTGCCGAGAGCTCAGAGGGCGTAACATTTGGCGCGCCAATTCCGCTTTGGATATTCACGACCTGAAAACTGGTCGGCGGGAAGTACTCATTTCCGAGGTCCCACTCAATATTGTGCAATTCTGCGAGCACAGGAGCGAAGCGGCGGATCGGATTGTCCGCTAAATGCGGGTAGGCGACGTGTCCCTGAATGCCGGAGACCGTTAACATCCCACTGAGCGATCCGCGTCGACCGACACGTATCAGGTCGCCGAGTGATTCCTGACTGGACGGTTCGCCTATGACGCACCAGTCGATAGCTTCTCCACGAGCGGTAAGCGTTTCCATTACTTTGAGCGTACCGTCGCGAGCGCGCCCTTCTTCATCGCTGGTGATCAGTAATGCAATGCTTCCAGCATGGCTTTCGTTTTCCTGAAGAAATCGTTCGATGGCAACAATCATCGACGCGAGTCCACTCTTCATATCGGCTGCGCCACGCCCGTACATTTGACCGTCCTTGATCGTTGGTTCGAATGGATCGGTACTCCATTCCGAGGTATCGCCCGGCGGCACAACATCGGTGTGTCCGGCAAAGCACAAGACGGGAGCGTCGCTGCCGCGGCGAGCCCAAAGATTCGTTGTATCGCCGAATATCATGGTTTCGCATTCAAAACCCAACGCGTCAAGACGCTCGATCAGCAGTTGCTGGCAGCCTGCGTCGTGCGGCGTTATCGATGCGCGCCTGATGAGATCAGAGAGGAGTTCAATTTCCGGCTTTGTCGTAACGTCATTCATAGACTTAGAAAGGTATCATATGTACATGAAAAATATAATAAAAGTGCAAAAACGTCGCTTAATCGATGCCGTTCGACCAGCGCAAAGCTGCAACAATTCGGTAACAATTCATCGCTATTCTTCGCATGGTGATTTAATCAAATCGGAGACTCAAAAAGTGAGTACGAAGCGCAAAGTTTTTGCAGGAATTTCTACAACGGTTGTGAGCCTGGCCCTGTCAGCGACAGCGTTCGCACAGTCGGGACGTGACTATGTCTATGTTGTCGGTTCCTCTACAGTTTATCCGTTTGCTACCGTCGTCGCAGAGCGATTTGGTCGTGGTAGCGAGTTCAAGACGCCAAAAATCGAATCCACGGGATCCGGTGGCGGTCTGAAGTTGTTTTGTGATGGTGTTGGTGTTGACCACCCGGACGTCGCGAACTCTTCGCGCGCAATAAAGCAATCGGAATTTGATACTTGTGCGAAGAATGGCGTGACCGCGATCGTTGAGGTCAAGATCGGCTACGACGGCATCGTTATTGCCAACGCATTGGAATCGATATCGATGGCGCTTAGCCGCCGCGACATTTTCATGGCTCTTGCCAAGGAAGTTCCTGGCGACAGTGAAGGCGAACTCATTGCGAATCCGTACGAGACCTGGGCGGACGTAAATTCCGCTTTGCCGGCTGTAAAAATTGAAGTACTGGGTCCGCCGCCGACCTCGGGCACACGTGATGCGTTTGTTGAATTGGCGATGGAAGGTGGCTGTAAGACAGTGCCGTGGATCAAAGTCCTGAAGAGCTCGGACAAGAATCAGTACAAGGCAATTTGCCATACTATCCGTGAAGATGGCGCATTCGTCGAAGCTGGCGAAAATGACAACCTGATCGTACAGAAACTTCAGGCCAACCCGAATGCATTTGGTATTTTCGGATTCAGCTTTCTTGACCAGAACAAGGAAAAGGTCAAAGGTGCGACGGTTGATGGTATCGCTCCAACCTTTGATGCGATCGCTGACGGTGATTACCCGGTATCCCGGCCGCTGTATTTCTATGTGAAAAAAGCGCACGTCGATGTTATCCCGGGATTACGCGGGTATCTTCGCGAATTCACGAGTGAACGCGCCTGGGGTGAAGAGGGTTACCTCTCTGATCGGGGCTTGATTCCGATGCCCGATGAGGAGCGCAGTGCTGTTGCGACCAATGTTCGGGAGCTGACTCCGCTATCATTAGGCAATCAGTAAACTGAGTCGTTTCTTTCGTCTGTCGGCGACCCCATGTCGGGTCGCCGTCATTCGTTGCAATGTGGAATAACAAAGAACGTAGATGCAAAGCACAACGCTAATACTGCTGCTGGGATTTTTCTCGATTGGTGCGTTCTACTTGGGGCGTGGTCACTCCTTGTCGCTCGTCGGCGGACCGGGAAAAGGTATGGCCTTGCATTCATTGCCCGGTTACTACGGTTATTTCGTAGCGATTTGGGTCGTTCTTCCAGCGCTTACATTGCTGCTTGGCTGGGTGCTCATTGAGCCGAAAATTGTCACGGCCCTGGTCGTGAGCGGTCTGCCAGACTCCTATCAGTCTCTTTCGGCCGGTGAATTAAATCTCCTGGTTAACAATATTAGAAATCTGGCATCAGGTGATGTCGTGAGCATTGCGATTGATGAAAATCTTCGCGGCGCCGCAGATTCATTCAATGATTACCTGGCCAAGAGCCGGCAGTTGCTTGCCGTTCTGGTAATCGGCCTCGCGGCGTTAGGTGGGGCCTTTGCGTGGCGCAAAATTCATCCGGATCTGCGAGCTCGCAATAAGGTTGAGGGCGTTGTCCGCTGGGCATTGATCGGCGCATCCAGCATCGCTGTCTTCACGACGATCGGAATCGTCCTGTCCGTATTATTTGAGGCACTCATGTTTTTTCAGAAGGTACCGGCGACAGAATTTCTGTTTGGTACGACCTGGAGTCCACAAACGGCAATACGCGCCGATCAGGTTGGATCGTCCGGTAGTTTTGGTGCCGTGCCGCTGTTCGCCGGGACGATGCTGATTACCGGCATTGCCATGTTTGTCTCCGTGCCTGTCGGATTGATGACGGCAATTTATTTGGCGGAGTACTCAACGTCGCGGATACGTGGTATCGCCAAGCCCTTATTGGAAATTCTCGCCGGCATACCGACCGTTGTTTACGGTTTTTTTGCGGCGTTAACCGTCGCACCGTGGGTACGCAAGGCGGGTGAATCGGCAGGTTTTGAAGTCGCCTCCGAAAGTGCGTTGGCGGCTGGTTTGGTGATGGGCATCATGATTATTCCATTGGTCTCATCATTGACTGACGATGCTATCAATGCGGTTCCTGCGTCGATGCGGGACGGCGCATTGGGGCTAGGCTCAACGCGATCGGAAACAATGACGAAAGTCATTATTCCAGCGGCGTTACCGGGAATCGTTGGTGGCATATTGCTCGCGGTTTCACGAGCAATTGGCGAAACAATGATTGTGGTAATGGCCGCCGGGTTGGCCGCAAATTTGACGGCGAACCCCTTCGAAGCGGTAACCACGGTGACCGTGCAGATCGTGACCCTATTGGTCGGCGATCAGGAGTTTGATAGCGCGAAGACGCTGGCAGCATTTGCTTTGGGCCTGATGCTTTTCGTCGTGACGTTAATTTTGAATGTCATCGGACTGCATGTTGTTCGCAAATATCGCGAACAGTACGAGTAGGCATAACGTTATGAGCACAGAATTGACAACCAGACAGAAAGTCGAAGCGGGGCTGGCACGACGACGTCGCAAGGAATTCACATTTCGTCTGGTCGGCATGTTTGCAACAGCCGTTGGGATACTGTTCCTCGTTATTTTCTTCGCAACGCTGCTGGGTAAGGGCTCGTCTGCCTTCTCACAAACGTTCCTGCAACTCAACGTCGAATTTAATGAAGACGTTCTGGCTCCAAATGGTGAGCTGGATCTTATATATGCGGACTTCGATGGATTGATCAGAACCGCATTACTGAACGAACTGCCCGACGTGTCCGGGCGTGGCGAACGGCGCGAACTGTATCGACTGGTCAGCATTGGTGCCGGATATCAGATACAGGAAATGATTGCTCAGAATTCTGAATTAATGGGTACGACACAGTCAATCTGGGTGCCGGTATCAGCGAACGTAGACATGCTGATGAAAGGCAATATCGACGCGTCGCTGGATGAGAGTTTGCGACCTTTATCGGATTGGCAAATTGGCTGGATCAATAAACTGGATCAGGCAGGACGTCTGGACAAAAAATTTAATACGGCTCTATTTACGAACGGCGATTCCCGCGAACCGGAATTGGCCGGCATCAAGGGCGCCACGATGGGTTCGTTTTTCATGCTGGTCGTGACCATTGCTTTGTCGTTCCCCATCGGCGTCGCGGCGGCGATCTACCTTGAAGAGTTTGCGCCAAAGAATCGCTGGTCGGATTTGATAGAAGTGAATATCAACAACCTGGCCGCCGTTCCATCAATCGTATTTGGGCTGTTGGGTCTCGCAGTATTCATCAACTGGATGGCGTTGCCACGTTCCGCGCCACTGGTTGGCGGCCTGGTTCTGACTTTGTTGACATTGCCGGTCATAATTATCGCATCGCGTGCAGCCATTAAGGCGGTGCCGCCGTCCATTCGCGAGGCAGCGCTGGGCCTTGGCGCATCGCAAATGCAAGTCGTTTTTCACCATGTGTTGCCGCTGGCGATGCCGGGAATGTTAACCGGCGCAATCATCGGTATGAGTCGAGCGCTTGGAGAATCCGCGCCACTACTGATGATCGGAATGATCGCATTCGTCGTCGATGTTCCGGGTTCATTTACGGACCCTTCGACCGCGCTACCGGTGCAAATATATCTCTGGGCAGACAGCCCGGAGCGCGCGTTCGCTGAACGAACTTCGGCAGCGATTATTGTTTTACTCGGATTCTTGTTACTAATGAATCTTACGGCGGTTATTATCCGCAAGCGGATGGAACGTAAATGGTAGCTATAGAACAAGACCGCAAGGTTACCCAATTGAAAACGGCAGCTATGACTGAGACGACTGACACACCGACAGAACATCATGTAGATCTGGCAGTGCCCGGCTATCACGGGCAAGAAGTGGAGCTTGGGCGCGAAACGGTCGGCAATGTGCGTTGTGATAATGCGTTTATGGTCGCGGAAAACGTCAATGTCTATTATGGCGATAATCATGCCATTCGCGATGTGACTCTTGAGATCGGCAAGAAGCAGGTCGTGGCGCTAATTGGTCCTTCGGGATGCGGTAAATCGACCTTTCTACGTTGCCTTAATCGCATGAATGACACTATCGAGACTGCCCGAGTTACCGGCAACATATTGCTCGATGGTACTGACATCTACAGCAAGCAGCAGGACCCGGTGGCACTGCGTGCCCGCGTCGGCATAGTGTTTCAGAAACCAAATCCGTTCCCAAAAAGTATTTACGATAACGTCGCCTACGGCCCACGAATTCATGGCCTGGCCGGCGACCGGTCCGAGCTTGATGGCATCGTCCATTCGAGTCTGGAAAGGGCGGGCTTGCTTAAAGAAGTGAAGGATCGTCTCGAGGAACCGGGTACCAGCCTGTCAGGTGGCCAACAACAGCGTCTTTGCATCGCCCGAACGATTGCCGTCAATCCAGAGGTGATTCTGATGGACGAACCCTGTTCAGCGCTGGACCCGATCGCAACCGCCCGCATCGAAGACCTGATGGACGAACTCTGCGAAGACTACGCAATCGTCATAGTCACCCATTCAATGCAACAAGCGGCTCGAGTTTCACGCCGCGTCGCGTATTTCCATCTGGGGTATTTGGTTGAGGTCGATGACACGGACAAAGTTTTCACTAATCCGCAGCATAAGCTAACCGAAGACTACATCACGGGAAGAATAGGCTGAGTAGAACAAATCGGGATTCGGGATAACCGAAATCGCTTCACTCACAGGCGCAATTTAGGTTATCCCGAATCCCGATTTGTTCACCGACCCGCTTCGTGTGATTTGTCCCAAAATTCAGAAAATCGTTTTTCGGAAAATCCAACTGCAATAAACGTCTCAGACTCCAGCACTGGCCGCTTCACCAAAGTCGGATTCTCGATCATCAACGCAAACGCTTTAGTTTCAGTTATACCGCTCCGGTCCACCTCGGGAATCTTGCGCCATGTCAAACTTTGCTTGTTTAGCAATTTGGTCCAGTCGATACGCCCAGCCCACCGTTCAAGCATCTGAATATCCAGTCCATCATCACGAACGTCGTGAAACCGAAATTCGATGTCATTCTCAGCAAAATACTTGCGTGCTCTCCTGCACGTATCGCAGCTCTTAATTCCGTAGACCATCAGCATTTTTCGTTAGTCCAGATTCCTCAAAAGATCGTTGAGTCCGGTTTTTGCCCGCGTTCCGGCATCAACCTTCTTTACAATGACGGCACAATACAAAGAGTATTTTCCGTCCCTGGACGGCAAATTTCCGGCAACGACAACCGAGCCGGCCGGGATTCTACCGTAGCTTATCGTGTTTGTTTCCCGATCGTAAATTCTCGTGCTCTGGCCAAGGTACACGCCCATTGAAATGACGGAACCTTGCTCGACGATGACGCCTTCAACGACCTCGGAACGCGCGCCGATGAAGCAGTTGTCCTCGATGATCGTCGGTCCTGCCTGAACGGGTTCCAGAACGCCGCCGATGCCAACACCACCCGATAGATGAACGTTCTTGCCGATCTGCGCACAACTACCGACCGTTGCCCAGGTATCGACCATGGTGCCACTATCGACGTAAGCACCGATGTTTGTATAACTCGGCATCAGAACAACATCCGGAGCAACGTAGGCGCCCCGTCGAACGATCGCGTCGGGAACCACCCGGACTCCGTCGGCGGCGAATTTCTCCGCCGTGTAGTTGGCGTATTTCATCGGAACTTTGTCGTAAAAGCGGCTGTGGCCGCTATCAATCACTTCATTGTCGCGCAGCGCAAAGCTCAGCAATACCGCTTTTTTCAGCCACTGGTTGACATGCCAGTCGGCCCCGCGTTTTTCCGCGACACGAAGCTCGCCGGCGTCGAGCAGGGCGATCGCCTCCTGGACTGCGGCGTCAACTTTTCCCTGATTATCGAAACCCTTCGACCTGTTGTCGTACGCATGTTCGATGATCGCTTCCAATTTCCGCATGTTTTTCACTCAAACCTCTTGTTCATTTGGATCCAGTTTGTCACGCAGCGAGTCCGCCAGGTTATCCAATGCAGTTTCTTTTAGGGCACGTCCCGACAGGTCACTAATATAAAACATGTCTTCAGCACGTTCTCCGATCGTCATGATTTTGGCGGACGTGATGTTAATACCTTGTTCTATGAATACCTGACCCACTTTGCTCAGAAGCCCGGGTCGATCTGCCGTAACGAGTTCGAAAACAGTCTGATCATCAGAAGTGCCCGGCCTGAAGTTCACTCGGGTCGGCGTAGTGAACATTCGCGCCTGGCGCGTGACCGCGCGCGTGACTTTCGCAACCTTTTCGTCGCTGGCGGTCAGGATACGCGTCAATGCACGTCGAATCTTGTTTGTTCGCTCTTCATCGATGTCGACACGCTTGTCGGACTCCATGAAGACGTAAGTGTCGATGCTGTTGCCATTGTCCAGCGGGACGATTCGAGCATCCATAATCGTCATCCCGAGCTCGTCCAGGACCGCCGTAACGTGGGCGAAAGTGCGTTTCGTTTGCCGCGTAAAAAGCACAGCCTCAACACCGTCACCCGTACGTCGACGACGCACATCGACGAGACCGATATTGCTGTCGGTATCCGAATCGGATAGCCACTCCGTGTGCCACGCGATCTCGGAACTCCGGTAACGCAGGAAGTAGTTCTCGTTGAATAATCGCCAAACTTTGGCGACGCTTTCGGCGCTAACGCCGGTGGTGTCCAGATACCGGCGTGCCTTTTCCTGTTTTTCGCTGACGAGTTGTTCGCCTTCGAAAGGATTCTCAAGGCCGCGACGAAGTGCGCGCTTGGCCAGCTCATAGAGATCGCGAAATAATTGCGCCTTCCACGAATTCCACAGTTTCGGGTCGGTGGCGCGTACGTCAGCGACTGTCAGTACGTAAAGATAATCAAGACGCGTGCGATCCCCTGCGATCTCGGCAAATTCATTGATTACATCCGGGTCGCCAAGGTCCTTCTTTTGCGCGGTCGTCGACAGCAGGAGATGGTGGCGTACAAGCCATGCGACTGTTCGTGCCTCCGACCGGCTTAGCCCGTGTTCGAGGCAAAAGGCTTCCGCGTCAACGGCGCCCAGTTCCGAGTGGTCTCCACCGCGGCCCTTGGCAATGTCGTGGAACAGCCCGCTCAGGTAGGCGATCTCCGGTTTCTCCAGTGACTGCATGACTTCGCTGCAATGAGGAAACTCGCCATCATATCGGTGTAATGCAAAGCGTCGCAGGTTACTGACGACAAACAGCGTGTGCTCATCGACGGTGTATGCATGGAACAGATCGTATTGCATGCGCCCGACGATTCGCCCGAATGCCGGGATATAGAGCCCCAGCACGCCGTACAGATTCATGCGGCGAAGTTCGTGCGTGACTCCTTCGGGAGCCCGCAGAATATTCAGGAAAAGACGATGATTGCGCGGATTCTGCCGAAATTCGTCATTGATCAGATGCAAATGGCGTTTGATCGAGCTGACCGTATAGGCGCTTACGCCGCGCAGTTCCGGGTTATCCTGCAGCAGTACAAATAATTCGAGCATGGCCGAGGGCTCGCGCTTGAATACCTGTTCATCGACAGTCTGGAGAAAGCCGTTTTTCACCTGAAAACGTTCGTTTAGTGGTTCTGCCGGTGCATTCGGATCCATCAGAATGGCTTCTTCGAATTGCTGCAGCAGTATTTCGTTCAGGCGGCTCAGCTCCATCACCGTGCGGTAATAACGTTGCATCATTTGCTCGACCGCGAGCGTGTAGGTGGCGTCTTCGTAACCGAGCATCTCGGCGAGCCGCGTTTGATGATCGAACAGCAGGCGGTCTTCGCGGCGTCCGGTCAGCACATGCAGCGCAAAACGTATGCGCCACAGAAAATGCTCGCCATCCTCAAGTCGCTGTAACTGAACCGGTGTGAGGAACTTGTGATCGACCAACTCGGCCAGAGTTGTCGCCCCGAAATGCCGTTTTGCGACCCAGCCGATCATCTGGATATCACGTAGCCCGCCCGGGCTGCCTTTCACATTGGGCTCAAGATTGTAAGCGGTATCGTGATAACGATGATGCCGGCTGATCTGTTCCTTGAGCTTTTCCTCGAAAAAGGTCGCTGACGGCCACATGCGATCGGGCGCTATGACGGCTTCCATCTCAAGGAACAGGGCTTCGGGTCCGACGAGCAATCGCGATTCCATCAGTGTCGTTGCAATGCTCAGATCGCCGGCGGCTTCGACCGAACATTCTGCGATGGTGCGTACGCTGTGCCCAATTTCGAGCCCGACGTCCCAAAGACAGGTCACGAAGCCGGACAGCGCTTCCTCACAGCGCGCGTTGATCGATTCCGGCAACAGGATCATTACGTCGACGTCCGATCCGGGATGCAATTCACCACGCCCATAGCCGCCGACGGCGACCAAAGCGGCATCACAATCCGGAACGTGCTCGTTCCAGAGCCGAAGCAACAGCTCGTCAATCAGCCTGGATCTGGCGTGGACAAGTTCAACGACCGACTCGCCCGCCTCAAATCGTGCCTTGAGGTCGTCACCGGCTGTGGCCAGCGCGTCGCGGATCGGTCCATAAGTCATTGTATTTTAATAATTATTTACTTCTTGATTCAGCGCCGAGTGTCAGCACCTCGTAGCCTTTCTTAGTGACCAAGCAGGTATGCTCCCATTGTGCCGACAAACTGTGGTCTTTGGTGATGACCGTCCACCCATCGGGCAATAATCGCACGTTGGCTTTGCCGGCGTTCACCATGGGTTCGACCGTCAGGGTCATGCCTTCCTGCAACTCGAGGCCGGTATTCGGCTTGCCGTAATGCAAAACCTGCGGATCCTCGTGAAAAACCGCGCCAATTCCGTGCCCGCAGTATTCGCGGACCACCGAAAAGCGGTTTTTCTCAACATTCTTTTGCACCGCCGCGCCGATATCGCCCAAGCGCTTGCCGGGCCCCAGTTCTTTTATGCCCAACCACATGCTTTCGAACGCGACATCCGACAGCCGCTTGGCCTGGATATTGGGTTTTCCCACGAAAAACATACGGCTCGTATCGCCGTGAAAGCCGTCTTTTATGACCGTAACGTCGATATTAACGGCATCGCCGCTTTTCAGTGTCTTGTCGCCCGGAATGCCGTGACAGACCACATGATTGACGGACGTACAAATCGATTTCGGAAATCCGCGATAATTGAGCGGGGCGGGGATCGCGTTCTGAACGTCGGTGATGTACTCGTGGCAGATACGATCCAGTTCGCCCGTCGACACACCCGGTTTTACATAATCACCAATCATATCAAGGACGTCGGCGGCAAGCCGGCCTGCGACACGCATTTTGTCCTGTTGTTCGGGCGTTTTTATCGTTACAGACATACTGCTCCTAAAATAAGGGGTCAAAATAAGGGGTCAGAGCCCTTTTCCCGAAATCCGGGATCAGTTTCGATCAGGGAAAAAGGGCTCTGACCCCTTTGACGATATTTCTTTTCTTTTGCGCGTTGTTGGGCGCGGCCGGCTATGGTATAAAGCGCGCCCGTCAGTAGCAAATTGTTGTTATTAGAGGGGCAAATACTTCACACGTATACCGACACATCTCACTGGGTGCCCCACTAAAAAAGGGGTTGTGCGATGGGGTATGCGGAGGCCTAACCCGGAGAAATCGATATGGCAGACGTAACCATGCGCCAGATGCTAGAGGCTGGCGTGCATTTTG
>JAJFKQ010000118.1 GCA_021773155.1 Woeseiaceae bacterium | reverse complement strand
TCGCTTCTATGCACCGGTGCCTGTGAGCTCACGACTGCGGGGCAGGGCAGTCGTTTTGAAAGCGCAGCAACGCGCAGGGGCGTTGCTGCTGACCTCCGAAGTGCGACTCGAAGTCGAAGGTCAGCGCAAGCCAGCGTGTGTTGCCGAGACATTGGGCATGTACTTCTTTAATGCAGTAGACGCTTAAATAATTAGTCGTCAGAAAATTCGGCGGTAGTCTGCCGTTTTCGATTCACCACAAGCCGGGTGACGTCAGGCCTCGCGTAGTGACCTGCGACGTCGAGACTGTGGTGTTCCTCGAGAACCCGTTTGTGGTCGAGTTCGACGATATACAGCGATTCATCACCTGCTTGCGGTTCCAGCAGCCACTCACCATTCGGTGCAGCAACACAGGAGCCACCGTCCGCCATCAAATCGTCTGCAGTATCCGTAAGCAAGTCTGAATGCGGCAATTCAAGTCCGATATCGGATTTTCTCATCAATCCACCGACGGAAAGGACGTAAGAGCGACTTTCGCGCGCAATAAATCGCGTGATTTCCTCAGTGTTACGGACATTGCCCGGCCAGATGGCGACGTGCAAGTCTTCGCCTTGAGCATAAAGTGATGCTCTGGCGAGCGGCAGCCAGTTTTCCCAGCAATTAAGGCCGCCGGCTGTAAAAGGGCCGAGCTTGTGTGTGCGCAGGCCATGACCATCGCCTATTGCCCAGACCAGGCGCTCTTCATGCGTCGGCATCAGCTTGCGGTGTGCCGAACCGATAACACCTTCAGCGTCGACATATACCATGGAGCAATACAGGCTGTGCCCGCCGCGGTCTGCCGCTCGTTCCATGATGCCAAGATAGACTGAAATCTTATGCGCGCGAGCGGCCTTGCAGATGCGATCCAGATCGCCATTCTCAATCACTATTCCCTGGCTAACGTAATGCGCGAATAGTGATTTCTGAATTTCGGACTCGAAGCGGGCTCCGTCAGTTCGCTCCACCCAGAACGGATAGCCAGGTAATAACGCCTCACCAAATACGACCAGTGAGCAACCTTCACCGGCTGCTTTCTCGATCCAGCTGACTACCTTGTCGATCGTTGCGTCGCGGTTGAGCCATACTGGTGCTATCTGAGCGAGACCAACAGAGATTCGAGAGTCGGACATCGGGTTCTCCATTGCCGGAGCGGGCTTATTATTGATCGAGCATATCATGAAATTCCGGGTTAGAATCAGCAGCCAAGCTCATGAAAAAATGATGTTTTGCTAATATCTGAGCCCAAATAAGAATCATTATTAATGAAGGAAATTGGATGGGTGATCCCCTGCGACTATATGGATTGAATGCACTGGTTTTGAACGCCGGTAGTGGTATCGGAGAGGCCAGCGCCCGCACCTTAATCAGGCATGGTGCGACAGTACTTGCGGTGGATACCAATAACAGTGGAGTCGAGCGACATTTTGCGGCCGTAAAGGGCATCACCGGCATGACGGCAAATCTTGTTGATGCAGACCAGATGCCGGCGCTGGTTCAGGAAGCGGTCGACCAGATGGGTGGTATTGATATTCTCGTCAACGAATTTCCGTTGTCGTTTACAGCACCAATGGATGCGTCCGCTGAAAAACTTGAGCGATTGCTGCAGTCGCGCGCTGCACTAACATTATCGAGTTGCCGAGCTGCATTACCGCATCTCAAAAAGAGTCCGGCGGGTCGAATTATTAACATGGGTTTCTTACGCAGCAGTTTTGCAGCCGATGCGAATGACGCGTTCGACAGGGCAGAACAGGATTTGGCCAACCTGACCCGAGCACTTGCTGTGGAAATCGGCGAGTTCGGTATTACGGCCAATTACGTTCAGCCTGGCGGTGTCATGACACCGGATAGTCGTGACATCTTTCGCAAAGACAAGTCCCTGCGAGATCACTGCATCAAGGCATCGGCGGCAAGACGACTTGGAGAACCTGTGGACATTGCCAAGGTCGTACTTTTTCTCGCGAGCGATGATGCGGTATTTGTGAGTGGCACCGGTATTGCGGTCGATGGCGGCCGTACCGGAGGCTGACGCCAGTGCACCCGGTACTGGAAAACCTGATCGGGCTCTTGCGCCTGGAACAAATTGAGGACAATATTTTTCGTGGTGACAGTCGCGATATAGGCAGCCCGCAAGTTTTCGGTGGTCAGGTTCTCGGGCAGGCTTTATCGGCCGCCCAAAACACAGTTGATGGCCGCGTCGCGCATTCCTTGCATGCGTACTTCTTGCGACGCGGTGATGTGAATTCACCGATCATCTACGAGGTCGATCGAGCGCGTGACGGCGGTAGCTTCTCGAATCGTCGTGTCGTCGCTATTCAGCACGGTCGACCCATACTTAACCTTGCTGCTTCGTTTCAAGATCCGGAAGAGGGGCTGGTGCACCAGGCGGAAATGCCCGACGTACCGGGTCCAGATGGTCTCAAGGATCTCACGGACGTTGCGAAGGATATGTTGCGGCACATCCCGTCTGTAATGCGTCGATTCATGACGGACAAGCGTCCGTTTGAATTCCGACACGTTGAACCCGTAAATTTCGAAACACCGGAAAAGCTACCGCCGAAAAAGCACGTCTGGATACGCGCAGTCGATACATTGCCAGATAACCCGGTGTTGCATCAAAACCTGCTGACCTATGTTTCCGATTACGAGCTACTTGGCACGGCGATGTTGCCGCATGGATTGTCATTTACCCGGGGCAGCGTAATTATGGCAAGCCTAGATCATGCACTCTGGTTTCACGGTGAGGTCAAAATAGATGAGTGGTTGCTGTACGCGATGGATAGTCCGAATTCATCGGGTGCGCGCGGCCTGGCCCGCGGTCAGCTGTTCACCGAGGACGGACGGCTCGTTGCCTCAACGTCACAGGAAGGGCTGATGCGTGTGATTGATCCCGATGAATGGAGGCCGCCGCGCTCGAAACCAGGTACGCAGAAGTAGAAGGATCTAGTGTAGTGTCCTGCTCGTCTCGCTTAATCGCCATACAATCCAGGACACTACACTAGCTCGACTTTCCTTGTGCGGCGACTGCAGCGGCGGCTTTCGCTATCGCTTCCGGATCACCGAGAAACTCTCTCGATGCTGGCTGTAAATCGTCGTCGAGTTCGTAAGCAAGTGGAACGCCCGTTGGTATATTGAAGCCGGTAATTTCGTCTTTGGAGATACCATCCAGCATCATGACCAATGCCCTGAGGCTATTGCCATGAGCGGCGATCAGTACGTTATTCCCGGCGCGCAGCTCGGGAGCAATAACGTCATTCCAGCATGGCAGGACCCTGTCGAGAGTTGTTGCAAGTGACTCTGTGGCGGGAAGTCCTTCAATTCCAGCGTAGCGAGGATCGTGGGCCGGGTGACGCTCGTCGTCGGCATCCAGTGCGGGCGGAGGGATGTCGTAGCTACGACGCCAGATGTGTACCTGATCATCGCCATACCTGGCTGCAGTTTCCGCTTTGTTGAGCCCTTGCAAAGCGCCGTAGTGACGCTCGTTCAAGCGCCAGTCGCGGATAACCGGAATCCACATCAGGTCCATCTGGTCCTGTATGTGCCAAAGCGTGCGAATGGCGCGCTTGAGTACCGAGGTATACGCGATATCAAACTCGTAGCCGAG
>JAJFKQ010000117.1 GCA_021773155.1 Woeseiaceae bacterium | reverse complement strand
AATGCGTCATTGCTGGCCGTTCATTCTGTGCACATGAGTGACAAAGAAATCGAAATGTTTGCCGAGGCCGGCGTAAATATCGCGCATTGCCCACGATCGAACCTGAAACTTGCCAGCGGCATCGCTCCGGTCGCCCGGTATCGCGAGGCAGGGATTAACGTTGCCATCGGCACGGACGGCGCGGCCAGTAATAATACTCTCGATATGCTCTCCGAGACGCGTATGACGGCATTGCTCGCGAAAGCAACAGCATCGGATGCGGCAGCAGTATCCGCCAGCGACGCGCTTCGCATGGCAACACTGAACGGCGCTTCGGCGCTGGGACTCGCGCATGAAACCGGGTCTATCGAGCCGGGCAAATGGGCCGACCTGGCTTGCATCGATCTGAATCGCTTGCACAGCCAACCGGTTTACGACCCGGTATCGCAGCTCGTCTACACCGCACGAGCTGATCAAGTCACAGACGTCTGGATTGCGGGCAAGCATCTGCTGGATAATGAACGATTGGTCCACATCGATACGGACAACCTGCTGCAACGCAGCAACGAGTGGCGCGACCGTTTTGCGGCGCCGCAATGCTGACTACAGGTGGAAGAAATAATGAACACCGCTAGAAATAATGTTGATCAGGCGGAGGTCGCCAAATTCGATGCTCTCGCATCCCGTTGGTGGGACCCGGACGGTGAATTTCGCCCGCTGCACGAGATCAATCCCTTGCGCCTTGACTGGATTCGCCAACATGTACAGCTTTCCGGAGCCAATGTTGTCGACATCGGGTGCGGTGGCGGCATCCTTGCCGAATCAATGGCGGCGGCCAAAGCGACTGTGACCGGCATTGATATGGCTGATGCTGCACTGGCTGTTGCACGGCTGCATCTCCATGAATCCAAAACAGACGTCGAATACCGCCAGGCGACCGCCGAGGAGCTTGCTGCTGAAGAAGCGGGCTCGTTTGATGTTGTAACCTGTCTCGAAATGCTGGAACACGTCCCGGACCCGGGTCAGGTAATCCAGTCATGCGCGGAGCTTGTGAAACCCGGCGGCCATGTCTTCTTTTCCACTATCAATCGCAATCCCAAGTCGTTCGCGTTTGCCATCGTCGGTGCCGAGTACGTACTTAAGCTGCTGCCGGCCGGCACACACGAGTATGAAAAATTTATCCGCCCCTCGGAGCTCGAGTCCTGGGCGCGACATGCCGGCCTTGCTCTTCAGGACAGCATCGGCATGCACTACAACCCGATCACAAAGGAATACTCACTGGGCGAGAATCTTGACGTCAATTACCTGATGTATTTTCGACGTGACTGAACTATACGGTGCCGAGTACAACGCCGTCCTGTTTGATCTCGACGGCACATTGATCGATACAGCCCCGGACATGGTCACGGTGCTGCAACACCTGCAGCAAGAACACGGAATCGAACCTGCGCCTTACAATCTCGCGCGCTCTTATGTATCGAATGGAGCGATTGGATTATTGACGCTGGGATTCCCTGAAGTCGATATCGAGTTTGGCGACGAATTTCATCAGCAATATCTGGAACGCTATGCAGAGATGATCTGCCAGGAATCCCGGATATTCGACGGCCTGGACGGACTGCTCGATCAACTCGACGATCTCGACTGTCCCTGGGGCATCGTTACCAACAAGCCAGAGCAGCTCACTGCGCCACTGTTAATCGCATTGGGTCTGGCGGAACGCTCGTCATGTATTATCAGCGGGGACACATTGTCTGTTCGGAAACCGGACCCAGCTCCGCTACTTCTCGGTTGCGACCTGATTGGCGTGGATGCGGCAACGTCGATCTACATAGGCGATGCCGAGCGGGACATCGAAGCCGGACGTCGAGCGGGCATGGCGACCATCGCGGCAGGCTATGGTTACATCACCCCGGACGATGACCCCCGTGAGTGGGACGCGAACGTCATTGCGACAACGACCGAAGAACTCGCACAAATCGTGCTCAAAGCGGTTAATCTTGACGCCTGATGAATTCGTTTACGTATGATCCTGCTTACCTGACCATCGGCCTGCCCGCAGCCGCGATCGGCCTGCTCCTTGGGGTTCTGATCGCCTGGTTGATTGGCAAGAGCCGCCATAAGCGCATGGTCGAAGAGCGCGAGTCCGCCTTCGAACTCGCTAACGCCAAGCTGACACAGACCTTCACAGAACTTTCCAATCGTTCGCTGCAAGCGAATAGCGATACGTTCCTGAAACTTGCTGAACAGAAACTCGAAACCCATCAGGAAAAAGCCAAGGGTGAATTAGGCGAGCGCGAGAAGGCTGTCGAGGCACTTGTAAAACCAATACGTGACGCGCTTGAGGCATCGCAGAAACAAATCGCGGAGCTCGAAAAATCGCGCAGCGAAGCCTACGGCGGCATCAAGAGTCAACTCGAAGAGATGCAACTGAGCCAAAAGTCGCTAAAGCAGGAAACCCAGAATCTTGTGAACGCATTGCGGCGGCCGGAAGTGCGTGGCCGTTGGGGAGAAATAACACTGCGGCGACTCGTCGAACTCGCTGGAATGGTCGAACATTGTGATTTCGTCGAGCAGGTTCACACCGAGACTGACGGCCAGGTTTTCCGCCCGGACATGGTGGTTCGGATGCCGGACCAACGTGAGCTCGTCGTCGATGTAAAAACCCCGCTGGATGCTTACCTGGCGGCAGCCGAAGCCCCTGACGACGCACAGCGCCAGCTAGGTCTTGAGCGACACGCGAAAAATGTACGGGCGCACATACGCATGCTGGCCTCCAAAGCCTATTGGAATCAGTTTGAGGAAAGCCCGGAATTTGTCATCCTGTTTATTCCCGGCGACCAGTTTCTAAGTGCGGCGCTCAATGAAGAGCCCGATCTCATTGAGTACGCGCTATCCAAGCAGATAATTCTTGCAACACCGACCAGCTTCGTCGCGCTGCTGAAAGCCGTTGCCTACGGCTGGCGCCAATTGGCGCTCGCTGACAACGCAAAAGAAATTCGCGTATTGGCGGAAGACCTGTATTCCCGCCTCGCTACGTTTGTCACACATATGAACAAAGTCGGACGACAGCTTGGCAGTAGCGTTGAGAGCTACAACAGAGCCGTCGGCTCGCTGGAGCGAAGCGTCTTACCCGGCGCGCGCAAGTTTGTTGAACTCGGCGTTCATTCGAAGAAAGAGATGGAAAAGCTCGAGTCGCTCGAGCCAGTGCCACGTACCATGATCGAAGGAAACGACTCTTGACCGCAGACCCAAGGACCTACACGTATGCTGATGACGTGCTGCGTGACCGCATTATATTAGTCACAGGTGCCAGCGACGGCATTGGCAAAGCACTGGCATTGGAAGCGGCTCGACTTGGCGCTCAGGTTATCCTGCACGGTCGCAATACGGCGAAACTTGAAGCGGTCTACGATCAGATCGAAGCAATTGACGGTGCCGCGCGCCCTTCGATTGCTGTGCTCGACCTCGCTTCTGCGAATGCCGAGAGTTACACCACATTAGCCAGCAGTCTGGAAGATGAATTCGGGCGCCTCGACGGCCTGGTGCACAACGCGAGCATTCTTGGTGAGCGCTTTGCGATCGAGCAGTACGACGCTGTTCTGTGGCAACAGGTAATGCACGTGAATGTGACATCCCCGTTCGCTTTGACACAAGTCTTGCTGCCATTGCTGAAAAAGTCTGACGATGCGTCGATCATTTTCACCAGTAGCGGCGTTGGTCGAACGGGAAAAGCATACTGGGGAGCGTACGCGGTCTCGAAGTTTGCGACTGAAGGCCTTTCGCAAGTGCTCGCCGAAGAACATCGACATTCGCCATTACGCGTCAACTGCATCAATCCCGGCGCAACGCGCACCAATATGCGGCTGGCCGCTTATCCTGCCGAGGATCGGGACCTCTTAAAAGGGCCTGAGGAGATTCTGGCGCCGTATATCTACCTTCTGGGCGCTGCCGGCAAGGGTGTTACGGGTGAGAGCTTCGACGCTCAATAGTTTACTTTAAGTAATTACGTTATCCTTTTGCTTTCTAACGTTTTTTATTTTGCCTCCAGACGTTTTTTCTCACACTTTTAGGCGGCCGATACTCTTCCAGAGGTGGCTCCAGCCCGGCTGCCAGGTACAGGGACTTGACCTGCGCCGGCGTGAGCGACTCATACTTGCCGCGACGCAGCTTTCGCGGCAACTGAATCGGGCCGTACGAGAGCCTTATGAGTCGGCTGACTTCCTGCCCTACAGCGTCCCACAAACGACGGACTTCCCTGTTTCGCCCTTCTTTAAGCGTTACATTAAACCACCGGTTCGCACCTTCTCCACCACCTTCACCTGGTTCGATACTTTCGAATTTCGCGGGCCCGTCGTCGAGGGTAATACCGGATTGCAGCTTCTCAAGAACTGACCGTCCGGGGTTGCCGTGCACCCGCACGGCGTATTTACGAACGATTTCGGCTGATGGATGCATGAGTCCGTTTGCCAACGCTCCATCTGTCGTGAATATCAGGAGACCAGTGGTCGCAAGATCAAGACGTCCAACCGCGACCCAACGCGCGCCCTTCAAACGCGGTAAAGAATCAAATACCAGCTTGCAGCCATCCGGATCGTCCCGACTCGTGATCTCGTCGCCGGGTTTGTTGTAAATGATGTGGCGATGCGGCTGAGCGGCCGCTCTTACCGCCAGTGGACGGCCATCCAGGGTTATTTTCTCAGTGCCCTCGATGTGCTCACCAAGTTCAGCGACCTTGCCATCGACAGTCAGGCGTCCTTCCCTGATCCATGTCTCTACCTTGCGTCGTGATCCATGGCCAGCAGCAGCCAGGACTTTTTGAATGCGGTCAGCCAACCGATTCGGGCCATTCAGAGACAGTAAGTTGCTCCTCGTCCTCAGCCGTCTCCTCAAGCTGCTCTGCTACGCCTTCAGGATAAAGCACTGGCAAGTCATTACCGTTAGCAGATTCTGAGTCCACGCTAGCGGGCTCTGCGTCCGCGCCCTCAACATCAGGCAGGTTCAGCTGGACCCTGAGACTCTCCCAATCGGACAGGTCAGCCAGCGGTGGCAGATCATCGAGCTTTTTGAGACTGAAGTAGTCCAGGAACCCTTTGGTCGTGCCGAACATAGCTGGTCGGCCAGGGACATCGCGATGCCCAACCACTCGAACCCAGTCACGCTCGAGCAATTGTCGGGTGATGTTGCTGCTGACTGAAACGCCGCGAATCTCTTCGATCTCGCCGCGAGTGATGGGTTGCCGGTAGGCGATGAGCGCGAGCGTTTCGAATAAGGCACGCGAATAGCGCGGTGGGCGTTCTTCCCATAGCTTCTGTAGTCGATCGGCCATCGAGGATTTCACCTGCATGCGAAATCCGGATGCGACCTCGGATACGACGATGCCACGCAGTTCGTACTCGTCATTAAGCGCGACTATTGCCTTTCGAATTTCGGCATTTTCCGGTGTCATGCGGCCATCGAACAAGCCTTTCATTTGCTCGATAGTCAGAGGACGTCCTGCTGCGAGCAAGGCTGCCTCCAGAAAATATCTAATCTCGTCTTCGTCCATTATTCTTCTTCCAGGGAGTTCAGGTCCTCTTCAGACCCCTGGTCTTCATCACCAACCAAACGCACCGAAGACGCTGCACGTATATGCAGTGGTGCGAACTGTTCCGACTGCACGACTTCGATCACTGATTCTCGCAGCAGTTCCAGGACAGCTATAAATGTAACGGCCACGCCCATGCGGCCTTCTTCCGGGTCGAACAGATCCGCGAAGCCCGTAAAGTCGTTTGCCTTGATCCGCGTCAGGATTTCGCTCATGCGCTGTCGCACCGAGAGCGGCTCGCGCTGCAACTGCAGATTCGAGAACATCTCGGCGCGCTGGAGTACGTCGTGAAACGCCAGCAACAGCTCTTTCATCGTGACGTCGGGCATCTTCGTCGTGATCTTGCGCTCAGGGGCGTCCACCGATGCAATAAACACATCGCGCTCCAGGCGCGGCAAATCGCTAATGTCTTCAGCAGCTTTCTTGAAGCGCTCATACTCCTGCAACCGGCGAACCAGTTCGGCGCGCGGATCTTCCTCGCTCTCTTCCTCCGTTTCCGGCCGCGGCAGTAACATGCGCGACTTAATCTCAGCCAGCATTGCAGCCATGAGTAGATATTCACCGGCGAGTTCGAGTTGCAGCTCTTCCATCACCTCGATGTATTTGACGTACTGCTTGGTGATCTCCGCGATGGGAATATCGAGAACGTCGATGTTCTGGCGTCGAATCAGATACAAGAGCAGATCAAGCGGTCCCTCAAATGCCTCCAAAAACACCTGCAACGCGTACGGCGGGATATAGAGATCCTGAGGCAGCGTGGTTACAGGTTCACCGTCCACTACCGCAAAGGGCATCTCAGCCTGAGCAGGCGACTGTTTCTCATCCTGAGCAGGCTTGGGTGCGTCTTCAGGCGTCAGGACTGTTAATTCTGGTTTCATGCAGGTTCCGGAAGGCTACGCCGCGTTGTCCAACGTATAACGGCGCATTCTAACGTATATCTTGGTTGTCAGGTGAACTGGCTAATGTCGCCGCGACCGACCCGCAAAACGTCTATTGTGCCCTTCGACAGGTCCAAAACGGTGGTCGGCTCAAGTCCTGGCGAACCGCAATCGATGATGGCTTCAATCTGATTGCCGATCTTTTCCTCGATTTCCAGCGGATCCGTCAGCGGCCTGTCGTCACCCGGCAATGTCAGCGTTGAACTCATGATCGGTTCTTTCAATGCACCCAGCATCGCGTGGACGAGCGGGTGTTCAGGTACGCGAAGACCAATCGTCCGTCGCTTGGGATTCTGGAGCATTTTTGGCACTTCGCGAGTCGCCGGCAATATGAAGGTATATGGCCCGGGAGTAAGCGATTTGATCAGGCGATAGGCCCAGTTATCGACATGCGCGTACAAGCTGATCTCCGAGAGATCTGCACATACCAGGGTGAAATTGTGTTTCTTGTCGGTGCGCCGAATTCTGCGAATTCTGTCGGTGGCCTTCTTATCACCAATATGACAACCGAACGCATAGCTGGAGTCAGTCGGATACGCAACCAGCCCACCGCTCTGAATGATACGCAC
>JAJFKQ010000116.1 GCA_021773155.1 Woeseiaceae bacterium | reverse complement strand
GAAAATGATCGATCAACTCCAGCGCCTGATCACGGTCCGGCGACACGGACGTGACGAATAGCACCTGCAAGGTTGCGCCGGCAGGAACTTCAAACGTTACGCCAATCGCAGCTGCAGGGTCCAGCCCTCCGCCGGTCATTTGATCGAAAGCAGGCTCGCTGCCGCTCAATGCAGCGGGCTTGCGATAGCTTCCGGCGCGCCCGAGAAACGAACGTCGGTCGCAAGTGTAATGTAGCGTCGGCTTGTATTCGTCAGGCACTATGACGCTGACGGCGCAGCACAGGCCTGACTCCTCGGTACTACGGCGCCGGCGGCTAAACAGGAGAGCGGACGGCCCGGCGATAAACTCGCTTTCGATAAACAGCTTGTTGAAGGCTGGATGACGCTGATCCTCCGCCGCGGGCGCCAGTGCCAGTTCCGCGTAGTGCGTGAGTCCGATTCGCCGCGGCTGTCGGGATTCATTCGTCAGTGTGATTCGCTTGAACGCGACGTCGTTGTCGGGCGCGAGGCTGGTCGACAGGCGGGCCAGAATGTCACCGAAGTGCTGATGCAGCTCTGTCTCGTGTGCCGCGCACCAGAATTCGGGTGCCGCGGCCCCGGTAGAATCCGTGGCACCGAGGATGTGCAGATCACCATCGTCGAGGTCCGATAGGTAAGTAGCCTCGCCCCCCATCGGACCCGAAGTACGCGGCTGCCAACGGGTGATGGCGTAGGTATTCCACGAAGTATCGCCGCTTCCGCAGCCTGTCGTGCGAATAGTCAGGTGCCCATTGCCGATGACATTGACAAATCGATCGACTCGATCGGACGGGATCCTGACTTGTTCCGATGTCATAAGAGGTACAACGCGCGGGCGCACCGGCGGCATGTGTCGGATAACTCGGTCCTGCGCGCGCCTGGGCAGTGCTTCGTACAACAGGTGTTCGACTGCGGCAATCTCCGGATTCGCGTGAAAACGTCGAACCAGTGAATCACCGCACAGCGAATTTGTCAGCGCGGCGATGATCATGGCCTGATGATGTGCCATGAACGATTGCACGAGCCGCGGTCGGGCGTCCGCGCCTGGCTGCTCGCCGAAATCGAGGGCTTCGTACAGGCCATATCGACCCCAGCAACCATACGCACGAAGGGACGCAAGGTTGTCGAGGACTCGGCGCGGATCGAATGGCAGTGCCAGCAGGCTGGCGTATGGCGAGACCACGTAGCGAGCGCGCGTTGAGCGTCGCAACGCCAGCGACTCGATGCCGAACGCGTAATACTTATAGTGACCGGAGTCGTCCAGCTCGAAATAGGCGGACTCCGAAACACCCCACGGCACGCGGCCATGTCGAGTCAGCTTGCGTTGTTCACGAATCACAGCGCGACAACTCGCGTCGAGTAGTCCGTGGGCCGGAGTCTCCATGAACAGTCGCGGCATCAGGTACTCGAATGCCGTTGCGCTCCAGGAGAGCACGACGCGCATGCCACCAATACGGCGCAGCGGTCGTCCGAGATGTACCCAATGGCTGATCGGTACATCACCTTTTGCGATTGCGATCAGGCTGGCGGTTCTAGCCTCGGATGCGAGCAGGTCGTAGTAACTCGGATCGAGCTCACCGGTCGTGTTGTTATAACCGATATGAAACAGCTGTCGGTTAGTGTCGAAAAGAAAACTGAAATCGGTCGCAGCAACAATCTCGTCGATACGAGGAACCAGTCGATCACGCAATGTGAGTAGCTCACGGGACTCGGTCGCCGCGCCATCGATCATCCGCTCAGCGATCTCAGTTTGCAGCGTCGTGGCTTCGTGGCGGAGCTGATTGATCCAGGTCCTTAGTGCACCGATTCTTTCCGAATTCCAGATGAGACCGCGATGCTCCGCAAGGTGCAACACCGCATGGTCCAATTCGGCGCACAGCGCGTCGCTGACATTCGTTAGAGCCACATTCCATTGGGCCGCGTCCTTCGGTGTATCAGAAACGCATTGCCGAATCTGAGTCAAGATCTCAAAGACGCGGGTCGCCTCGGGCCCATCGCCGTGATTGCCGTTGCTCGAAAGTATCTCTTCGATGTTAGCGACTATGTCACCGAGCGCAGCCGGGGCACGCAGGTGAGGAGGGAGCGTTTGCTCAATCTCCAGGAGCGCGCTACGGCAAATCAGTAGCGCGGCCATCAGGTTGCCACTGTCGACCGTCGAGACGTAGGCCGGTTCGAGAACGGACAGATCTCGCGTGTTGTACCAATTGAACAGGTGACCGCGAAAGCGCCGCATGCGTAACAACGCTTCCGTCGTGCCATCGATGCGCGTGAGGAGGCCCATTGCACCGAAATAATTCAGGTCATACGCGGCAACTGCGCTGATCAGGAAAAGGCCGATATTAGTCGGCGATGTACGCTCTGCCAGCGCAACCTTAGGTGCTTCCTGGTAGTTGTCCGGCGGAAGCCAGTGTGTCTCCGGACCAACGAAGCGTTCATAGAACTGCCATGTACGCCGCGCCAGTTTACGCAGCTCAGCGCGCTCTGGCTCGAGCAGGAGAACCTCGTCCTCATGCTCGCGTGCCATGAACCACATTAGCATGGGTGCACCCAGCCAGGCCGCGCCGAATAGCGCGGGCCAGAGCACGAGCTGGTCGCCGGCTATCGCGATCATGCATGCGAACGATCCGGTTACCGGGGCGGCGATCATGTGACGGTAGTTGCCGGCCAGCGTTGTTCCCAGCGTTTCCCATTCGCTCTGTGCGGACGGCGTCCACTCGAGTAGATTTCGACGTGTGATCAGCAAACGTGAAAGCGTTCGAATGATCGCATCGAGTGTTGAATACGCGACAACAGGCAGCACTGTGAGCTTGACCAGCGTCTGTCCGAGTTTCTTGCCGTTACTAACGGCAAGCCGAATCAAAGTTGACCGCAAGGTTCCCCAGCGCAAGGGACTGCGTCGAATGTCACCGGCCAGAGAGTAGATAATTGCCAACCCGGGCACTAATGCCACAGCTAGAGTCCATGGCCCGCCATGCTCCGGCAGGAATATCCAGCCGAGCAGGAAAAGCGCAAGGAGTGACACCGGCAAGAGACTGCGACGAAGATTGTCGAATAGCTTCCACTTTCCCAGTAAATCAACACGGGCGCGTGGCGCAGCGTCTCCGATTGGTGCGAGCCATGGCAAAAGCTGCCAGTCGCCGCGAATCCAGCGGTGCTGCCGCTTCAACTCGGTGGTCAGATTCGGTGAGGCGTTTTCCAGCACGACGATATCGGAAGCAAGTGCAGCGCGTCCGAGAATGCCTTCCAGAAGATCGTGGCTCAGGACTGCATCGTCTGGGACGAAGCCTTCGACACTTCGGGAAAATGCCCGTATGTCGTAGATACCTTTGCCGGCATAAATGCCTTGCCCGAAGAAATCCTGATAGGCCTCCGAGATCGCAAGGTGATAGAGATCGATACCAACGTCCCCGGACATCAAGCGAGAGAAAACAGTGCGGTTGGCGCTGGCGGGATGCAATTCCACACGCGGTTGTATCACGGTGTATCCGGCGACGAAGCGACCGCTAGCCTCGTCGAATTCCGGGCGATTCAGAGGATGCGCGAGTGCTCCGACGAGTTCGGATGCAACGCCCGGCAGCAACTGATTGTCGGCGTCGAGCGTGATGACGAACTTCGCAGTACGTAAGGCTTCAACGTGGCCATGCAGCAAAACGAAGCTCGTGTCGTCCGCACCGCGTAACCAGGAATTGAACTCGACGATCTTGCCGCGTTTACGCTCCCAGCCCATCCAGATACCGGAATTCTCGTTCCAGAGCCTCTCCCGGTGAAGCAGGGCGAAAGGTTGCCGCGCTGTATCCCGGTAGCGCGCGTTGAGGGTATCAATGCCGACCTGCGCTTGACGGAGAAGTGTGGCATCTTCGGCGAGTGTGGCATTGTCGGCATCCGTGTAATCGCTCAGCAGGACGAATGTGAGTCTCTTATCGTTATTGCCCAGGTAGTTCGTTTCCAGCGAGTCAATAAGGCGATCGATTGCCGCATTGCTCGTGAGCATGCAGGGAATCGCAACAACGGTTGTGTATTCGCGCGGAATGGCCCGGCTGAAGTCGAGTTTTGGCAGCACTCTGGGCGGGATGATCTGGGTCAGGAGCCAGTTCATAATCTCCGTCCAGATCGTGAGGGCCGGTACGATCGTCAGGGTAATAAGTAACCAACGGCTCACCGTCCCGATGGCGGTCGCTGCCAGCATCCCGGACAGGTATGCGATTGATGCCGCAGTTGGCAGGCCTATGGCGAGCAGGTAAGCCCACGAGTTCAATGTGTCCGAGCGTCGTCTGAGGCTTTTGGTACGGATCGGTTTGCCGCGCAGCGCCTCCATCAAACGGTCTACGCCCTGATCGATCAGGTAGTACCCCACATGATGTTTCCGGGTCGAGGCCGTGCCGGATGCATTTTGACTCAACTGCAAGGCCGTCTCCGCAATATTCGGTTCGGTCTCGCCGAGCCTGCGTGCGAGTCGCTCTACGTGCTCCCGATAGTGATTTCGCGACGCGGGCACCATAGATAGGTAGCTGCCTGATGGATCGTTCTCTAATATCCGTTCGACCGCGCTCTGGCGTTCGACGAACTTGAGCCAGTCCGTGGCGGCGAGCGTGCGCAGGCTGATTACGCATGCAGACAGGGTCGCGGCAACGGGAGCGTGTAGTGATTCGTCGGCACCGGCGTTCGCCAGATCCAGACCCTCATCAACGGTATCGCACAGAAGCTTCACAACTTCGGCGCGTAGCAAGGTTGGCAGAGCCCACAGTTCACCTAGCGTCAGTGCCAGCTCGCGCTGATAAAGCGCCAGGAATTGTTCGATCCAGCTAACGTCCAGCGGCAGCACGGCCCATTCGATGATGGACTCGCTGATTGCCTTTACCCGCAGCTTACCACCGCCCGTCGACGACACTACCGCCGGCAATTTGCGAACGTAACCACGCGGCAGATCGCCGGCAATCTGCTCGACGGCTCCGCGAATAATATGCTGGTTCTGGTCGAGCCAGTCGAGGCCGACAAACTGTACGTGGACAGTGGCCGGTAGCTCCGTAACGCGTGCCACCATACTCTGCAGGCGAGCATCCAGATGGCGCTTTGTTCGTTTGCCGTATGGTCCAGTGAGTCGTTGTCGTGGTGCCGCGCGATGTTGCCTGGCCAGATCGGCCACAAATTCGCGCAACGGTAATTTTGCGGCCGTTGCCGTCATGGCATCAAATCACATCGGCATTGGCCACGTCGTGACCCTCATCGGTCCGCAAATCACAGAAAGCATTGCCGATGCTTTTGGAACTCAAAATGAGCGTCGGCACCTGAGTGACTGCCATTTGGTTGTCCAGGGTTCTCAGTGAGCCGCTGCAGAGATTCTCGCTGGCGATGAGCAGGTCGGTGTCAAATCGCCGCACCGCCGCGCTTATTTCGTCCGCTGGCTTGCGTGCCAACAAAACTGCCATGCGGAGCACAATTTCCTCGGGAATCTGAGTTTTGATTTCATGCAGCCGGCGTTCCGCGGCAGCCCGGGTAAGGTCGGCAAGTTCACGGTATAACGACGCAGCTTTTCTGTCGTTGCGTACGATATTCGGTAATTGTGGTTGCTCGGCAATGCAGGCGACGACCAATTCTGCGTCGAACGATTTGGCCAGCATCATGGCAACCCGCATTGCGCATTCGGAGCGGTGCGAGCCGTCTACGGGAACGAGCAGGCGCCGGTAGCGGACTTTGGTCGCCGCCTCTTTCATTGCGCTGCTGCCAACGAGCAGTACTGATTCGCCGAACGCAGATAGCGTCTTGCTGGCAACACCGCCACGCGGATAGTCAATGGCACCGCCACGCCCATGAGTGCTCATGACGAGCAGCTGTGTGCCAAGCTCCCTGGCCGTCTCAAGAATGACGTCAGCCGGACGACCTTCTTCGACGCGCAACTCGTATGGAACGGCCGCGGCCTCGAATATCTGGGCAACGCTTTGAAGGTAGGTAAACGCCTGGTGTTTATGCAATCGCCAATCGACGCGATCAAACGCTTCCTGAGAACGGAACTCGGAAGGCGTAACCACGCGCAGCAAGGTGACGTTGGCGGCAAAGGACTCCACAATGGGCAGCGCATGCGATATCGCACGCTCGGCCAATTCGGACCCGTCGAGCGGCACCAGTACATTGAGCATTGGCGTTAGCCTGTCTTGTTCCCTTTATCTTTAGGACCAGCCAGTATGTCCTGCTGATCGGTTTCATATAAGTCGTAGTTGTACTTACCGGCGGAGTTGCCCGGCTTAGCAGCCAACAAGGCCACGAATTTTCGCAAGGATGGATTCGAGGTCGACAGGTGCCTCGGTGTCTATTGAAATAGTCGTTAGCCGTTCTGCCGGCGTCAGCGGGTCCGCGAACTCCAATTGATGCTGGAGCACGTTGATGTCGGCTTCCGAGGCGTCGGATTCACGGCGCTGCAGGCGAGAAGTCAATTCGGAGCTTGACGCGCAGGTATCGATCATCAGGAACCTTACGCCCAATCGGTCCGCCAGGTCCCGTATCCGGTTGCGTTCAGTCAGTTTCAGGAACGATGCATCAACGATCGAACTGTGGCCCGAATTCACCAGCACGGCTGTCAGGTCAGCGAGCCGTTCGTAAACTGCGCCGGATGCGGCGCCAGTGTAAATGCCCTGGCATAGTTCGGAGTGACTGCTTTGGATATCACCGTAGCCATGAATACGTTTGCGTTCAATGTCCGAACGCACGCGCAGTGCTGGCAGGGCTCGCATAAGCTGATTCGAAAACCATGTCTTGCCGGACCCGGAGAAACCGTGCATTGCAATGACGACCGGCGGCGGCCGGGAAACGCAGCTTGTTGCAACCGCCAGGTAATGCAGCAATTCATCTTCGTCGGATTCGGCCTTCCCTGGACATGATCGTGCGTGGCTGCGGATAGTGGTGATTTTTGCACGGATGAGACAGTGATAGACGAAATACAGGTCGAACAATTTCATTCCAGAGTAGTCGCCGCCGCGCTCAAGGTATCGATTTAAAAATTCGTAGGCCAGATCATCTCTTTGGCGTGCGACGAGATCCATCGTCAGGAATGCAACGTCGCTGATGACGTCGATATCTCGCAACATTGCGCTGAATTCCACGCAGTCGAACGCGCTGATTCCGGACTCCAGGCGCACAAGATTGGCAAGATGCAGGTCACCGTGGCATTCACGAATGTAGCCGTGATCCCGGCGATAATCCAGGCTCGATCGCAGTCGGTCCAGTTCTGCAAGTGTCCACTTCTTCAGACGGTGCAGCGCAGCTTGATCGTGATGTTTCGCAAGATAGTCAAAGTTATCCAGCATCGGCTTTCTGACCGATTCCCGGACATCCGGTATTTTGACATCGGCATCCTTGTGTTTTGTCACGAGCATATTGGCAAGTGATCGCATGTCGACAAGATTAAGAGAGCCGGCAGTCAGTTGCGCGTCGAGTCGTGCGCTTTGGGGAAATTGGATCATCTTTACGGCGTAGTCGAGCAACGGTCCTTCTCCCTCCACCGCGGCCTTTTTTCGAGAGCCCCGTATTTCGACAACGCTCAAATAGATGTCAGGCGCCCAGCGCCTATTCAGTCTTAGTTCTTCCTCGCAATAATGCTTGCGAAGTTCGAGGGTGCTGAAGTCAAGGAATCCGAGTGCGACCGGTTTCTTGATCTTGTATGCGTACGTGCCGGTCAGCACGACCCAGGAAATGTGCGTCTCAAGATACCGGATCTGCGTAGTGGGGTGGGGAAACGCAGCGGCGCGCAACAGTGATTTAATAAATGAATTTTCTTTCTCAATCGCCATAGGAGCACCTCAATGCACTCAAATGTCCAGCGACTACTAAAAGTGTTCGTTATGCGGCGTTACCTCGCAACTTCACGGCAACGAGATGCTCCTGTTCATATTCGATTTGGCGTGCCAG
>JAJFKQ010000115.1 GCA_021773155.1 Woeseiaceae bacterium | reverse complement strand
TACGCATGGCACGGACACGATGCCGGAAACGGCGGAAGTCCTGAGTGACCTGGACGGCAGGACAATCGTACTGACGGGTGCGCTGACACCGGCCAGATTCCGAACCACGGATGCAGTGTTTAACGTGGGTATGGCGGTCGCAACGGTGCAGGTCGCCAAGCCAGGTGTGTATATCTCAATGAGTGGACAGGTGTTCGAAGCCGGCGCGGTCCGCAAGAACCGCGCCGAAAACCGATTCGAGTCAACGCGATAGATACGGTGACAGTGACCTTATCTCTCGAGATAAGGTCACTGTCACCTTAACTCGTTCTAGAGATCGAAATTAATGCCCTGAGCCAGTGGAAGGTCCTTGCCCCAGTTGATAGTGTTCGTCTGACGGCGCATATAAGCCTTCCACGCATCACTACCGGCTTCACGACCGCCGCCCGTTTCTTTCTCTCCGCCGAACGCACCGCCAATCTCGGCGCCGGATGTGCCGATGTTGACGTTGGCAATACCGCAGTCTGAACCACCGTGTGACAGAAAGTACTCGGCATTCTGCACGCTGTCGGTGAAGATCGATGACGATAGACCCTGCACGACCCCGTTCTGCAAGGCGATAGCTTCGTCGATCGTATCGAACGGAATCAGGTACAGGATTGGGCCGAAGGTCTCATGTTGCACGATCTCCCAGTCGTTCTGAACCACCGCGATCGCAGGCGTAATAAAGTTGCCTGGTCCGTCGATGCGCTCACCACCACACAGAATTTCGCCACCGGCGTCGCGGACTGCTTCGCATGCCGCTTCAACAGTCCTCACCGCTGCATCATTGATCAGTGGGCCCATCAATGTATCGGGATCGAGCGGATCTCCGATACGTACCTGGCTATAGGCTTTGACCAACGTATTTTTTACTTCGTCGAAGCGCGAGCGATGCGCGATTACGCGACGTGTCGACGTACATCGTTGCCCGGCTGTACCGACCGCACCGAAAACGATTGACGGTATAGCAAGGTCGAGGTTGGCATGTTCATCCACGATGATCGCATTGTTGCCGCCCAGTTCGAGCAGGCATTTGCCCAGGCGATTCGCGAGTCGTTCGCCAACGCCGCGGCCAACCCATGTCGAGCCCGTGAACGAAATCAGGTTGACTCGTTTGTCGTCAACGAATCGCTTTGCGAGGTCATGTGAACCCTTACCACCGTTGATCAGGAAGAATACGGGCGGCAGGTCCATTCCTTCGAGTGCTTCGTTGATGATTTTCTGCACGGCTACGCCGCATAAGGCCGTGTTTGACGACGGTTTCCAGATGTTGACGTTTCCACAGATCGCCGCAATGCAGGCATTCCAGGCGTAGACAGCGACCGGGAAGTTGAATGCCGAAATCGTGCCGACGATGCCCAGTGGGTGCCATTGCTCGTACATGCGGTGCTGCGGGCGTTCCGAGTGCATCGTGCGGCCGTACATCATCCGTGACTGGCCAACCGCAAAGTCGGCAATGTCGATCATCTCCTGAACTTCGCCGTCGCCCTCTGCCTTGATCTTGCCGTTCTCCAGTGCCACGAGACTGCCAAGCGCGTCTTTGTGTTTGCGCAGCGCGTTGGCAATGTTGCGCACGGCCTCGCCGCGAACCGGGGCTGGCACAGTACGCCACGCGAGGAACGATTCCTGCGCTTTCGCGATGACGTCTTCGTACTGCTCCATTGTTGTGGCTCGAACGCTTGCGATAGGCTCGTTCGTTGTCGGGTTGCTGGATTCAATCAGGGGCGCTGATTCATCGCTGCGGGGTTCGGCGCCGAACCAGGTACCGTCGTTAACCGGGCTCAGGCCCAGTTGATCAAGAATTTCTTTCATCGTTATGCTCCTAGGTCGGCGCGCATTGTGCCAATGTCGCGGCGTGCTTGCCACACTCGCAAGATCGAGGAAAATATCGCGAAATCAAACGCTTCGCGGGACAGGCTAACGGACTCATGAAGTTCCATCAAAAAATCTATCTAAACTGTTGATTACATGAGAAACTTTTGAGCCTTAAATCCACTCGTGGCATAGTCCGCGTTTTACGACCTATGAACAGTTGGCCCAAGCAATGAGAATCGAAGTGACAACGTGAGCAGAACGATACCGAAAAATGATTGGCATCCCGCTAGCTGGCAGCGCAAAGAGGCGTTGCAACAGGCCTCTTATCCGGATAAAGCGGCGCTTGACCGGGCTGTTGCCGATCTAAGCCGGCTGCCACCGATCACGACGTCGTGGGAAGTTGATGACCTCAAAGCCCATTTTGCCAAGGCGCAACGGGGTGAAGCATTCGTCCTGCAGGGCGGTGATTGTGCCGAGACGTTCGACGAATGCACGTCGGAGAATATTGTCGCCAAGCTGAAGATCCTGCTGCAGATGAGTCTCGTAATGATTTACGGGATGAAGAAACCGGTAGTGCGTGTTGGACGCATGGCGGGCCAGTACGCGAAGCCGCGTTCTGCTGATACTGAAACCCGTGACGGAATAACCCTGCCGAGCTTTCGCGGAGATTTGGTTAACCGCAGCGGCTTTACGGCTGACGAGCGTATACCGAATCCGGAGATGATCCTTCGCGGTTATGAACGTGCGTCGTTAACTTTAAACTTCGTCCGGTCGTTGATCGATG
>JAJFKQ010000114.1 GCA_021773155.1 Woeseiaceae bacterium | reverse complement strand
GTCGCGCCATCTTTGACAATCTTGTCGTAAAGCGCAGTACCTGCAGTCTGTGATGTGGCGTATTGAAACACGTACATGTTGTAGTAGAAGTGCGGCACGAACATCCACTCGTTCTCGTACAGCTCATCGATGACAACAACGCCGTCGTCGTGACCGTGATAACGACGCAAAATCTCGCCGTACATTTCTGTGATTTTGTCACCCGACAGTGCTTCGCCGCGTTCGGCCGCTTCGTACAGTGCGAGCTCGAACTCTGCGAACATCGTTTGACGGAAAAATGTGCCGCGCAGAGTTTCAAGACCGTGGCCGAGGTAGAAGAGCTTTTCGTCGATCGTCTCCGAGTGCTGCGTCATGTAGTCCTGCAGAATGAGCTCGAGAGATGTCGACGGAATCTCGGCGATGAAAGTCGCGTACCCGGCGGTCTCGAACGGTTGCTCCTGCTTAGCGTACAGCGTATGCATCGCGTGTCCCCATTCATGGGCAAACGTCGACAGTGAATCGTAGTCATCATTGTGATTCAGTAGCAGGTACGGATGGACGTCGTAGGCGAAACCGGACATGTAAGCGCCGGAGCGTTTGCCGCGCTGTGGATACACGTGCATCCAGCGATCATCCATTGCATCAGCCTGCATACCTACCCAGTCATCACCCAGAATCTGCATTGCCTCGAGCGTGATTTTCTTGCTGTCTTCGAGATTGAACTCGCGATCAAGAGAAACGAGAGGTGGGTAAATATCGTAATAATGCAGTTGATCTACGCCCAGCATTCGTGCGCGCAGTTTGAAATAGCGATGTAGCGTTGGTAACGCCTTATTCACTTCGGCAACAAGCGTGCGATAAACGGCCGGTGGCAGATTATCCTGGAATAACTCCCGATCCAGAACGCTGTCGTAATTTCTGGCCTTCGCCAGCGCAACCTGGGTTTGCAGGTGCGAATTCATAACCATACCAACGGAATTTCTGTACTCGGACCACTTGCCCCAAAACGTATCGAACGCCAGTTTTCGGTCGTCTCGATTCTCGCTGTTACGCGCGCGACCGTATCCCTGTGAGTCGATAACGACTTCATCACCATTCGCCAGCGTGATCGTCGGCCACGGAATGTCGGAGTTTGCGATCAGGCTGTAGATTTCATTCGGCGAGCCGAAGGATTGCGAGAAGTAAGACAACGTCTGCTCGGTCTCCGGACTCAGTGTGTGCGCAGCATTGCGCAGACTATCGTCAAGTCCGAATGCGAATGGCGCGAGTCTTTCATCTTCCTTGATATAGGCCTCGATCACTTCGCGACCAACACTGATCAATTCCGGCTGTATCCAGGCGGTCACTTCGCCGAATCGAGCGAACATGATTTGTGCCAGCTGAGCACGCTCCTGGCCGGTGGAGTCGCGTAAGTCCTCATCGCCCTGCAACGAGGCATAAACATAGACACGACCTACCTTTCTTAAAGTGTCGGATACCAGTCTTTGCGTGGTGTACAGCGAGTCAGCACTGTCACCAAGCGTGCCACGACGAGTATCAATTTCGTCGAAGCCCGCGAGAACGTCTTCTCTGGCCTTGTTCCAGGCCTCTTCGGTTGGAAACAGGTCGGTTAGATTCCAGGTAGCCTGCGGGTCGACAGCGGCGTCGTCCTGAGCGAGGACCGGTTGGCTGGAGCAGACCAAAAGCGCCACTGAAAGCGACAGCACATATTTGAGCATGACAATTCCCCAAAATAATTTTCTTGTTAGACCGCATTATTGCCGTCAGTTCCGAGGATTTTACGCCCCACAGGCGGTCGCCGTCTGCGATAATTCGACATCGCCAGTAGAAAATCGATCGAGGAGCAGAATGCCCAGACTCGCTATTGTAGTCGCCGCAAGCCTGGTGGTCGGGGTTGCTACGGGTGCGTGGCTCACATTCAGCGGGCCTGTGGGAATGGAGGCCTCGGAAAGTTCATCGAATCCCGTTAACGAGGGTTCATCACTTGGCGACCGCGTCCTCAGCCTTGAGCGAGAACTGGAAGAAGAGCGAAATGCCCGGGAAGTGCTTGAAGAACAATTGCTGGCTGTCTTCGAGCAACTCGACGGTTATGGGCCGAGGATTGACGCATCGCGTACCGGCCCGGTGGGCAGCGAGCGTGGTGAGACACAAGATCGTAGTCGAACCCGCCAGCGCGATATGGTCGCGAGGATGCGGGATTTTCGCAATCAGCGCATCGCCGGCCTCGTTGAGAACGGCTATTCGGAAGACGAAGCACAGCGCTTGCTCAAGCTTGAGGCTGACGCACAATTTGAGGTGATGCAGGAGGTATACGAGGCGAGGCGCAATGGTGAGAGTTTAGATTTATTCTCGAATTCTCTGAGTGCACAATCCGCGCTACGTTCGAGAATGGGTGACGCAGAATATGAGCGTTTCCTGGTAGCTCAGGGGCAACGTACTCACGTGCAGGTCGCAAGTGTTCTTGACGGTGCACCGGGCGGCAAAGCCGGTTTACGGCCCGGCGATGAAATCATCAGTTACAATGGCGAGCGAACTTTTTCCATGATGGATCTGCGCGAGCTCACGATGGGCGGTGAGGCTGGTGAGAACACCATCATCGAAATAGATCGCGACGGCGTACGTATGCAGTTGAGTATTCCACGTGGGCCAATTGGTATGAACGGCAACGGTGCGTCTGTTCGCACCATGAATTGGTGGGGAGGCTAGTCCTTGGGCATTTTGCGCTACACAATACCGAACAGTTTTACGGCGATGAGCTTGTTGCTCGGCGTTGCCTCAATTATCACCACACAGTTGGGCGACCTCGAGCTCGCGGCGTGGATCATCGTCTGGTGTGGTTTGCTCGATGTGATGGATGGCGTTTCGGCACGCCTGCTCAAGGCAACCTCAAACTTCGGCGCCGAATTTGATTCTATGGCCGACCTCGTGTCATTCGGGGTAGCCCCGGCAGTTTTGATATTGAATGCCGGATTGCAAATTGGTGGTGTCGAGTACGATTCCAGTCAGTTTTGGCTTCTCCTGGTTGCGGTTGCCGTATTCGTTCTGGCCGGCGCAATGCGCCTCGCGCGATTTAATCTGACCTCAGAGGAAACGACCAAGGGCTGGTTTGCCGGCGTGCCGATTACTGCGGCCGGCGGCGGTCTGATTTCATCCATCGTGCTCGTTCTACTACATCACGAGGATTTTGCTGCGTCGTTTCCGCTGCATCTTTATTTTCCTGTATTGATGTTCGTGCTGGCGCTGCTGATGATTTCCAGAATCCGCTTCCCGAAAGCAACTCGCCGCGACAGTAATTTCATCAACGTATTCCAGGCACTGTCGATATCAGGCATTTATTACTGCGGAATCACACGGACCTATCCGGAGTACTTGTTGGGAATGGGATTATTCCTGATGATCGCAGGCATAATTGCAGGCCGGATTACGCGCGAAACCTAGCCCTTCAGGGGGGAACTATGCTCAATCGTGTTTTTCTGGCGATGTTCGTCGCCAGTGGATTTCTTACCGCCGCACAAGCATCAGATAACCTGGACCTCACCACCTTTGATCGCCTGGACGGGTTTATCGACTTGTATTGGGATGCAGATACCGGCCAAGTACTGATTGATGTTGAGGAACTTGATGAGCCCTTCATCTATCAGTCGTCTCTGTCACGGGGCTTGGGATCCAATGATCTGGGCCTGGACCGTGGGCAGCTGGGAAGTACTCGCGTGGTTCGGTTTATGCGCAGCGGCCCGAAGATATTGCTGGTTGAGGATAACCTTGCCTACCGGGCGGTGAGTGATAATGCAGACGAACGTCAGGCCATCCAGGAAAGCTTTGCACATTCAGTAATCTGGGGCTTTGAGGATATTGACCCGTCCGATGACAAAACGATCATCGATGCAACATCCTTTATTGTCCGCGACGCACATGGTGTATCAGCCAGACTGGCAATGGCAACTGAGGGTAGCTATTCGCTCGACGAGTCTCGATCTGCGGTTTACCTGCCGCGAACCAGGGGCTTTCCCGACAATACCGAGGCGGAAGCTATCGTCACGTTTGTCGGCCAGCCAACCGGCCCGTACTTGTCGACGGTATCACCCGATGCGCAGGCCGTGACGGTCCATATCCACCACTCATTCATCCACTTGCCAGATGATAACTACGAACCAATAGCCTATGACCCGCGCAGTGGTGTGATCGGATTGCGCTACGACTCGGGTGGTTATGCTGACTATGCAACGGCAATCGGTGATGATCTGAGAACGAATTTTGGTCGTCGCCACCGCCTTGCCAAGAAGGATCCGTCGGCAGAGCTTAGCGAGGCCGTCGAACCCATAATCTACTACCTGGACCGCGGAGCGCCGGAACCTGTGCGATCGGCACTTCTGGATGGTGCCCGTTGGTGGAATCAGGCTTTCGAAGCTGCCGGCTATAAAGATGCTTTTCAGGTCAAACTGCTGCCAGAAGATGCAGACCCCATGGATGTTCGCTACAACGTCATTCAGTGGGTACATCGATCGACTCGCGGCTGGTCCTATGGTGCCTCCGTACTGGATCCACGAACGGGCGAAATCCTGAAGGGGCATGTGTCTCTGGGTTCGCTTCGAGTACGGCAGGATTACCTGATCGCTGAGGGGCTGTTGGCCCCGTATGCTGACGAGGCCGTGCCTGCCGAGATGCTGGAGATGTCGTTGGCACGCATTCGCCAGCTCTCTGCGCACGAGGTCGGACACACGCTCGGCTTTGAGCACAACTTCGCGGCGAGTACGCAGGATCGGGCGTCTGTAATGGACTACCCGGTGCCGTTGGTGAAGATCAGAGATGACGACACGCTCGATCTTAGCAAGGCCTACGACGACAAGATCGGCCCCTGGGACAAGCGTACGGTTTTGTACGCGTATCAGGACTTTCCAGACGGTGCAGATGGCGATATAGAGCGGGCGGAGATACTGGATGAAACGATAGCTGCAGGATTCAAATACGTTGCAGATAATGATTCGCGCTCCGCCGCTACGGCCCATCCGGACGGGAATCTCTGGGATAACGGCGCCGATGCTATCGACGAGCTGGAGCACTTGCTGCGTGTACGGAAAATCGCCCTCGAAAACTTCTCTGAAAAAAATGTCCGAATCGGCCGACCGCTGGCGGAGATCGAAGAGGTTCTTGTACCAATCTATCTGCTGCATCGGTTTCAGATTGAAGCTGTTGGTAAACTCATTGGCGGGCAGTACTTCAAATACAACTTGCGGGGTGATGGCCAGCCGCTGCAGGTTTCGGTAGCTGCAGCGCGCCAGCAGCAAGCGATCGATGCGTTGATCGCCACTCTGGACCCGAAGGTGCTTGGGTTATCGGATGAGCTCACAGCAATGATTTCACCGCGGCCACCGAACAATCCCAAGTCACGAGAGACATTCAGTGGTACCACCGGAGTAATTTTCGATGCGAAAGCACCGGCGGCAAGTGCAGTTGCAATGACGTTGGCAGTACTGCTTGAGCCGTCGCGGGCGGCTCGTCTCTCGCAGACAGGCACGCCGGGCTTTAGTACCGTGCCCGAGGCCTTGATAAATGCCAGTTGGCGTTCGAAGCAAGTGGGTGGATCAGCCGGGGCGATTCAGCGCCAGACCAACCTGCAAGTGCTGTACGCTCTGTTCCGTCTGGCGTTCAATCCAGCCGCCGACAACGATGTTCGTGCGATAGCCCTGGAGACGATCAATACTCTAGGTAGCTGGTTGTCCCGGCAGTCACCGAAATCCGACGTACTAAACGCGCACTTCCACTTTGCACAATTTGAAATCGATCGCCTGCTTGGCGATCCTGCACAGATTGAAGCCCTGGTTCCGGTTACCGTCCCACCAGGTTCACCGATCGGTGCCTACCAGACCAGCATCCACTAAACAGGCAATCACATGTCAACAACCGTTACTGTACTCGTCGTTTATCTGGCAATTCTGGCCGCTTTGGCAATCTGGAGCCGTCGTGAAACGCATACCTTGTCCGGTTACTATCTGGCGGGGAAGAAACTGCCGTACTGGGTTGTGGCCTTTAGCACCAATGCGACTGGCGAGAGTGGCTGGTTGCTGCTTGGCCTTTCGGGCATGGGGTATCTGGTTGGGGTGCAGGCGTACTGGGTCGTCGTTGGTGAAATATTGGGCATTGCCGCATCCTGGTGGATCATTGCCCGGCGCCTGAAGAAATTTGGTGATGAGACGAACTCCATTACGGTACCCGATGTTCTGGCCGCGAAATTCCAGGACAAGTGGCATCTGATACGCGGCATCGCCGTCGTTATTATTCTGGTGATGGTTACGGCGTATGTAACGGCACAGATGGTTGCAACGGGCAAAGCGTTCAGCAGCTTCCTTGGGATGGAATACGCCACCGGTGTTGTCGTCGGTTCGATCTTCATCATCGGCTACACATTCGTCGGTGGTTACAAGGCCGTCTCCTACACGGATGTCGTGCAGGGCGTTCTCATGCTGCTGGGGCTCATCGTTGTGCCCGCTGCGGCCATAGTTGCATCGGGCGGCTGGGGTGAAGTGCAGAGCAACCTGGTACTGCAGGACCCGGCGCTAGTGGATATGTTTGCCGTTTCCGATGGCGGCAAGCCGGTATTGATTGCGATCGCGAGTTTTATCGCGATCGGATTGCCGTTTCTGGGAGTGCCGCAGCTTCTGGTCCGCTATATGTCGGCCAGAGATGATGGCGAGATCAGGAAAGCGCGAGTTGTGTCGCTATCTGTGCTGCTGATCTTCACCGCTGGTGCAGTAACCGCGGGCGTCGCTGGTCGTGCACTATTTCCCGGACTAGAGGATTCAGAGACGATCTTCCCGGTACTGTCGAGCAACCTGTTCCCGGAGATCATTTCCGGCATGTTGCTGGTGGTTGTCCTGTCGGCGATTATGTCCACGGTTGATTCACTGTTGCTGCTGGCTTCGTCTGCTGTTGTTCGCGATACCTACCAAAAAATAATCGGTACGACGAAGAGCGAGGAGACTCTGTCGAACTACGGCAAGGTGGTCACCGTCATCATCGGGGCGATAGCAGTAGTCCTGGGTATTCAGGAACCACGAGTCATTTTCGATTTCGTGCTGGCCTCATGGTCGGGCCTTGGTTCCGCATTTGGTCCCGTCATGGTAGGCATTCTCTATTACAAACGCATCACCTGGGAAGGTGTCGTGTCCGGCATGCTCGGTGGCTTCATCGTGAGTGTTGCATGGCTTGCCTGGTTCAAAGCGGACTTTTACGGACTGTACGAGGCCATACCGGGATTTATCGCCGGGTTGGTGCTTACCTACGGTGTCAGCTGGCTTACAAGTAAAAAAGACTGATCGAATGTAACCAAATCGGATTACACGCCCTATAAGTCAGTATCAAACGAACTTCGAGGGTTAAAGATGAGAATTTTAAAACTACTGATTGTCGGGCTTTTACTGGCCATCCCTGGGCTGGTGGCAGCTGACGCCGGCGATATTCCCGGTGCTTCGACCTGGTACCTCCATGTTGATCTCGACGAAATGAGGTCTGACGAAGTCGGCAAGTCCCTCTACGGCTGGATGGACGAAGAGATTTTCTCTGAAATCGATGAGGAAACCGGCGTTAATCTTGGCGAAGAACTAAACAAAGTGACCGCGTATTCGCTTGAGGGGCAGGGACCGGTTTTTCTGTTCGAAGGCAATATCAGTCAGGAATCCAGGGATTTGGTGATGACATTCATCGCAGCCGAAGGCGATCTTCAGCCCATGAAATCATCAGGGAAGTCTTACTATCGACTCGCTGCCGCAAGTAACGAAGACGGCGAAGAGGACGACAGGACTGTCGGCGCCGGCGACATTGAATTTCAGATTGATGCGCTTGAGGAAGAGTCCTGGATCAGCCTGGACCTCAAGAACAAAGTCATCGTGACCTCCAATGAAGAGCAAATGAAAGCCATGCTCGCTAATGGTGGAAAGATCAAGGGCGGGCGCAGTCATAAAGGCGCACTGCTCGTCCTGACGGCGGAAAAGGCGTTGCTGCAAGCCGGCATGAACTCCAGTGCACTTGGCGGGGACGATGACGGTAATTCGGATTGGGATTCAAATATCTTGCGCAATACCAAGCAGGTAGCGTTTCTGGTCGCATCAGCAGCGAACAAACTCGCGATAGAGGTGGAACTCATCACAGCTGAACCGGAAATGGCTGAGTCTTTGGCCAGTGTTGCCCGCGGGCTGATCAGCCTGGTTTCATTTGACGATGACATGGACGATGAGGCAGTCGCTGTATTGCGAAGCACCAAGGTTGAGGCGAAGGGCAATAGTCTGAGCCTGTCGTTGGCTGTAGATCCCAGCCTGGTTGTTTCGACACTCAGTGAATGACGAGCTGCAACTAATCAATGCCGCGAAAGCGGGGTCCGCAGATGCGTTTGCGGACCTCGTGAAGCTTTACAGAGTTCGATTGTTGCGATTCCTGCTGACTCGATGCTCGAGCTTTGCCGATGCTGAAGATGTGTTGCAGGACACAATGATCGCAGCCTACCGCTATCTGCATTCCTACGATCCTCGATGGCGATTCAGCACATGGTTGTACCGAATCGCTATTCGCAATGCTCAAAAAGTGCGCTCGGAAAACGTGGTTGAGTTCAGTGACCTGAGCGATGCGGAGAGCGATCCGCTACTGCATTGCATCGCTCAGTCCGAGACAGAGAATTTGTGGGTAAGCGCGCGCCGCGTACTCAATGACGACGTATTTGCGGCGACGTGGCTACGATACGCGGAAGATATGTCGATCAGCGACATTTCAAAAGCACTGGACCGGTCCGATTCCTGGACCAAGGTAAATCTGCTGCGCGCACGCAAGACCCTGGATACAGAGATGAATCGCAAGAGCACTGGAAGTAAGGCCTATGGATAAGCTGGCGAAACAACTGAAAGCCGATGCTGCATTGATTGATGTGCAGGTCTCGGATGAACTCGATCGTCGAATCACGGCGTCTTTGCAGGGCGTAATTCCCGAAAAGCCGGAACTGCCCGCCAAACAACCACGTCCCGCGGCATTCTGGTGGGCGAGCAGTCTGACCGGAGTCGCAGCAGCACTGGTCGTTATCGCGATAATTAACGCTCAATCGCAGCCCGGAAAAGACCCGGTGGTGCAAGTAGCAGAGACCTCACCCGTCCCGGAGGTGATCACACCGATAATCGACTGGAAAACGGAATCGGCGATGTTGACCCGGCCCTTGCAGCAAGAGCTGGAGGACCTGCAATCGGACCTGAAGAAAGCGGAGGAGAAAGTCAAGAGAAATATCGGGCTTTGAACCTGTGGAAAATACCTACTTAATCCACTATCCTCGGTCAATGGGGTCAGTTCGCCGGAAATAACAAGAATAAGTTCGACACAGAACAATCACAGCTAAAACAGCAAGAAAGCGAACTGAATAAGACTTAAGAATACTGGTGACGAGTAATTCGGTCACCGGGTCATAAATCGCTCGACCTTCAAAAGGATGCATGAAGTATGCCTTTAGCTGTTGTCCTGATTCTGCTCGTCGTTGGTTCCATCCTCTTTCACCTCCTGAGTCCCTGGTATTTCACCGAGTTGGCTTCCAACTGGTCTAGGGTGGATTTTACGATGGACATCACTTTTTACGTCACGGGATTTGTCTTCGTGGCTGTGAATCTGTTCCTGGCGTATTGCGTCATCAAATACCGCCACAAGAAGGGCGCGCGTGCTACGTATGAGCCCGAAAACAAGAAACTGGAATACTGGCTTACGGGTCTGACCGCAGTCGGCGTAGCAGCCATGTTGACGCCAGGCCTGTTTGTCTGGGCCAAGTTCGTGGACGTGCCGGAGGACGCTCATATTGTTGAGGCAGTAGGCCAGCAATGGCACTGGACGTTCCGCTACCCGGGTGAAGACGGCAAGCTCGGCGAGGTTGATGCAGAGCGTATTTCGAACGAAAACCCGTTCGGCATCGATCCTGAGGATCCAAACGGTCAAGACGATATCATCGTCTACAATCCTGAAGCCCACGTGCCGCTCGGCAAGCCCGTCAAATTCTCATTGCGGTCCAAAGACGTATTGCACAATTTCACTGTCGCGCAGTTCCGCGTCAAGATGGACCTGGTTCCCGGCATGAACACGTTTATGTGGCTGACGCCGACGAAAACCGGTCGTTTCGAGTTGCTGTGTGAAGAACTTTGCGGAGTCGGTCATTTCGCGATGCGCGGCGCCGTCGTAGTTGATGAGCAGGGCGATTTCGATACCTGGCTGGCTGAGCAGCCCACTTTCGCTGAGCAGAACTCCAGAGTGGCCGGTAATGCCGCTATTGGTGCAACTCAATATGGTGTGTGTGCGGCCTGTCATGGGCCCCAGGGACAGGGCGTTCCCGCAATGAATGCGCCGAAGATCGCGGGTCAGTCAGATTGGTATCTGAAACGTCAGATTCTGAGTTACAAGAGCGGCCTGCGCGGCGTGCATCAGGACGATACATTCGGCCAGCAGATGGTCGGCATGGTGGCGGCACTGGCTGATGAGGCCGCCGTCGATAATGTCGTCGCTCACATTGCCACCTTGCCCGATAACTCGCTCGAAGCGACAGTTGAGGGTGACGTCGAAAATGGACAGGCGATTTACACAGTGTGCGCCTACTGCCATGGCGGTGACGGCATGGGCAACCAGGCCCTGAACGCGCCAAAAATCGCCGGAAGTTCAGATTGGTACATGGCCAGGCAACTGGATAATTTCAAAACCGGCGTGCGCGGCGCTCATCCCAAGGATTACTACGGTTTTCAAATGGGGCTCATGAGTATCACGTTGCGCGGCGAACAAGCGATCAACGACGTCATCGCATACATCAACACTTTATAGGTCGGTAATCTATGTCTTACGTTGCATACGCAGATCGTGATCATGAGCAAGAGCACCACGATCCGGATACTTTCATCACCAAGTACATCTGGAGTCAGGACCATAAGGTCATCGCGATCCAGTACGGGCTCACGGCGATATTTGTCGGACTGATCGCGCTCGGCCTGTCCGCCATGATGCGGCTACAACTCGGTTTTCCCGACGATTTTGCCTTCATCAATCCCGAGAACTATTACCAGTTCATAACCATGCACGGCATGATCATGGTGATCTACCTGCTGACCGCGTTGTTCCTGGGCGGCTTTGGCAATTATCTCATTCCATTGATGTGCGGCTCTCGGGATATGGTCTTCCCGTTCATGAATATGCTCAGTTACTGGGTGTATTTACTGTCCGTCATCATCCTCATCGCCAGTTTCTTTGTGCCAGGAGGTTCCACTGGCGCCGGTTGGACGTTGTATCCACCGCAAGCGATCAGTCCGGGCACGCCGGGCATAGATCTCGGCATTTTGATGATGCTCGCATCACTGGCCGTATTTATCGTTGCATTCACGATGGGCGGTTTGAACTACGTGACCACCGTGCTGCAGGCGCGCTGCAAGGGCATGACGCTGATGCGTTTGCCGCTATCGGTCTGGGGTATTTTCATCGCAACCATTCTCGGCTTGCTGGCGTTCCCGGCATTGCTGGTAAGTGCGATCATGATGCTGTTCGATAAGACGCTGCACACCAGCTTCTTCATGCCTGCAATCAGTTCGATGGGTATCGATCCCGGCTACACGGGTGGTAGTCCCATTCTGTTTCAGCATCTGTTCTGGTTCTTCGGTCATCCCGAGGTTTATATCGTTGCGCTGCCGGCATTCGGCATCGTTTCGGACCTTATCAGCACCCACGCACGTAAGAATATTTTCGGTTATCGCATGATGGTCTGGGCCATCATCATGATCGGCGGTTTGAGCTTCATCGTATGGGCTCACCACATGTATGTCAGCGGCATGAACCCGTACTTCGGTTTCTTCTTTGCTACGACGACATTGATCATTGCGGTACCTACGGCGATAAAAGTCTATAACTGGGTCCTCACCCTGTGGGAGGGCAACATTCATCTCCGGGTGCCGATGTTGTTCTCAATAGGCTTCATTTTCACCTTTATTCATGGTGGCTTGACCGGCTTGTTCCTGGGTAACGTGACAATCGATTTACCATTATCGGACACCTACTTCGTGGTCGCGCATTTCCATATGGTGATGGGTGTGTCGCCAGTGCTTGTAGTGTTTGGCGCTATCTATCACTGGTGGCCGAAGATCACCGGCAGGATGTACAACGAAACGCTCGGAAAATGGCACTTCTGGATGACGTTCCTCGGTACCTACGCTATTTACCTGCCGATGCATTACCTCGGTTTCGCCGGCGTGCCACGGCGTTACTTTGCGATGGGTAATACGGACTTCCTGCCTGATTCGGCACAAGACCTGAATGCGGCCATCACGATGTCCGCATTGTTTGTCGCAGCGACGCAAATCTTATTCTTTGTGAACATGATCTGGAGCCTGAAAAAGGGGCCGAAGTCTGACCCGAACCCGTGGGATGCAACAACACTCGAGTGGCAGACGCCGGATCATCCGCCGAAGCATGGCAACTGGGGACACCATCTCCCCGAAGTGCACCGCTGGGCCTACGACTACAGCGTACCGGGGTATAAAGATGACTTTATTCCGCAAAACGTTCCGGCGGACGCGGCTCCTGCTGGCCGAGAACATGACGGAGATCAGTAGGTGACAATCGCGCTCGGTTTTCTCGCAATCATATTGGCGACGCTGCTGGGCTGGTTGCTGAAGCAGACGTTCAATGCGGCACCATGGGAAATGGAGGTCGTCAGTGATACGGCTCACTACGGCCCGTTGGGCGGGACCGACAAGAGCAAGCTAATAGCGCTTCTTACGTTGCTGGCGGTTGTGTCGTCATTCTTTGCCTTGATCCTGAGCGCCTACGCGCTGCGCATGGATCTTGGTGACTGGGTGCCGATGACCGAGCCGCAATTACTGTGGACGAACACGGTCATGTTGATCGTCGCCAGTGGTGTTTTTCAATGGACGCGGAACGCTGCAGTTAAAGGGCAGCAAGGCCGGCTGCAGCCGGGGCTGCTAATCACAGGCGTGCTCACACTCGGATTTGTTCTTGGCCAGTTCATCGCGTGGCAGCAGCTGCAAGATGCCGGGCAGTTCATCACGAGTAACCCGGCCAACGCATTCTTTTATTTTTTGACGGGCGCACATGCTGTTCATATTTTGGGTGGTTTGTATGTGTGGGCGAGGGCAACACTAAAAGTTGTTCTCGGTACAGGTGATTCCACAATGATTCGTCGCAGCATCGAGCTGTGCACGATCTACTGGCACTTCCTGTTGCTCGTTTGGTTAGTTCTTTTTGGATTGCTGTTGTCGACCTAACAATTGACCTAAGGGGTCCATATGTCAGAAGCGGTACTGGATAGCGGAGCTACAGAGGCTCAAGGCACACAAGGTCTTGTAGACGATTGGTCCCGAGACAAGCAGGTCTTCGGCGTGCCCTGGGGCAAGGCCATGATGTGGATCTTCCTGCTCTCGGATACATTCATCTTCAGCTGTTTTCTTGTCGGTTACATGATGGTTCGTATTTCAACGACGGACCCGTGGCCAGTGCCGAGCGAAGTGTTTGCGCTGACGCTGTTCGGTACATCGATCCCGTTGGTATTGATCGCGATCATGACATTCATCCTGATCACGTCTTCGGGCACGATGGCGCTCGCGGTGAACATGGGTTATCGCAAGGACCGCAAGAAGACGTTCTGGCTCATGGTCGCGACGGCAGCACTGGGTGCTTCGTTCGTCGGTATGCAGGCATTTGAGTGGACCAAGCTGATATCGGAAGGTGTCAGGCCATGGGGTAACCCGTTCGGGGCGGCACAGTTTGGCTCGAGTTTCTTCATGATTACCGGGTTCCACGGACTGCACGTATCGGCCGGTGTTATTTATCTCCTGGTCATCGCCTTTCGTGTCAAGAATGGTTTCTACGAGAAGCACGGTGGCAATTACGAGATCGTCGAGATCACGGGCCTGTACTGGCACTTTGTCGATCTTGTCTGGGTATTTATTTTCGCGTTTTTCTATCTCTGGTAGATAGCTTCAGGAGTCGCAAGGTATGGCCGAAGAAGGACAACAACATCCGCTGAAAGTCTATTACATGATCTGGATACTGCTATTCGTAGTCAGTTTCTTTTCGTACATGGTGGACTATTTGCAGTTCGAGGGAATGGTGCGCTGGACACTGATTCTCGTCTTCATGTTTGTGAAAGCAGGATTCATCATAGCGATATTCATGCACATGAAATGGGAGCGCCTGGCTTTCAAGATAGCGATTCTTGGTCCGCCGGTGGCTATACTGGTGTTGATCGGTCTTATGTCGCTTGAGGGTGATTACGTTGAGGGCTCACGACTCGCGAATTATGGTGAAAGCACGATAGAAGTGGAAACGCCAGGGCACCACTAAATAATTGTCAGATCTAATCGAAAGGGCCCGCAAAGCGGGCCTTTTTCACTGTACGTATATCTACTAACCCCAAAATCTCTCTTTCGAGGAACTTTTCCGTTCGTTGAACCGTGTATGAACCATACGCGGCAGCAGAATTCCCAACGAAAAAAAGCCGCTCCATCGGCATTAGGAAGATCGAAATGAATAAGATCAGGCGGATCACTGAAGTTTTTGTCGTGCTGTTTCTGGCGGCTATGTTTGGATCACCGACGGCTGAGGCATGGCCAGGTTGTAACACCGTATTCTCCACGCAGTACCCTGACTCTCAGACCGAGGATCTGGGTGGTTGTCAGACATGTCATCAGGCTCCAAGTGGCGGCAGCTTCAATGTTTTCGGTCAGGACCTTGCAGACAACGGTGCGGCAGGTGCGGGCACAAACTGCACGGCCGTTGACGTAGCGGCAGTGCTAGTGGCTATAGAGCAACTGGATTCTGATGGGGAGGGCAGCCTAAACATCGACGAAATCACAGCCAGTACGCAGCCTGGCTGGTGTGTCGAGTCAGCGGGTGGCTCGTGTGTGAATTCCGCTGGCACCCCACCTGCTGTGACTCTGGACCCAGAGCCGGCCAATGTTGCCCCAATTGCGGTTGTGGGTGGCCCGTATGCTGGTGAGGCCGGAACGACATTGATTCAGTTCGACGGTTCGGCTTCAAACGATCCAGATGGCGATGCGCTGACTTTCGCGTGGAGTTTTGGTGACAGCAATACCGCGACCGGAATGATGCCCACCCACACGTATACCAGCGCCGGTAGCTTCCAGGTTTCTCTGGTGGTCAACGACGGCACGACGGACAGTGCTCCAAGCGTGACCTCAGCCGCAATTTCCGCACCACCGGTAAACATTGCACCCATTGCAGACCCCGGTGGTCCCTACAACGGTGAGCCTGGTCAGCCAGTAGTATTCAACGGAGCTGGCTCGTCCGATCCAAATGGCGACACGTTGACCTATGCCTGGGACTTCGGAGACGGAGCGATGGGAACCGGTATTGCACCCACACATACTTTCGCGGCCGATGGTACATACACCGTCACGTTAACCGTCAATGACGGCGCAGTTGACAGCCCAACTGCATCCACAACCGCGACTATCGTGACGCCGCCCGCTAATCGTGCACCGACGGCTGATGCCGGTGGCCCCTATGTTGGCGACACAGGTGTTGCTGTGATTTTCGACGGCAGCGCTTCTACGGATCCGGA
>JAJFKQ010000113.1 GCA_021773155.1 Woeseiaceae bacterium | reverse complement strand
GTCGACTGTCATGGAACGAACTGTTCGATATTTATCGTTGGGAACACTCCTACTATCGGTATTAGGAACACTAACGGGCGTAGCCTGACTGCTTAATCAGAATTGCCGGCCCGAAATTTTTCGGGCCGGCTTTCACTGTGCTCATCACTCCTGTAAAAGGGTTGCAAATGAGCCTCGACGAACTTCGAAAAAATTTGTCCGCTGTCGATCGCCGTTTGGTTGAGATGATCGCCGAGCGGCAACGCATCGTTGCTGATATCGGCAAGACCAAGCAGACCTCTGGCACCGGCACTCGCGACTATGCCCGTGAGAAAGACGTGCTCGATATGGGCCGCGCGCAAGCCGCAGAAATGGGTGTCGATCCCGATCTGGTCGAGAGCCTGCTGGAGATGCTGATTCGGACATCGCTTGAGAGCCAGGAGCGTGACCGTGTCATTGCGGAAGGCAGGGGTGATGGCAGAAGCGCGCTGGTCATCGGTGGTGCGGGCAAGATGGGTCGCTGGTTCGCGGACTTTTTCTCGTCTCAAGGGTTCGCAACGACGGTTGCGGATCCGACCGTTGAAGATGGGCCGGGCGTATTCAATGCGTGGACTGATGCGGGCGTGGATTATGACGTCATCGTCGTTGCGGCCCCCCTGGCTGTCTCGGGCAGGATTCTTGCGCAATTGGCAGTATTGAACCCCAGGGGTCTCGTATTTGACATCGGGTCGTTGAAGTCGCCGTTGATGGATGGTCTCAAAGAGCTGCAGTCGGCCGGTTGCCGTGTGACGTCATTGCATCCGATGTATGGCCCTGATACGCGCCTGCTATCGGGGCGTCATTTGATTTTCTGCGATGTCGGCGACCCGGCGGCGACGGCAGCGGCGAAAGAGCTGTTTGCAGCCACGATGGTTGAGCAACTCGATATGGGGCTGGAGGATCATGATCGATTGATCGCTTATGTATTGGGTCTGTCACATGCACTGAATATCGCTTTCTTCACGGCGTTGGCCGAAAGCGGGGAGGCGGCACCCAAGCTCGCAAAAATGTCATCAACGACGTTTGATTCGCAGCTGCTCGTGTCTGAGGCTGTTGCGCAGGACAACCCACATCTGTATTTTGAAATTCAGAATTTGAACAAGTTCGGGCTGGGACCACTCGATGCATTGTGCGAAGCCGCAGGGAGAATACGCGAGACAGTCGTAGGCGGCGATGAAGAGGCATTTGTGGAGCTTATGCAAAAGGGTCGTGATTACCTTGCACTACGGCAATAAAGCACAGAGATAATGAGACGCTGCTCATGCAGTCAAAAGAGGACAAATCAGCCGTAGAATTGAGGGCGCAGCTTGATGCTGTTCGCCGCCGGCTGGACGAGCTGACTGACGAGGTTGCTCGCAACGATGACAAGATGCGGCGCACGCAGCAGCGTGAGTTACAACTCATGCAAGCCGACGACCTCGATTCTCTGCTAGGTGTATTGCTTCAAGGCCTCAGGATCAGTTACGGCCTTGAGTACGTTAGCGTCGTACTTTGCGATCCGGATTACGATATCCATCACCTGTTGTTGGCCAACGGCACACCTGCCGAAGACTTTTCGAACTTGTTGATGGTCGAGTCGCTGACTGGTTTGGCGCCACAATACGTTGCACTGCACCAACCCTGGTTGGGTTCGTTCGCGGGATGTGATCATCAGATGATTTGCCCGGGAGCCAATGGCATCAGGAGCCTGGCGATGATTCCGCTGAAACATCGCGGCAAACTCATCGGCAGTATCAATCTTTGCAGTAGTGATGCGCATCGATTCACTCGTGATCATGCGAGTGATTTTCTGGCGAACCTCGGAACCATCGCGTCATTTTGCGTTGAGAATACGGTTAACCGCGCTCGTTTACTGCGTAGCGGTTTCACGGACGTTCTGACGGGCTGGAATAATCGTCGCTACCTGATCGTACGACTCATCGAAGAGCTCGCGCGGGCACGACGCGACCAGAAAGGAATTGTTTGCCTGATGCTTGATGTCGATTTTTTCAAACGCGTGAACGATCATTGGGGACATGCCGCCGGGGATGCGGTGCTGCGAGAGCTAGCTCAACGTATCGAGTCGCAGGTTCGCGCCAGCGACGTGGCAGCTCGTTATGGTGGCGAGGAGTTCGTCGTGCTGTTGCCCGATACCGAAGTCGCATCAGCGAAACTCCTGGCCGAGCGCGTTCGCAAAGCCATATCGGCAACACGGTTCGACCTGCCCTGCGGAGATACGGTGACAGTGACCGTATCTATTGGCATATCGGAAGTTCATCCTGGCCCGGACGACCAAGACCTGAAGACGATCGGTGATTCTCTTGTCGCTCGCGCCGACGTTGCTTTGTATGCCGCCAAATCGGCGGGCCGGGATCGGGTCATCGTAGCGGCGGCATAATGCGAGCTGCATTTCTGGCTGTTCTCGCAGTCTTGATTCTGGTCGGCTGCGAATCAAAAGTGCCGGGTCCACCGGTAGTGGTTTACGCGAGCGGTGAAGACGATACATTCTTGCTGGCCTGGCTCGCCGAGTTTATCGAAGAAACCGGTATTTCCGTAACGGTGAAATACGGTGACAGTAGCACCAACACTGATGCCGTTATCGCCAATACCGATTCGCCGCGAGCAGACGTCTTGCTGACAAATAACGCTGCTGATATCTGGCGGGCGGCAGACGAAGGAGCTCTGCGCCCTATTCAAAGCGAGTATTTGTCCAGCATTCCCGAATACCTCAGAGATCCGGATGGGCAATGGGCCGCACTGCAGGTTCGTTATGTGGCGATTGCCGCTGCACCGGGCCTGACTGATGCCGGCCCCAGTAATTATGCAGATCTTGCCGACCCGAAGTTGCATGGCCAGGTATGCCTGTCGTCGTCGGCATTGGCGGTGAATCGCTCGCTGATAGCCATGTTGATCGAGGATCTGGGTGTAAGGCCAGCGGAGAGAATTGTTCGAGGTTGGGTACGAAATCTTGCATTTTCGCCTTTCTCGACTGAGGCGGAGCTTCAGGTTGCGATTGAGTCCGGGTCCTGCAACTACGGTATGTTTTCGATGTCGCCTGAAACCCGGAATGAGGAAATGACAGGAGACCGGCGGTATTACGTCGATATTGACGGTATCGGCGTCGCACGGCATGCCCAATATCCGGAATCAGCGCATGTTCTGGTCAACTGGATGCTCAAGGAGATGGCTATAAAAGACCTGCCTTGGTCGAGCCGTAAGAATGTTGGTATTGCCGGCTGGCGCGATGAGGAAGCCAGGTTGCTTGCCGTGCGTGCGGGCTACCAATAGATGTTGCTATTGGTAGCGGTTTTGCCGGCTACGACTCATCAAAACCAGGAATAACGGCACGCCGATCGCGGCGGTCAATGCGCCGACCGGAAGCTGCCGAGGTGCCATTAGAGTTCTTGCGAGCGTGTCGGCGATAACCAGTAACGTGCCGCCCGCAAGGGCTGAGGCCGGCAGGACGATGCGATGGTCGCTCCCGGCGACGATCCGAATGAGATGCGGTACGACGAGCCCAATGAATCCAATAACGCCGACGGTCGTTACGGAAAGGGCCGTTGCGAGCGCCGCGGCCGAGAAGATCAAATAACGAAACCCTTTGACAGGCAGGCCGACGATCGCTGCCTGAAGTTCACCGCGAGACAGGACATTCAGGTGCCTCGCCGCGGCAGTGCCGCCGATTAGAAGGATGGCGAGCAGCCACAGGCAGCGAGCCGGGTTGAAAGCAAAACTTAGGTCACCCATGAGCCAGAACAACATGCCACGCAGGTTCTGATCCGGCGATAGAGCGAGTAACAAGGTCGTTGCGGCACTAAATCCGGCGGCGAGTACGACGCCTGTCAGTAGCAATCGAGCAGGGGTCCAACTACCAGTGCCGTGGGCGATTGCGAATACCAGCAAGGTCGCCGCCATGGCACCGCCAAATGCAGCGAGATCGATTATCAAACTGCCCATGCCCAGCATCATCGCCAGCAGCGCGGCAACAGCGGCGCCGCCGGAACTGCCAAGTATGTAGGGATCTGCCAGAGGATTGCGAAGCAGCACTTGCATTAATACGCCGGCGACCGCCAGCAAGCCGCCAACAGCAAAAGCCGTGAGTGCCCGGGGCAATCGCAATTCGACGACCAGCGACTGGAAGTGCTCCGGACCGGCGCCGCGCAATGCGTTAATTGATTCAACAAAACCTACCTCGGCGCTGCCGGTCGCCAATGCAGCAATGAATGCCGCGGTCGCAAGCAGCAGCAGACCTGCGAACAGGGCTCCGTTGCGTGCGGTGTTCATGGACAATCCCCCGACAAAAAAATCTCCTGATGCGGTTAGCGACGGATAGTGTAAAGTAATCGGCAGTTAGAGTTTTAGTACGGTTGCTATGGGCAACGATTGGATAGACGCCGAAGGGTTTCGCGCTAATGTCGGCATCATCCTTGCGAACTCCGATAACAAGCTCATGCTTGGTGGTCGGGTAGGAGCCAGAGGCTGGCAGTTTCCGCAAGGAGGGATGGAGCAAGGCGAAGAACCCGTCGAAGCAATGTTTCGTGAACTGCACGAAGAGGTTGGTCTCGTCGAGGCTGACGTCGAAGTGCTGGATGTCACCAGTGACTGGTTGCGCTACAAGTTGCCGGACAAATTCATCCGGCGACACAGCAAACCCCTCTGTGTAGGTCAGAAGCAACGCTGGTTCATGCTGCGTCTGACATCGGATGTTGATGCCGTGCGTTTTGACCGATGTGACAGGCCCGAATTTGACCGTATTCGCTGGGTCGACTTCTGGCGCCCCGTCAATGAAGTGATTTATTTCAAACGCCGCGTGTACGCCCGGGCACTGCACGAACTCGGCCCCGCTGTACACCCCGGTGGCCTGCCAGAGCGACCGCGTTGGTGGCCGAAGCGGTGGCGTGCCGTCTTTGATAAAGATATCGCTGCGCAAAATCGGCAATCGACTAACGCGGTTTCTTCGTAATCCGTGACCTGGCGCACTTCTGTTCAATGGGGTACCCGCGTAGCATAACGTCTTTTGTGGGCAACCGGACGCAGCTTCGAAGTGGCAACTAAGTCTCCTTATCAGCAACACAGTACGGGCAGAACATGATCGTTCGAGCCGTGGTCGCTGTGCTGATTATTGTCAGCGGCTATCTGATTTTCGAGTTCGGTCGAATCAACGCAGGCTACGACATCATCGAAGCTGGCAACATTAGCCAGGCATACGAAGATCACATTGCGCAACTCGACGATGAAGTTATTGTATTAAAACAAGAAGTTGCACTTCTTGAGACAAACATCGAAGTCGACCGTGAGTCGTACAGGGAAGTCGAGGCAAATTTGATCGAGTTGCAGGGCAAGATTCAGGAACAACGCGATGCAATCGCATTTTACCGTGGCATCGTTTCTCCTTCCGACGGTAATTCAGGACTACGTGTACAGGACCTGAAATTCACGCGGGGCAAGGCCGAACGCGAGTTCAACGTCAGGCTCGTGCTGGTGCAGGCGATGAAACACGATCGCAAAGTTTCGGGTGACGTCAATCTGAATATTGTTGGCGATCAGAACGGTGTTGAGACAACTTATGCGTTCGCGCAGCTCGCTCCGGAGGAGGCGGACAAGGCCTGGGCCTATTCATTTCGCTATTTTCAGGATTTTGACCGGCAGCTGGTCTTGCCAGACGGCTTTACGCCAGAGCGCATAACGGTCGAGGTACGATCCAGGACGCGGTCGATATCCAGTATTGAAGAGAGTTTTGCCTGGGCGAACAGCCAAGGCTAGCATTTTTGAGCCGCAGAGCGGCAAGATGGAGAACCAGATGTTTAGCAAGAAACAGCGCGGTCATACAGTCGTGGAAACACTTGTTGGCTCAAACAGTAAGCTGCATGGTGACCTGCATTTTCAGGGTGGCTGCCATATCGACGGTGCTGTCAAGGGAAGTGTAACGGCGGACCCGGATACGAATTCAGCGTTGAGCATCAGTGACATAGGCAATGTTGACGGCGGTGTTACAGTACCCTACGTGGTGCTAAACGGCATTGTGAAAGGCGATGTGTTTGCCAGCCAGCGGGTCGAACTTGGCGCTACCGCGCGCGTCATAGGCAATGTGTACTACAATCTGATCCAGATGGCGGAAGGTGCCGAGATCAACGGCAAACTGGTTCACCAGCCTGAAGGTCAGGTGCCGCTCCTGGAGCAGACCACCCGAATTGATGAAATAACCGTTGCATCCGGCGACTAGAATGAGTAATAGATAGAGACTATGGACACAGTAACAACACATGCACCGCCACCTCCCAGCGTCATTTTTACCGATGCCGCGGCACACAAGGTTGGCGAATTAATTACCGAAGAGGACAACCCGAATCTGAAGTTGCGGGTGTTTATCTCGGGCGGCGGTTGCTCGGGTTTTCAATATGGCTTCACCTTTGATGAAAGTATCGAAGATGGAGACAGTCAGGTTGAGAACCAGGGTGTGATGTTGCTGATCGATCCGATGAGCGTGCAGTATCTGATGGGCGCCGAGATCGATTACAAGGAAGACCTGCAGGGAGCGCAGTTCATAATTCGGAACCCGAATGCACAAACCACCTGTGGCTGCGGATCCTCCTTCACAGTCTGAGACCAGCCAGCCAGAAATAATTGCCGCCGTAGACCTCGGCTCAAACAGCTTTCATATGATTGTCGGCGAGCTGCGCCATGGTCAGCTTGCGATCATTGATCGTATTCGGGAGACGGTCAGACTCGCGGAAGGGCTCTCCTCAAAGGGCGAATTGTTCATCGATGCGCAACAACGAGCGCTGGAATGCCTTTCGCGTTTTGGTGAGCGGTTGAGAGACATGCACGCCGGCAGCGTGCGTGCGGCTGGCACCAGCACTATCCGGCGCGCGCGCGAAGACTCATCTTTCATGTCGGAAGCCGAAGCACTCCTCGGCCATCCGATCGAGGTTATATCCGGCATCGAGGAGGCGCGGCTGGTTTACAAGGGAGTCACGCACAGCTTGCCGCCGACAGATGGTATGCGGCTCGTTACGGACATCGGCGGTGGCAGCACCGAGATCATACTTGGACACGCGTCTGATCCTCGCGCGCTTGAAAGTTTGCATATGGGCTGCGTTTCTATGACCGAGCGGTTTTTCCCCGGCGGCAAAATCACGAAAGCAGGGTTTAAGAGGGCACGCATGGCCGCGCGTCTTGAACTGCGTCCGGTGAAGGCGTTTTTTCGTGGCGCCTCCGATATTCAGGCGATCGGCACCTCGGGAACAATACGGGCAACGGAAGCCGTTGCTCGGGAATTGGGGCTGGTTGATAACGGCATCACGTTGCAGACGATCGAGTCCCTGATCAATAAGGTATTGGAATTCGATTCAATCGATGAGTTGTCATTGAAGGGGTTGTCCGAGCGTCGCGCCCAGGTCTGGCCTGGCGGATTATCTATTCTTGCCGAGCTACTGAAAACCTTGCGGATCAAGGAAATGAAGGTCTCGGACGGTGCTCTTCGCGAGGGGCTTTTGTACGACCTGCTTGGTCGCTTGCAGCATGAAGATGCGCGCGAACGAACCGTCTCGGCGATGGCATCGCGATACCAGATTGACAGTGAACAAGCTGATCGTGTTTCGGAGACAGCCCGTAAATTGTACGCGCAATGCGCCGAAACCTGGGCCTTAAGCCGTGAGCTGCCTGTCAATATGCTCGACTGGGCGAGTCGACTCCATGAGATCGGACTCGATATATCGCACGATGGTTATCAGAGGCACGGCGCTTACATCGCCGAGCATGCGGATATGCCGGGTTTCCCACAGGCAGAACAACGCTTTCTCGCGACCCTGATTGGTGGCCAGAGGCATCGCATTGACGCGTCTCAACTGACGGCGTTGCCGAAATCGTGGCGAAAGCCGGGGCTTCGTTTGTTGATGCTTTTGCGATTGGCTGTTCTACTCAATCGAAGTCGGAACGCTACGGAATTACCTGAAGTGACTATTAGCGTTGGCGAAGATAGTTTGTCGCTGGGATTTGACGCAGATTGGTTAACGGACAATCCGTTAACAATTGCAGATCTGGAAAGAGAACAGGGGTTTCTGGAGCAGGTCGGATACAGTCTCGTGCTGAAATAGCTATATAGGATTCCTGCAATGCGTCCGCACGGATGCGACTCAGTTTTGAACGAGTTTCGGTGAAGCCAGAGTTTCCAGAAAGACCTCTTGGGCGGAAACCTGCGGGTTCTTGCCGGGTGACAGGCGCTTGTAACTGCCATCACCTTTCAGAACCCAGGCCTGACAGTTGTCGGCAAGAAACAGTTCCAGATCGTGGCGAATTTGATCTTTCATCGCTTTCTGGCGGATCTCAAAGCACGACTCGTTGCGCCGGAACATATTGCGGTACATTAGATCGGCGCTCGAACAATAAAACTCTTCATCACCATCGTTCAGAAAATAATAAACGCGCGAATGTTCCAGGAAGCGCCCGACAATCGACCGCACGTGGATGTTCTCAGACAACCCTTTGACGCCAGGTCGCAACGAGCAAATACCACGCAGAATCAAATCAATCTGAACGCCGGCCCGGGAAGCTTCATACAAGGCATCAATCAATTGCGGTTCATTCAAGGAGTTGACCTTCGCGATGATGCGCGCAGGTTTGCCATCTTTAGCATTGTTTGTCTCGCGGTGAATCTTATCCATCAGGGCATCGAAAAGACTAAAAGGTGAGGCGAGCATTCGCGTCATTCCGTCTGCCCGCGTCAGGCTGGTCAACTGCAGAAACAACTTGTGTACGTCCTCGCCAAGACGCTGGCTGCTGCTGAGATAACCATAGTCGGTGTAAACAGACGTCGTCGCATGGTGGTAGTTGCCGGTACCAAGGTGCATATAACGTACAAGCTTTCCCGCGTTACGTCGTACAACCAGAGTCATCTTGGCATGCGTCTTGAAGCCGACCAGTCCGTAGACAACGTGAGCGCCTGCTTCCTGCAAACGATTGGCCAGTGAAATATTCGCTGCCTCATCGAACCTCGCCATAAGCTCAATAACGACGGTGACTTCTTTTCCGGAACGTGCCGCAGTAACCAGATGACCGACAATTGGCGACCCGGCTCCGGTGCGATAGAGGGTTTGCTTGATTGCAAGAACGTCGGGATCTGCCGCCGCCGCCCCGATGAAATCGATGACGGGTGCGAAGGACTGGTACGGGTGATGCAAAAGTACGTTCTTCTCATCCAGTATGGAAAAAATATTCTCGTCGCTTAGAAGTTCTTCTGGTAAGCCCTGAATGAAGGGCGCATAAAGCAATTCCGGCCGGTCACCCAGATCGCATACGGTCGCCAGGCGGTTGAGGTTTACAGGACCATCGACCATATAGGTGTCGTCATCCGTCAGTTCAAAGTGATCCAGCAGAAATTCACGCAAGTCGTCTGGGCATTCATGGCCAATTTCGATGCGAACTGCGGCGCCGTAACGACTGGCTTCAAGTTGTCCTTCCAGAGCACGAACCAGATCACTGACTTCCTCATCGTCAACGTACAGATTGCTGTTTCGCGTTACACGAAACTGATAACAACCATCAACATCCAGCCCAGGAAACAGGCTTTCGACATGTACCCGAATGATTGAAGACAGGAAGACGAAAGTGTGTTCACCCGGTCTGCTGATGCTATCCGGAAGCTGAATGATTCTTGGTAACGACCGCGGTGCCTGAACCATGCCACGATGTCGACGCCGGCCAAATGCATCCTTGCCGTGCAGTCGCACGATGAAATTCAGGCTCTTGTTAAGAATTTTGGGGAATGGCCGAGACGGGTCGAATGTCAACGGTGTAAGTACTGGTACGACCTGCTTATCAAAATACTCTGTCAACCATTCGTGTTGTTCTTCCGTCCAGTCGTCGCTGTGCAAGAATCGAACGCCGGCATCGGCCAGTTGTGGGAAGAGTTCGTCATTGAGCAATTGATACTGTTGCTGCACCAACTGCGACAGGCCAACACGAAGTTCGTCGAAAACCTCCTGAGACGGCCTTTTCTCGGGCCCCTGCGCGGGTGCGCCGATCTCCATGCGTTGTTTAAGTCCGGCGACTCGAATCTCAAAAAACTCATCGAGATTTGTGCAGCTGATGCACAGGAAGCGTAAACGTTCGAGCAATGGTACGTCCGCATCCTGGCCCTGCGCGAGCACTCGTTTGTTGAACTCAAGCAGACTGAGTTCGCGATTGATGTAGAGGTCTTTCATGGTCAGGGGGAGTGTATCTCGCCCAACACCACTTTGTGCGTTGCACCCGTCACACTGGGAAGATTTCCGGTCTGACCGTTCATTGTGCACATCGCCAACCACGCAAACGCTGCGGCTTCGACCCAGTCCGGATCCAGACCCGCGGACATAGTACTAGTAGCGGCAGCAGCAGAAAGATGGTGATTCAAACGACGCATGAGCTCGACGTTGTGCACGCCACCGCCACAGACGAATACTTCCCGCGCATTTTCCGTGTGCTCATTTATAGCCGTAGCGATTGTCACTGCCGATAGCTCGCACAATGTTGCCTGCACATCAGCGGGATCGAAGTGATCGACTTCGAATCGTTGCAGCCACTTCGGATTGAAATATTCAAAACCCGTGCTCTTGGGTGGGCGAAGTTCGAAATACGGATCACTGCAAAACTTATCCAGCAGCGAGCCGATAATTGCCCCGCTGGCGGCCCATTCACCGGCACGATCAAACGACTGACCCAGATGCCGGGAAACCCACGCATCCATCAAACCGTTGCCCGGTCCTGTATCGAAACCGATAACGTCCGACCCACCGGCCGGTAGCACCGTGATATTTGCGATACCCCCAATGTTCACTATGACTCGATCACTGTCCTCGGAGCCTAATAGCCACTGGTGAAAGGGCGGTACCAGCGGGGCGCCCTGGCCACCTGCTGCGATATCCGCCTCGCGAAAGTTCGCAACGGTCGTTGTACCGGTTCCCGCGGCGATGACCTTCGCATTGCCGATCTGTAATGAACAGGGCACAACGGCATTCGGTTGGTGGCGCAGTGTTTGTCCGTGGCTGCCTATTGCAACGATTTTCCGGCGGTTAACACCGCTCTTCTCAATGACGGCAAGGGCCGCATCCCGAAAACACTCGCCCACCTTCCGGTCCAGTTCACCCGATGGATCCAGTACAACGTCCAGTGGTTCGCGTATCGCGGTGAATAATGCGTCTTTCAGGTCTTTCGGGTAGGGCTCCGAGTGCGTGGCATGAATATCAACGCTCGAGTCACCAAAGCTTACGAGGGCAGCATCGATACCGTCCATGCTGGTGCCGGACATCAGGCCGACGTAGTAATCCAACATTGGAGCTACTGGCGGTTGTACGCGACGGAAGGTGTCTGCGTACTCTTGAATTGCTCAAGTTCTTTCAGGATTGGCTCGGCCGTGGCCATAAACTTCTCACGGTACTGCTCATCAATGGGTTCCGCATCCGGCAGGGCAACAGTTCGCGGGTTACGGTGCACGCCGTTCAAGCGATACTCGTAGTGCAAATGGTTCGCTGTGGCTAATCCGGTACTGCCGACGAAACCGATGGTCTGGCTTTGTCTGACGCGCGTGCCGACGCGAGCTTTTGACATGTAGCTGGACATGTGTGCGTAAAGCGTCGTGATGTTGCCACCATGCTGCAAAATGACCGTCTTGCCGTAACCGGACTTGGTGCCGCGAAATATTATTTTGCCGTCGCCGGATGCCTTGATTGGCGTACCGCGCGGCGCCGCGTAATCTACGCCGCGATGTGCGCGAATCCTGTTCAGAATGGGGTGCTTTCGATTCGGGTTGAAGTTTGAGCTGATTCGGGTGAAATCGACAGGGGCCCGAATGAACGCTTTCCGAACACTGTCACCTGTCGGTGTGAAGTACTCACTGCGTTCATTGTCATCGACAAAGCGAATAGCCTGAATCGTCCGCCCGTTGTTGTTGAACTCGGCGGCGATAATTTCGCCGTCCGCGACGTACTTGCCTTCCTGCCAAATCTCTTCAAACTGCACGTAGTAGTTGTCGCCCTGCCGGATGTCGAGAACAAAATCGACGTCCCACGCGAATATGCCGGCGATATTCATAATCACTTTATCGGAAAGTCCCGCGGTCGCAGCGCTTTCAAATAAAGAGGTATTGATGGTGCCGTGAGCCATCCGTTTGCGAATCTCGATGGGTCGCTCGACGATTTTGGCCGAAAACCCCGACTCCTGTCTGTTGATCTGTAATGCGCTGGTCAAACTAAGCTCCGAATACAGGCGCATAACTTCGCCGTCGATATGGGTGACCTCAAATACGTCACCCGGCTTGATTCTGCGGAAGCGTTGTTTTGCCTCATCGAGCCCAGTGATCGACATGAGGTGGCCCAGATTGAGATTGTTATTTCGAAACAGCTTTTCCATGGTGTCGCCGGAGGAGACGTTGAGCACGAGTTCGTCGAACTGGGGAACGGGTCCTGCCATCGCCATCAGGGCGGTTGCCTCTTCACGCAGAGCGTCTTGATCAACATCGGGTACGACAGGCGGCTCGTCTGCGGCCGCCATCATGACAGGCGCGCTGGTCTGGGGCACTTGCGGTGTTGTCTTACCGAGTGTGCTGACCAGCGCGACAGCGATTAGAGGTATACCAAGACCTACCGCAAACCACTGAAGGGCCTTGGATTTCTTGGGCTGGTCTGATGCAGACTGCTTGTAATCGTGTAGTAATGGACTGACCGGACGATGCAAGTCTGCGCCCCTCGGTTGGCGGAAGTCGCTACTCTACCGTGCGCCTTTTTTGAGGTCAAAGAAAAGGTGTTATAACTCATGGTGTTAACCAGCATGAGAATGCTACAGTTTCGCCCCGCGAATCACGTAAATATCGAGCACTTAAGGCATGACAGGCATCAAGGAACAAATCGCTGAGCTAACCCGGGGTACCGAAGAGGTACTGCCCGAAGGCGGGCTTGAGGCAAAGCTCAAGGAAGGGCGGACCCTGATCGTTAAAGCGGGCTTTGATCCCACCGCACCGGATTTGCACATCGGTCACACGGTTCTGATAAACAAAATGCGGCAGTTCCAGCAATTCGGGCATGAAGTCGTTTTTCTCATTGGTGATTTCACCGGCATGATCGGCGACCCTTCGGGCAAGAACGCGACTCGTCCGGCATTGTCACCGGAGGAGATCAAGTCGAACGCGGAAACCTACGAAAAACAGATATTCAGGATCCTGGACGAAGACAAGACCCGCGTTGAGTTCAATTCGAACTGGATGGGAAAGATGGATGCCGCGGGTCTGATAAAGCTCGCTGCTCACCATACGGTTGCACGCATGCTCGAACGTGACGACTTCAGCAAGCGTTATAAGGGTGGTGAGCCAATTTCCATACACGAGTTGCTCTACCCATTGGTACAGGGGTATGACTCTGTCGCCCTGAAAGCGGATGTAGAGCTCGGTGGTACCGACCAGAAATTCAATTTGCTGGTCGGTCGACAGTTACAGCAGGACTTCGGTCAGAAGCCGCAAATAGTGTTAACAACTCCATTGCTCGAAGGCCTCGACGGCGTTCAGAAGATGTCAAAGTCACTGGGAAACTACGTTGGTATAACCGATCAGCCAGGCGAGATGTTCGGCAAGATCATGTCGATCTCGGATGACCTGATGTGGCGGTATTTCGAAGTTCTGAGCTTCCGCTCGCTCAATGATATCAACGCCCTGAAGAAGTCGGTGGCCGGCGGCATGAACCCACGCGACGCAAAATTTGAACTTGGGCAGGAAATTGTTGCCAGATTCCATAGTGAGGCAAAAGCGGCAGGGGCCAAACAGGAATTTGTATCGCGGTTCCAGCAAGGTGCCCTGCCGGAAGAAATTCTCGAAGTTACTCTGGAAAGCCAGGCCGGAAAACTGGGTATCGCACATCTTCTAAAGGATGCGGGCCTGGTAAGCAGTACCTCCGATGCTTTCAGGATGATCAAGCAGGGGGCAGTCAGGATTGACGGCCAGCGAGTTGAAGATCGGTCACTGCAGCTGGACGCAGGTACAACTCACATATATCAGGTCGGCAAGCGCAAGTTTGCCCGAGTCAGCCTGACCTGACGAAGTTCGTGTCTTGATAATCGCGCGGACTCGGCTGAAGTATGATCTGGCGAGAGGTGCAGATATGAAAATTGCAAAGCAGATTGTGACGGTCGTCGTGCTTTCCGTCCTGGCGACGCCTCTGTTCGCAGCTGAGGACGATACGAAGGCCTTTGGGCAGTTCCAGGAATTTCTCCAGGGCGTGGACCAACTGTCCTTTGAGATGATCCAGGATTACCTTGACCAGACAGACCTCACCAATCGCATTCTGAGTCACCAGTCGGTTCAACCAGATGTTGAGGAGATGTTTCGCGGCGATTTCTGGAATGTCATCGAAAGGGGCGTATTGAATGTCTTGCCGCCGCAAGGGTCTGGAGTAAAAGGTGAGCTTATCCAGTTTGAGTTTGAAAATGGCAAGGGTCAGGCTTGTGTTCGGTTCCGTCATCCACAGCATGCCTATCAATTTCACAGGTTCGAGCTACGCCAGGACAGGCGCGGTCGTCTAAAAATTATCGACTGGTTCGATTCCAACAAAGGCCTGACGTTCACGGCCTTCATGGGCGAGGAGCTCCTCACCGCCAAGCCGACCAAAGAGACAACCCGCAAGTTGTTGTCGATCAATTCTCCTACAGACTTACAGTTGTTCCGGGCGACCGAGATACGCAAAGCGATTCGCGACCGCCAGGCTCCGCGGTTTTTCGAAATCTACGACGAATTTGACGAGCAGCTGAAGCGAGAGCCCTGGATCGTGAAAAACGCCGTAAATTTTGCGCATGGCTTAAAGGACATGGATCGACTTGCGCAGGCTTTTACTATATTCGTGGACGTTTTTGCAGAGGATCCGGACATGGCGCTCCTGCTGTCGGACTTTTACCTGATAGTGGAAGACTACGAACATGCGTATGCATCCATGCAAAGATTCGAACAGCACTTTGCGGTGAATGAAGGTGCTCTTCCCGCGAAGTTATCCGCGCTTGCTCTAGCCACAGGCAAGCCCGAAGAGGCAGAGAAGTTTGCGGTCAAAGCAACGACCAACGAGCCGAGTGTGGAACTCGGCTGGTGGTCGCTGCTTCGGGCCAGAACCGCCGCCAAGGACTATCAGGGGGCGCTTGAAGCGCTGACCTACCTGGAAGACGAATTTGGCCATCGACTTGACGCGGCAAAACTCAGGCGCGACAAGTTCCGGGCGTTTACGAAGCTGGTGGATAGTCAGGAGTTCAGAGACTGGCGCGCCAGCCGCAACTGAGAATCTGCGGATTTCCACCAGGAAGCTCCTCCCGGCCCTCGGAATACGAGTGGATGGATGATTGTAATGGGACCGAGCCCAAGTAGAGCTAAATCCACGAAAACAGCGTATTTCCCGGGAAAAAGTGGCCCTTTCCGACTGCCGCGAGCGATCCGTGAGGCCCCGCCAGTAGGGGTTTTTGGCGAATGCAAAAAAAACTTCAAAAAGGTGTTGACGGAAATCGAATCGCCCGTATAATGCGCGGCTCGCTGAGGGACACGGTGTACTTCAGCGGACCCCAAAAAATACGTACAGGCGCCAGAGGATTGTTGCTAAGACCTCC
>JAJFKQ010000112.1 GCA_021773155.1 Woeseiaceae bacterium | reverse complement strand
GTCCTGGCCACAAAGTGGCGTGATCGATTGCTCGAGACGTATCCGTTTCTCGAGGCAACGATTGGAGTGGCCGCGTTGCCGCTTGATGCCCGCGAAGTCACGGTCCGAAATGAAGAAAGTAACTGGGCGACTTTTATTGCCGATCAAATGCGTGGTGCTTTTGGCAAGCCGGCGGCAGATCTTGCCTTTATCAACGGTGGTACCTTGCGAATCGACGACTTTGTTCAGGACGATATTCGTTTTGAGGACATAGGACGGACGTTCGGTTTTAGCTCGTTTCTTCGTTATACAACCGTCAGCGGCAAGGAGTTTCGGCAGATCATGGAGGCTGGATACCGCGGCTTCGGGCCCAGCAAGGGACACTTCCCACAGGTATCAGGGTTTCGAGTCTGCGTTGATCGTAGTCGAAATGAAGGAGACAGGATCGTTAGCTTGCAGGTTCCACGTGGGGATGTCTGGACGGAGATTGTAGAGGATAAAGAGTACAGCCTGGTTGTACCGGACTTTCTGTTTGGCGGTGGTGATGGCTACCAGATTCCGAAAGATCGACCAGCATCTCGTCCGGCATCGGAGCTGGTTTATCTGGTGCTTGATGCCATTTTGGACGCCCAGTCACGCGGAGAAAAGATCGGCGAGCCAATCGACGATAACAATCGGCGCTATCACGAGCTGCGTGATAGCAAGGAACCCTGCTTCGACTAAAAAGGGGTCAGAGCCCTTTGGCTTCCTGCAGTAAAAAAAAGGGCGGCCCCTTGTAAGCAAAGGGCCGCCCTTCTTGTCCAGCTAAGTAGCTACGTTTTCTTATTGACCGAAGTTGATGTCAATACCTAAACGAATCTCCCAAAGACTTGGGCCAATGTAGGTGCGCTCCAGTGAACGATCACTGAACTCGGTGAAGACAAACTGTCCTGCACCATTAACATCAGCGTCAATAACTTCCGGTGAGAAGAACTGAGCATCGGTAGTTTTACCCCAATCGTCGTTGAGGAGATTACCCAGGTTCTTAACCTTAAAGTAAAGAGTGCCGCGCATCAATTCGCCCAGCGGGATGTCCTGACGAATGCTCATGTGCCAAATTGTGCTCCACGACGTGTTGATGTCGTTGCGCTTCGTGAAGCCAGGTGCCAGGCCTTCTGCGGCTACCCATGACCAGAACTCTGCGTCCATTGCAGGATCATCCCAATCGAATACGACATTCGGATCAGTCGGACCCGTTGGAACATACAGCAGGTGACGTCCGAAGAAACCATCGCCTTCAAGATCGCCGCCATTCATGACATAGCTCTGAGGCTGACCCTCGTGGGCGAAGCCCTGCAACGAGATGCGTGTCTCGCTGTCGCCAAAGAACGTGTGCGCATAGAAGAGGTTCAGGGTCAGGCGCTGCGGTACGACCCAGTTCGAGTTGGCAACACCCGGATTGTTGATATCCAGCAAAGCGACGTTATCGAAGTTCGAAAACGCGGTTGACGATGTCATCGGAGCAATATCCTCGCCCTGAGTCCAGGCGTAACCAAGCTGTGCTGACAGGCCGAAATCAAATTCCTTCGCAAGTACAAACGACACCATGTCGGATGTCGGCGAACCTGACCCGTTGGTCAGCATATGGTTATCATTGCCATTGGTGAAGTCGTAGATTGGCGTACCGGCTGTGGTCATACCAACGATGGTTTGCGATAGATCAACATAGAACGCCGGATCGTTGCCTTTCGTGTGCAGGTAATCGAAGTCCAACGTCAAGTCTGCCCATGGCATATCCCAGGTGCCACCCAGAGCGAACTTCCACTCGCTGGGCTGCTCGTAATCAGGATCGATCAAGGCAAGGAACGAATCGTTAGCATCTGCTGCTGAAACCGCAAGCACCGAGTCGACCAGCGACTGTGGCACGTCAAAGCCGGGAAGTCCTGCATCAGACAACGGTACTGCACCAACACTGCCCGCAAGAACGCTAGCGCTTCCGCCAAAGTTGTTCATGCGGAACTGTGCGTTGCTCAGTCCGTCATTGCTCCAGGCGTTCGAGATCCAGACGTTCGGATTACCGCCTGAGTACAGCCCGATACCGCCACGCAGGGTCAGGTCATCACGTACACCCCAGGTGAAGCCCAGGCGAGGCATAAGGAGATCGACACCATCGATGTTGGCATCGTTCCTCAGGCCGCCGTTGGCGTCCGCAAAGGTCTGGTTGAATTTCGGCGCATCGCTGCTTTCGAACCATTCGTAACGAACGCCCGCAACGATTGTCAAATTCATATCATCGACGAAAATCTCATCCTGAATGTACAGGCTGTTCAGCACATTGCTGAAATTCGCCGCAGCATCCGTCGCGACGTTGGTTCCGCCACCACTGCCGTAGTAAATCCGGCTTGGGCGACCCAGTTCGAACCTGTCTATTCCAGACATTTCGCAACCGAGTCCGAGGATGTCATCAAATCGCTCCTGAGCGGTCAGTGCCGCGCAAGCTGGATCGTTACCCGTTGAATCATCAAAATAATCGTACTCGCCACCGGCTGAATGCTGTACGAAGATATTGAAGATTTCGAGATCCTCTCTGTCGTAGCCTGCCGTGATGACGTGATCACCGGCCAGGTAATTGGCAGATAGTTTCAGGTAGTCGACCGAGGTTCCGAGCTTGTTTGCCTGACGCGAATCATCTGCGCCAAGGTAAACGGTACCGTCGCGTCCGCCGACACTGATTTGCATATCGGCAAAATCTTTCGGGCCAACGGTCACCTGTGAGTCGTTCATTTCACTGGTGCTCAGGAAGACTTCTGTCGAGAAAGCGTCATTCCATTGTGAAGAAAGCTTCAGTGTGAACGTTTCAGATTCAGCGCCCTTCGTGTAGTAGTGGTTGGCGAATTCGAATTCGTCGTCGTCGCCGTCCGAATCACGATCCTGGAAACCATCGAAGTAGTTGTAAATAAAGGCCGCGTTGTGACTGTCATTGATATTCCAGTCGAGGCGAACCATGTATTTCTCACCTTCCTGGATTCCGTCACCTGGCTGGCCACCGGTATCGTAGTTATAAACGCTTTGTGCGATGTTCACGATACGGTCGTAATCGGCCTGGCTTAACCAGTCACGTTCTTCGCCATTGCCGGATCCTGCATAGCCTTTGGCAAGAAAACGCGGCAATTCAAATTCTTCGTAAGCAGCAAAGACAAACAGCTTGTCTTTGATGATCGGACCACCGATGTCGAAACCAAATGTTGTCTTGTCGTATGAGGGCCGCGTGTAATCCGTCAGATCGTCCGCAACCGTGTCACCACGCAGGCCCTGATTCGAGAACTCGTAAAAGCCTTTGCCTTTCCATTCATTGGTACCCGATTTCGTTACGGCATTGATGATGCAGGCAGAGAAGCCGCCGTAAGTAACGTCAAAAGGCGCCAGCTCGATCGCAACCTGTTCGACGGCATCGAAAGGGAAGGGCATGCCGACAGCCGTGGCATAGCCGTTTTCGTTCAAGCCGAAACGGTCTGCCTGACTAACGCCATCCAGGGTGGTGGCATTAAAGCGAGGGTGTTTGCCGCCGCAGTTGATGCCAATGCCGTCCTCATCGACATCGATATTCAAACGGGGATCGACGCTATATACATCAGCAATATCGCGGGAGAAACCGACCGAATTCTGGAGGTCCTCGAAACTGAACGTTGATGATGGCCCTGCTGCCACCTCAACCAAACTGCCTCTCTGTCCGATGGCAACGATCTCTTCGATCACTTCACCGGTCATATTCACGGTCAGGTTGTAAATATCGCCAACGCTGATTGAGGGAACCTGCGTGGAGTCCGTATTGTTGACGGTTACGCGATAAGGTCCGCCTGGCAAGAGGCGAGTGGCCAGAAAAACGCCTGAGCTGTTGGTCGTGTACGCGCGATCCACGCCGCTGCGCATATCTTGTACGATTACGGAGGCTTCGGCGACAACATTACCGCTGTCGTCCAGAACTTTGCCGCGAATCGATGACGTCGTTTCCTGTGCGTTTCCTGCAACAGGTACGGCTAGCATCATGATGGCAGTCAAAGCCGCCAGCATCGATCCTGAAAATCGAGATTGTTTATTCATTATTAATCCCCGTTTACTGATAAAGGCGAAAGTCTGAATCACGAATGTGACAAAGACATTTCGTTCGTTGATTATTTTTGCTGTCCGGCACCACCAAAGTTGCATGACAACGGTCAGTTTATAAGCGTTAATCCAGCAAATCTAACGCAGCGAAAATACTTACGCAATAAGGGCTTGGGCGTGGAATCGCACGTTTGAGTGAAGTAGCCAGTGCGGCGCTTAACCGTTATCGAGAAGTTATGTTACGAAACAGTTACAAGTCATTGTTTTTCTGTTAGTTCGATCGTCGCTATCATGGGCCAATGGTCTGAAACCCCGGTGCCTTTTTCGCTGCGAAAGCGTTCAGGGGTACCATTTTCGCTCACTTGGGGCGGGAAGCCGTTGGCGATTCGTACCGAATCCCCGCGAATCTGCGCTGTTGTTTTTTCGCCACGCGCCGGGGAGAAAAAGATCATATCGAGAAACGACCACCTTGAGTCGGTGTGATAGAAATAGCTGCCATCGCAGTCGTCGCAGCCGACATCGTGAGCCAGAGTCCAGTGCGGGCGTGCGAAAGTGTCCAGCAAACCCTCTCGCTCATCCTCCTCGCTCGTCGTATTGAAGTCGCCGGCAGCAAAGGCGTGATGGTCATCTGGCAGCGCATCAAGTAGTGAGATCAGATGCTCGTAAGCGGCTATACGCATTTGGGTCGGGTGATAGGGCGCCGGAAAATGCACACTGAACGCGGTTAGCAGTGAATCGTCCGGCAAAACAAACGTCGCCTGCAGCACGCCGCGAGTGTCGCCTTCGCGCTCCGGAAAGTCTGGTAGCGCTAGCGGGTGCAATTGAGGCTCGTTGGCGAGCGGCAGCTTTGACAAGATTGCGACGTCGATACCGCGTATGTCGGTTCCCTCCACCAGAATCGCGGGCTGGTAACCGAGATCGGCGAGTTTCTCCGTTCGCAGGCGGTCGAGAATCGACGCATTTTCTACCTCTTGCATCGCGATAATGTCGGCACCACTACCACCGTTGGTCTGCCGAATTGTTGCGGCAAGCACGTCGAGCTTGTGATCGATGGCTGCATCACTCCAATCGAGATTCAGGCATTCGTCGCGCCAGCTGTCGACTTCAATTTCGTTGCATGCCGCGATGTGCGCCTCGGTCTGTTTCGCGGCAAGTGGCAAGTAGGCTTTGTCGTCCTTGCCGGGGTCGTCAATGTTGTCAAACAGGTTTTGTACATTGAAGGACATCACGGTTACCGACTCGACCTCGGGCTCATTGAGGTCGATACGCAACAGGCGTGAATGCTTGTTCTCGCCGGTCACGAATACTGATCGTTTGTTGTCGCCAAATGCGACCGATTCAGCGTTCTTGAAATTTCCAAGGCTGATTCGGGCGGGTTTAGTATTGAGCGCTTCGAGCCAGTCTTGCCCGGGCTGCCTTTGATAATAATACACGGCACGATAAGTCAGTATTACGGCCGCCAGGTTGTCCTCAGAAATATCCATTCCCACAGGTTGCCAAAACCAGTCCTTGATCTTCGGTGCAAGTGCAACGTCCCGACGGGTCGGCTGATACAGGCTATTGATCGTGCCCAGGCTCGTGGCGGTTAGCACCTCATCCGTACCCGCCCGCAAGGGCACTTCATAAAGTCGCGGAGGGATGTCCCGTTTGGAAAGAATCAGTGCCCGACTATTTTCGATATCAATCGCGGCCGCCTCCGAATCACGCGGACCGTCGGGATACGCATAGCTAACTTGCCAGCTGAGCTTTTCTTCGCCTTTCTTTCGTGGGGCGGGCTCTTCGACAAAATACAGAGTACGGCGATTGCGTTTTGCGAGGTTGTCACCGATATCGGCGATCATCAGGTAAGGCTTGCCATCAAGGTTAACCGAGGCGAGGTCCTCCCAGTCTTTGTTGCGGGATTTCTTTAAATCAAATTCACCGAGACGAGCGCCAGTGTGGTCAATAGCGTGAACGATCTCCTTCGCGCCGTTGTCATTGATGATCCACAGGATTCCGGGCTGCCGGTGTGAGCGGGCAAGGCCACTGGCTTCACGGATGCTGGCGTCTTCCAAACGCCCTACGGCTTCTGGCACAATGCCATCCGGCGGCGCAGCGGCTTCGCACGCGGCTATAATGAAGAGAACAAGACTTCCTACAACAATATCCGTACTTCGCATTTCCGCTAATCCTGGGTTTACGTTCAGCGATGGTAGTTGTCTACGGTATGAGCGGCAAGGCGCGGCGGATCATGGTAAAAGACAGGCATGGCTACTAAACATATGAATGCAGCGCCCGGCGACTTCGCCGAAACGGTGCTGATGCCCGGCGATCCGTTGCGGGCACAATATATTTCCGAGACCTATCTCGACAATGTTCGCCGCGTGACCGACGTGCGCAATATGTGGGGGTTTACGGGCGAGTACAAGGGACAGCCGATTTCCGTGATGTCGCACGGTATGGGCATACCGTCCGTGTCGATCTACTGCACGGAGCTGATTACCGAATACGGCGTTAAGCGCGTTATCCGTGTAGGAAGCTGTGGCACGTCGCATCCTGACGTGAAGTTACGTGACGTCATCATTGCGATGGGCGCGTCCACAGACTCAAACTGTAATCGAATGCGCTTCGGAGGCTACGACTACGCGGCATTGGCGAGTTTCGACCTGGTGCAAAAGGCAGTGGCGGCGGCGAAAGCTGCCGAGGTGTGCTATCACGTTGGCAACATTTTCTCGGCCGATCTCTTCTATACGCCAGATCCCGGTATGTTTGAGACGATGGCGCATTACAATATCTATGGTCTGGAGATGGAGGCTGCCGGGATATTTCCCATCGCGGCGGAAAATAATGCCGAGGCGCTGGCAATTTGTACGGTGAGTGATGATCTAGTAACAGGTGCCGCGTTGACAACAGATGAACGGGCAACGACGTTCGATGAGATGATTCTTGTGGGACTCGAAACCGCCGTTGCAGAGGATTAGGCGCGTGGCAAGACGCCGCGCAGATTGGTGGTCTGGGTGACTGATTAAGGATGAGCAAATCACGAATGTCTCTGTTGCTTCATAATATGAAGTCTATTCGTTCCTCGGCGTTTCTTTAGCTTTCTAAAACAAAGTAACTTTCCTTCCTGCCACTGAATAGCGCTTGACACCGGGCCATTCCAGGCGTGATACTTCGTAAAACAAAGTAAACTAACTTGTGAATCTTCACTTCGACGAAATGATCAGTGCCCCCTGTCGCCTAGGCATCCTCGCCACGCTTGTGCCGGGCGAACCTATCTCGTTCACCGAGATGAAAGCGGCGACCAGCCTGTCCGATGGCAACCTGCATGTGCAGACT
>JAJFKQ010000111.1 GCA_021773155.1 Woeseiaceae bacterium | reverse complement strand
CTGACCACGGCAGACGTGGTGGCGGAGGCAAGCACACCACTGTCGAACAGGCTGTTGCCGCCCACACTCGTACCCACCAGCAATTGCCAATCGTCCGCAATGGCCCCGTTACCGGTCCACGAGAACGTCACATCGCCGCTCGCCAGCGTCGATCCAGGAACCGGGGACGTCACAGACGGTGTCTGCGGTCCCTGGTTTGAGCTTCCGTATTGATAATCGATATGATGCGCCATTCCACTTAGTTGATAGTGGAGCCGAATGAAGACCTGCGTGCCGTTCGTCGGCAAGCCGGTCACCAGTGCGGACGTTTGGGAATCCGAAAGACTGCCACTATCGAAATAATTAATCGCTCCCGGCGTAGACCCCGCCGTGATTTGCCAGGAATCGACTGGAATCGCACCATCTGCCATCCAGGTGAAAGTGGTTGATGCATTCGTGATGTCAGTGTTAGGGAGCGGGGATGTAAGTGCTACGCTCGTACCAAGTTCGCTGATCGCCATGAAGGTGTCTACGGGCTGATTGGTCAGTACCAATGTGGCCCCACTCGGCCAGTACACTTCCAGTTGATCAATAATTGCTGCGGGGCCGAGACCAAAATGGAGGTCGAGACTATTCTGCGCATGGCCGCTGTCACCACCGATGACCTGGCGCATGAAGTTCTGTCCGTTAGCGGAAATTTTTACCAACGTGCCAATTGCGTCGCGATTGCTTTGTAAACCGGATTGAGTGTCGTTACTGACTAACTGGATTTGCGACCAGTGTCCGGAATTGACTGAATCGTTCCGGTTCAGCTTCAAAGATGCTCCGCCCATACCGATGACTGCGATATCCAAATCACCATCGCGGTCAAAGTCAGCATACGCGCTGCCGCGGGCTTGCATCTTCACGGAAACGCCGTTTTGAACCTTTGTAAACGTGCCGTCCCCCTGATCGTTCATGTAGAGGTTATCGGTCTGGTTAACACCCATAGAGGCCACGTACAAATCTTCGTAGCCGTCATGGTCAACATCGAGAAAATTCACGCCCCAGGAGGCTTCATCCTGGACGCCCGCCACGTCAGCGGAATTGTCGTTGTACAGGATGTCGGTGCCGGTGTGCAGATAAAACGGGTTGCCGCTGGGGGTAACGCCGCCTGACAGATCGGACATGTAGACATCCCAACCGCCGTTCTTGTCAATGTCGGCAATCGTTATGCCCATGGCGGCGTGTGAATCGTCACCGACTCCAGGTGAATCCAGTGTCCGGTCTACAAAGCCGCCATTACCGTCGTTCTGAAAAATATAATCGCGCAAGTGCGGCAATGGAGCATCGACATTGGCAACATAGAGGTCCGGCCACAGATCGGAATCGAGATGTGCACCGATAAATCCCAGACAGGACCGTGCATAAAGCCCGTCATTGGTGGGAATGATGCCACTCGAATCTGTCGCATCGACGAATGTTCCGTTTCCGAGGTTGCGGTAAAGCCGGTCGTTGTTGGTGTACTCGCCTTGCTTTTGCCGATCCCAGTGGCAGACGTACAGATCGACATTGCCGTCGCGGTCATAGTCAAGCCAGCCACCGGTCGAGCTTCGATAGGCAGGGCCGTCCGCGAGCGGGGTGTCGAGCAGATCTTCCACACCAGCGGCAACGGTCACGTCGACGAACAAAGGTTGCCCAGGCACGACCGTGTTACCGTTTTCCACCCATTGATTCTGCAACAGGATATTAACCGGTCCAGCCGATGGTCCGACCGGCCCGGTATAGTTGTCGGTGAAAATGTAGATATCCGAATCGCCGTCGTTATCGTAATCGGCAAAAACCGATCCCATCATCTCGTCGTTTACAAGCGCGGGCAGCAGACCGTCCTGACGTGAAAACGTGCCGTTACCTTCATTTCGGTAAAGATGGGCACCATCCGTATTCCAGCCATTTCCTGCGAAGAGATCGGGCCACCCGTCTTTGTCGTAGTCGATCCAGATCATTCCCAGGGCGTGCGTGGTTCTGGCATCGAAGGAATCGCCGGCTATACCCGCCTGCGAGGAAATTTCCTGGAGATCGACTTGTGAGTACGCGGTCAGCGACGAGAGGGCACCAATAACAAGTGTGGCGATTCGTAAGCCCATACGGGTCGGTTTATCGGCTGGTTGATTGCTTGCAGATTGCGCGTGTTTCAAGAGTCGCTCCCCTATTAAAGCGTCTTCTCTAACCGGTTGAAATGGCCATGAAGGCGCTGTGCTAATTATGATTATTCGTGGTCCGGTCCTGGCCGTCTTCAATCACGAACTCGGGCGGGATGGGCGTCAACGCCCATCCCTTACCACGATTCTAATGTCGCTCATTCGGCCTACTGGATAGCCGCCGTGTAGACATAGTTGACCTCGCCGACAACGCCATCAATTTTCCACTTCAGCTTGACGTAAACAATACTGCCATCAGTCGGCAGAATCGTGACCAGCTGAGACGTGACGGTCGAGCCCCAGCTCTTGCCGTACAGGTCTCTGGCCCCCGGGCTCGTGCCTATTTCCAGACGCCATTGGGTTACAACGGCTCCCTCGGCTGACCACGTGAAAGTCTCAGATGACCCCGCCAATGTAGTTCCTTCAAGCGGTGAAAGTATCATCGGTACACCACCGCCACCGCCGGCTGTCGCCGCGGTATAGGTGTAATTCAACTCACTGGGGGTGCCGCCATCGGTCCAGCGCAACGTGACGTGGAGGGTGCTGCCGTCTTCAGGCAGACCACTCACGATCGCGGCTGTGGTAGCGGACGCTAGGACGCCACTGTCATACAAGCTGTTGCCACCAACGCTGGTACCGACCTGCAATTGCCAGTCGTCAACACTGGCACCGTTGCTGGTCCAGGCAAAACTGACGTCACCCAATGGCAATGTCGACCCGGGCGTCGGTGCGGTAATGGCCGGAACGGGCGGTGGCGGTGGGCCACCACCTGTCGCCGTGTAAACGTAGTTGGCTTCTGCGACGGCGCCACTGACCTTCCACTTCAGCTTGACGTAAACCAGGCTGCCATCGGTCGGCAGGCCAGTGACCAATTGCGAGGTGACGGTCGAGCCCCAGCTCTTGGCGTATATATCTCTGGCACCGACAGTGGTACCGACTTCCAGCCGCCATTGGGTTACAACGGCGCCCTCGGCCGACCAGGTGAAGGTCTCAGACGATGCCGACAATGTGCTGCCATCCGCAGGTGAAAGCATCATCGGTACACCACCGCCACCGCCGGCTGTCGCCGCGGTATAGGTGTAATTCGACTCACTGGGGGTGCCGCCGTCGGTCCAGCGCAACGTGACATGGAGGGTGCTGCCGTCTTCAGGCAGGCCACTCACAACCGCGGCTGTGGTAGCGGACGCTAGCACGCCACTGTCATACAAGCTGTTGCCACCAACGCTGGTACCGACCTGCAATTGCCAGTCGTCAACACTGCTACCGTTGCTGGTCCAGGCAAAACTGACGTTACCCAATGGCAATGTCGACCCGGGCGTCGGCGACGTGATCTCCGGCGCGCCAGCTACCCCGGCAACGTCTATGCGGATCAGTTCCTTGCGCAATACCTGCGTCATCGTCGCGTCGTACACCAGCAGCGTCAGATCCTTCGGACCGCCGCTGCTGAACGACGTTGTTACCGGATCAGCGAAAGTAATGCCACCGATCTCCCACTCGACAGGCGACGATTCGTTGGACGTTGCCGTGACGTTTTGCCCTGTCGCAGGAGTCCGCGTAGAAACAGTTGCCGTCGGGCTCGGTATGGATATCTGTTGATCGCCGGAAACGCCAGCTAGAACGGTTGCATCACCCGTTACCCATTCCGCTTTCACTTCGTCGGCAACACTCGTCGTATTGAGACCGAAATGGGCTATGTGACCCGCGTCCTGTGACAGGAAGTTGGTCGAGGCGTGCATCTCATGCATTTGCGTCGTGCTACCGGTTTTCACATAGACGCGTGAGCCGATGCCATCGCGATGCATCGGTGGCGTACCGTCAAGTATGACTTTGAGCCAGTGCTTGCCATTTGCCGGAGTATCGTTTCGAAGCAAGACCGGAATTCCGTTTGAGCCGGCCTTGCCCGTTTCCATATATCGATTGTTGACAACAAAAATATCGAGATCGCCGTCGTTGTCGTAGTCCCACATGTGCATGCCACGGCCCTGGCTGCCTAACGCGATGTCTGCGCCGGAACATACCGATACGTCGGTAAACGTACCGTCATCATTGTTCATAAACAGAGGGTTAGGATTATCCTTCCAGATGTCACCGTCCCCGACGAAGCCATTGACATGGTAGATATCGAGATCACCGTCGAGGTCAAGATCGCCAAACGTGCCAGCCCAGGCCCAGCCACCGGCGGTGATCCCCGCTGCTGTGGATACGTTGGTAAAGTTACCCAAACCATCATTATTCCAAAGCGTGTTGCCCGCATTTGTTTCAATGTCGGTGGTAAATATGTCGAGATCGCCGTCTTTGTCGTAGTCGCCGATTGCGTGGCCCATGTCATTCTGCCCACCGAACCCGGCCGACTCGGTAAACATGCCGCCGCCAACATTCATGAAGACTCGGGAGGCGCCGTAGTCGGCTACCAGGTGTATGTCTGAGAGTCGGTCGCCGTCTAAATCCGCAAAACGAGGCGCAAATACGTGATGGTCGTCCTGGGGATTTGTTCGAAACTCATACTGGTCCAGGTTGCCGCCGCCGTTGTTCTTGTACAGGTAGAAGCCTTGCGGCCCGGTTTCATTCCGGGACATCCATTGGCCCATGGCCAGTTCAAGCAAGCCGTCATTGTCCACGTCGCCCCAGGCCGAGCTAAAGGTCCGCTGGTTGGGCCACAGAAGCGTCTTCTCCGTAAAAAATCCGTTGCCGTCATTTACAAGTACGGTCGGTGAGGAATAGTAATGGGATACGCCGATGTCGATGTCGCCATCGTTGTCGAAGTCCGCTGCTGACGCGCCTGTCGTATAGAGGCCCGATAGCTGCGCGCCTCTGGCCGCTGCTTCCTCCGTGAAACCGCCGTTCTGATCGTTGATATAGAGCAGGTTTGGTCCGCCGTCCCCTTGTCCCGCATAAAGGTCGAGCCAACCATCGCCATTGACGTCGACGGCGGTCGCACCGCCGACCGTGGACGCGTTATTGGTCGGTGGCCACACAAATTCGTGAGTTATTCCCGAGCTCGCGGTGACATCGGTAAATTGCATGTCATTGCACACGCTTTGCGCAATTGCAGTCGACGATATCGCTAACAGGCCCATGGAGACCAGCGACAGAATTCTTGTTCTCAGTATTTTGACCGTCTGCATCGGTTCCCCTTTATCGTTCACGCCATTCCCCTTAATAAGTCGATGAATACATCTGGCACGCGAGCCACACCGCCGCTGGTTGATCCCCGGTCGTTTTTCGTCTTGTATTTGGAATTCGGAGAGGCGCCGCGTAGCTCATTTAGCTAAGCCATTTCAAGCATACTACTTCAACTTTGAACATTCTGAACAGGCATGCAATGGCCGCTACATTTATGTTCGAACTTTTTATTTGAACTAATTCTAAATCATTGCGTCGAAACTGTGCGGAGGACTTTACATATTGCAGAATTAGCATGGGTATTTTACGACCTCTCGTGTCCAGTACAGCATGGCATCTGTCGCATTGTCGCGCTGACCATCGTCGCAAATCGGCGACAGTGCAAAAGCGCAGTTGTGGCTACAATTGACGTGCAAGGACTTATTTCCGATTCTCAAAAATCATCATGTTCTCAGGTAGTTGCCGGCGATGAATACACCGCAAATTGCATGTTGGAACAGGGTTCCTTGCAAACTGAATTTTCCGCCGGGCATAATTATTAGCTCTGGATTTTGCAACGAGTCTCGCCGCAGAGGATTTGCGGAACTGCTCGTCACAGCGCCCGATACCGGCCGCTTTCCGATACAACTGAAACCACCTGAGAGCAGGCCGTGATTTAGGCCGCAAGGCTCGACTGGGCTGTAATGATTATGACGATTCAAAGATCTCCCCTTTACCTGGTATTGTTGGCCATGGCGCTGGCTGCGTCCGCATGCTCGTCGTCTGATAGCCCACAATTGAGCTCGCCGACGGTGAATCAGCCACCGAGCGTGTCCGGTGCGCCGCCGGCTAGTGCGGTGCAGGATTGGCAATACAGTTTTACACCGACGAGCAGTGACCCAAACGGCGACGTGTTGACGTTCACGATAACCAACATGCCTTCATGGGCATCGTTCGACGCCACTTCGGGGGCGTTATCCGGTACTCCGTCGGTGCAGCATCTTGGGACCTATGCAAACATCCTGATCAGCGTCAGCGACGGGCAGGATAGTGTCGAGCTGCCGGCGTTCGACATTGAGGTCGTGCCGACGGGGAGCGGATCCCTTTCTATCACCTGGTCGCCACCGACCGAGAGTGCCGATGGATCTTCATTGAATGATCTGGCCGGCTACCGTATTCACTGGGGGACTCAGTCAGGAAGTCACCCCAATGTTCTGGAAGTCAATAATCCGAGCCTTTCGCGCTATGTGATAGACGGCCTCGTTTCTGGAAATTATTTTTTCATTATTTCGGCAGTGGACACATCGAGTAACGAAAGTAAGGCCTCCAATGAGGCCAGCGGAGCCGTCCAATAAACGGGTTGTAATTGAATATGAAATTAATCGAATTGATATCAAAGGGCATTATCGTTGGCGTAATCGCAATTTCACCGGTTGCTTTCGGCGCGGATTGCAGCAAGACTTCTGTTGGTTTTACTCCTATAAACGATCTGGGCACCGGCTCGTACCTGGGTTTTCAGGGAGGATTGTATCCCGGCGGATCAAACGTGCGTCCGGGAAATCACGAATCAGCCGGATTGACGATCGCTCGTTCAATTGCGCCCATGAGTGGGAACGGCAGCCCTGACCCAAACGGTAAATACGTTTTGCTGTCCATCGGCATGTCGAACGCGAATCAGGAGTTTGACGTTTTCCTGCCGGATGCGAACGCAGATCCTGCCAAAGATCCTGATCTGGTCATCGTCAATGGCGCTCAGGGCGGCGCGACGGCGATTGACTGGTCCAATGCGTCCAATGCTGTCTGGTCTGAAGCTATGCAAAAATTATCGCAGCAAAACGTCAGTGCGAGTCAGGTTGTCGTTGTCTGGGCAAAATTGGCCAATTCAGCAAGCGGGCAAACTCCTGATAGCTATCGGGCTGACTTGCAGGAGAATGCTGAAGCTGTGCTGAACGTTCTGCACGACAAGTTTCCGAATCTAAAGCTCGCCTACTTGTCCAGCCGTATTTACGCTGGCTATGCAACGTCTTCACTCAATCCAGAACCTTACGCCTATGAATCCGGATTTGTTGTGAAACAGGCTATCGAAAAGCAACTGAGTGGTAATGCAGCGCTGAACTTCGATCCGGCGAACGGAACCGTCAATACACCGTGGCTATCCTGGGGTCCGTATCTCTGGGCGGACGGCCTAACCCCACGCAGCGACGGACTAGTCTGGAATTGCAGTGATCTGCGAGCCGACGATGGTACTCACCCGTCTGACGCCGGCATGCGAAAGGTCGCGTCAATGCTGCTCGACTTTTTCAAAACGGACGCGACGGCGAAAGAATGGTTCCTGGCCAATCCCGGCGCGCCAGCCGACACAATCGCCCCGGCGCCCCCGGAGAATCTGACCGTCGAGCAGTAGCATACGAATGATGTGATTTACTTCGCCCGACAGGCGTCGAAAGCATCCTCATATCGTCGCGCAAGATTGGCCACGGAGAAGTCCTGGAATCTCTGCTTATTGTAGTCGCCGACCCGGCTTGCAAACTGATCATCATCGAGTAGTTCACGCAGGCTGTTCGCAATCGCGTCCTGGTCACCAATTGGTACGAGTCGGCCGGTTTCGCCGTCTTGCAGGAGATCGATTTGTCCCCCCTCGTTGGCCGCGATCACAGGCAGGCCACAACGCATGGCCTCGAGGTATACGACGCCAAATCCTTCATGCAGTGAAATCAGTGTGAATATGTCGCAGTTGGAAAGTGTTTGGAATTTCAATTCGTTGGAAACGAATCCTTTCAAATGGACCCTATCACCTATGCCAAGACTTTCTGCCAGGGTTACAAGATTCTGCCGTTCCGGCCCGTCGCCTAATAGTATTAAATCGACGTCTTCCCGGTCCAGGTCCCGGACTGCTTTGAAGAGTGTTGGGTAGTCCTTACGGCGGACGAGACGACCGACCGCGACGATGTATTTCTTTGCGTGATCCATCCCCAGACTTTTTCGATCGGCCAATTTGAATTTCGGCTCAGCAATGCCGAGCGGAATCACCTCAATTGGGCGATCAAAACCGAAATAGTCTCGAGCGCGCTGGGCAATATCTGTTGATATTGCGACATGCGAGTTCGCTTGCCGCAGAACTCGCTTTACCGCCAGGCCAGCAGGAAAAAACTGATGAGGTGAGTACCACTTCGAAGGATCGTATATGTCGCCCCCGATAATCGTCAAAACGTGCGGTACATTATTCTTTCTGGCGATGGCGGCGCCCGTTATGCCACTGGGAATCGCGAACCAGGTATTGACCACATCGAAATCGTGCTCTGCCATCAATTGGTTGCCACGCCGAATGCCCGCCGGCAGGAATGCCGCCATCGACATAAAAGAAGCAGTCGCTCGGTCCGATCTTCCGAAAACATGGACCCGATGCACCGTGAGATCCAGGCTATGGTGGTGCTCGATGGCCTCCAGTCCCGCACGCCCGGAGGTCAATACATGGACTTCGTGACGACGCGCCAGTTCCTGGGCGATCTCCATCATGGCGATTCCGCCGCCGCCGCCGAGGGGAGGGTACTCATAATTGACCATTAGAATTTTCATTGCAGCAGTCCGTTATCCTGATACCACCTGGCAGTGCTTCGTGTCCCCTCAGCAAAACTGGTTGGCGCCTGAAAACCCAGGATATTGTTTGCTTTCGCTGTCGAAATCCGAAAGCTCTTCGTAAAAAAGTCCATCCTTCTGGAATGCAAGGGTGGCTGAATCCCAAGTGGCCGCAGCGTGGCTTCGAGCACTTTGGCGAGCGACATGAAAGGCCAGAGGGGCGCACGCCACTTTTTCTGTTGCGCACCGACAGCCTCGGCAACAGCTCCAACCATGTCATTCGTTGTTAATCGCTCTTCGCCGGCGAGAACAAACGTCTCACTGGTTGCCGCCGGGTGTTTTGCAGCCAGTAACAAGCCGTCAACGAGGTCATCGACGTAAATGAGTTGATGAATGTTTTTTCCATTTCCGATAACAAAGAAAACACCCTTATCAACGCCGCGGAACAGTTTGAGCAGGCGCCGGTCCCCTGGGCCATATGTTTCAGATATTCGGATGATCGTGCAAGCCAGTTTATCAAAGAATCCTCGAACAGTTTCTTCACCCTCAGCTTTCGTTACACCGTATATGTTGTCGGGTCGAAGCGGTGTGGACTCATCTACAACACTGGCAACATCACGGTCATACACACCGATGGAACTGCCGTGGACGAAGCGCTCGACCCCGGCCGCCAGGCTCGCTTCGAGCATATTGCGTGTTCCCTGAACGTTTACGGCGCGAAAAAGCTCGTCTGGCACATTCATTTCGTGTTGTGCTGCGGCCAGATGGAAGACAATATTTATGTTCTTGCTGCTTTCGAACATACTTTCACGATCTGTTACGGAACCGACGATGACTTTAACGCCTTGATCGGCGAGCAATTGTCGAGTTTCGATTTCGACATCACTTGCATCCTCTCGTCCCACAACAGACACTTCATATCCACGCTCAATGCACCGCATCGCAAGTCTTGAGCCAATGAAACCAGTGCCGCCGGTAATTAGAACTCTCATGTCGTACTTGTCTCCATCGGTGGCAATTGATCTACAAAATTCCACGGGCCACCTTGTCGGAGAATTTTTTGCACAAATCGTACCTGGGAGTCGGTTTCTTCCTCATCCCAGCCTAGTTCGCTACTGGCTATTTTTGCGGCGTCATAAATAGCCTCATCACCTGGATCACCGCCGCTACCCAGTTCCGTCCGTCGCAGCACAATGTCGGCCAGTGTCTTTGCCATCTCATAACGAACTGCGTGGATGACCTCAGCGCCTATGACATTTGAATTGCCTACGGTATTTCGAAGTGTTGAATCTGACGCACACTCAAGCACTGCAGCATAATCAGATCCGTAGTTGTGAGCGATGGACTCTGCGGCATGTTTACTTTCGGCAGGAAGTTGCGTTCGGATTTCGTCGACCAAAGCGTCGAAATTATCAAATGTCCCACCGTGAATTCGCTCAATCTCAGTTTTCGAACGCCTGATTTTCTCTCCAAATTTGCGTTGGATGAGGTCCATTGTCTTTTCTGCAGCGCCACGCGCGACAGTGGCGCGGGCACCAATAATTGTGACTATACCCTCTACACCGTCCTCCGCATGGTCAATCAAGAGCGATCGCTTGGCAAAGCTGTGCTCTGTTTCGGATCCCTGGGCGGCTTCAGAACCGAACAGGATATGCCCGGTATTGACCATTGTAATGTCATCCATGCACAGATTTAGTCCACCGTAAGCGGTGTTCATCTCGTCCAGGTATTCTTGCAATTCCTCTCTCGAAACCGAGATGTCATCCGGATCGGCGAGCGAATATCGATGCCATACTCCAACCAAGGTCATACCCCGCCAGGGAACGAGAAACAGATGTCTTCCACCACGGTCAATGATGGAATCGGAATCAGCAGACGCGGACTGGCATCCGATCGCATGTGTTGCAAACACTGACTTATTCACTACGAAGGCAAGGTCACGCGAAAAACTCGGTTCCGGTTGAGGCGCTAATGTCGGATCCTCGCGTAACAATTGATGCCCCCAGGGGCCGGCGGCATTGACCACCATTCGTGCGCGAATATGAAACTGGTTTCCGGATAGACCATCTGTAGCCGCACAGCCCACAATCTCGTTATTCTCACGGATAAGGTTGTCAGCGCTGACGTAATTTGAAACGATCGCGCCCTTCGATACCGCCGACCGCAAAAAAGCCAGAACCAAACGCGCCGGATTGTACATCTGTCCGTCGAAAAAGACGGCCGCGCCTGTCAATCCGTCTTTCGGTGTGCCGGGGAACATCCCAAGGACCTGCTCGCGGCCGATCACCGATCCGCTAGGTGTCTGACGCTTCGGATCCTCAATGCCGCGATTACGATCGACCGTCAGCATATCGTAGATGAGCATAGCCGCTTGCATGAGCGCCTTGCCGCGACGTCCGTATCCATAGGTTGGGAAAACAATGGGCATGGGATAGGCGAGATGTGGCGCTATTCTGATCAGCGCAGACTTCTCCCTGCTAGATTCTCGAAGCCTGATGAGGTCCAGATGCTGGAGGTAGCGGATCCCGCCATGGATGAACTTATAGTGATTCGATGACGTGGCATTGGCGAAGTCACCCTTGTCGATCACAGCCACTGAGTAGCCTCGCAGAGCGGCACTCCAGGCAATACAGGCACCAAATATCCCTGCACCGATAACCAGAATATCGAACTTGCGGTCTGCAAGTTCCTTGCGTCTGTCTTTCATCGACTTTCCATACGACTAGGTGGCCCATACGTGAAGCACGTCATTGTATATGATGTCCACTGTCGATATTCTTGCCGCGGTTCGCAAATATTGATTTTTCTTTTGACGAGTTCCAAAAACCAGAAACTTACGAGAGGACTGGCATGAAAATAGCTGTTATTGGCACTGGGCGTGTTGGTTTACCGCTGGCATTGGCGTTCGCAGAATCCGGTGCAGATGTTATCGGAATCGATATTAATAGCGAAATACGGCAGGCGGTCAATATCGACAAAACCATGCCGTTCCTTGAGCCCGGGTTCGAGGAAGTATTGCAAAGCGGCAAATTGCAGATCAGAGAGTTCATCGACGATGTCGAAGATATTGACTATTTCGTCATAACCGTCGGAACTCCGTTATTGCATCACATTGAAACTGACCTGACAGCCGTAACGCGTGTCATCAAAGACCTCGGGTCCAAGATTCGGAAAGGACAGACGGTCGTGATGCGATCAACAACGGCCCCTCACACTACTGAATATGTCAAGAAGCAGTTGGAAGCGGCTTCCGGATTCGAGGTCGGAAAGGAAATCTTCCTGGCGTGCTGTCCTGAGCGGATTCTTGAGGGGAAAGCTAAAGAAGAGCTACTGGCGTTACCACAGATCGTCGGCACCGAAGACACCAAGTCCAGGGACCTGGCCGAGGCACTCTTTCAGATGCTCGGCGTGGAAATAATGCACTGTGATTACATCACGGCCGAATTGGTCAAACTTTTCAACAATGTGTCTCGCTACGCGTACTTCGCGATCGCGAACGTTCTTGCAATGATTGCGATTGACTACAAGGCGGAGCCGTATGAGATTCTCAGGCTTACAAACCATAATTATCCGCGGCCGATCACTTCGAAACCTGGTTTTACCGCCGGCACCTGCCTACGCAAGGACTTTGGCATGTTGTCTGAAGCCTATTGGAGCGCAGATATCTTGGTTAGCGCTTGGCGAATTAATGAATCCATGCCGAAATTTCTCGTCGAAGCAGCTAAGGGGCGATGGGGTGACCTATCTGCACTTAATGTCACGGTGCTAGGGTTCTCCTTTAAGCGCGACGCCGATGATGTACGCGATACACTGAGCGATAAAGTCCTGCGTTATCTCCACCGGGAGTGTCCTAAGAAACTGGTGCTTCAAGACCACTTGGTGCAACAAGATGACGTTCCTGAAATGCAGGATCTTACATTCACGCACGACTTATCGGATGCTGTATCCGACGCTGATCTCATCGTGATCGCAACGAATCACAGTCTCTACTCCGAACAAAGAGATATGCTCATGGGGCGTGTGGAGAATAACGGCTGTCGAATTGTCGACATCTGGGATTCTCTTGGAACAGGATCTGTCTTGCTTGGGTGATTTGCCAATGACTAATGTACTTATTACGGGGGCCGCTGGATTTATCGGCTTCGCTCTCGCCGATGCACTTTCCAGACGTGCGGATACCAACGTTTTTGTCGTAGATAACTTCATACGTGGGGAGTGCGACGCAGCCTACAAAGAGCTTTGCTCTCGGGACTCCGTGGTTGCATTTGATCTCGATCTGACAGACAGAAACGCTGTTCGCGAGCTGCCGGAATCAATCGATTTGATACTTCATATGGCCGCATTGAATGGCACGCAAAATTTTTACGAACGGCCCTATGACGTCGTTCGTTGCTCGACGCTGCCGACTTTCCATCTTTTGGATCGGTACGGTTCAAGCAGCGGACTAAAGAGATTCGTCTATGCGGGTTCCTCCGAGGCCTATGCCGGAACTGTGTCCACATTCGACTGGCCCGTACCGACAGCAGAGGACGTGCCACTGTGTATTACTGATCCATCCAATCTCCGTTGGTCATACGGTGGTTCCAAGCTTCACGGCGAGGTGCTGGTGACTGCAGCCTGTCATCAGTATGAGAAGGACCACACTATCATTCGTTACCACAATGTTTACGGTCCGCGCATGGGTGACAAACATGTGGTTCCGGATTTTCTCGAAAGGATGAAAAACGGTGTATACAGCCTGTATGGGCACAGTGACACGCGCTCCTTTATCTATATTGATGACGCTGTCAGAGCAACATTAATGCTCGCTGACTGCGCTGGTGCGGCGAACCAGACAGTAAACCTTGGCAGCGAGAACGAGGTACAGATCGTCGATATCGGCAAGATGCTGTTGGAACTGGCCGGTATTGATGCTGAGATCGAGCTTCACGATTCGCCAAAGGGCAGCGTCGCGCGACGATCTCCCGATACTACCAAACTGAAAAAACTCACCGGATTTACTGAGGAAATTGCACTATCGGATGGTCTCAGGCGTACGATGGACTACTATATTCGGTGACGTCTCACCGTCGAATCAAAAGGTCACCAGCGTTACCGAACACACGTTGCCAAAAGTTTCTTCGTGAGTACGCGTACTTTCTTCCCGTACAGTGCGAAAATGGCACGGAAAAACAACTCAATAATGAAGGTTGATACGAGCCCGACGTAATTTAGCGGGTTTTTCCAGAATACATAAAGCTTCAAAGGGTAAATTTCAATTTTCTGGAAACCGCTGATTTCAAGCAGTTGGTTGAAACTGTACTCAGTGACTGTATAGAAGTGGTCAATGTTGTGTGCCAGATTTTCGGCACCCACGAGCGGGTTGGCACCGTTCAGGGTATATGTGACCAGTATTCCGCCGTCTTTCAGACGTGACCTGCACAACTTGAGAAACTCGATGGTCTCCGCATGTGTAAGATGGCTTAATTCCTGTTCGGGGATAATGACATCGTACTCATTTTCCGGTTTGGCCTGCAGAAACTCGAATGCTCGCGCAACTTGACAGTTCAGTCCGCGTTTGAGCGCAATCTTGATTTTGCCTTCGTCAGAATCAATCCCTTCGACCCCACTGTAGCCTTCCGACTGAAGCAGGTTAACCAGGTATCCGGGGCCGCAACTTATCACGAGAATTGATGCGTCCTTATCCGCCGGTAGGTGCTGTAAGTAGTTATGGCGATAATAGGCTGTAAAACTACGAAACCCGGCTTCAACGTCCTCAGGAGCCTGCCAGTACGAGTCAAATGGCTCTATTCGCGCGGCAAGCGTCTCCGAGTCGATATTAGCCTGAGGCGCGAATTCGATAGGTGATTCGCCGATGCTGGATGCTCCATGTGGTTCGTTCACATTGTCCCCCCTTCAATAACGTCAATTAGATACGTAGCACTACGTCCGGATAATTGCGCGGACGAAAAATAATACGTCACAAAGATTCATTCCGTTCAGTCGATTCATCAGCACCGATTATTTCCGCGATCTTGTACTCTTTGAGAGATCGGGCATGGGTGAAAATAATCAGTTCCCCGAGCAGCCCCAGGCTGAACAACTGGAGACCGAGAACAACCAGCAAAGAGCTCAACAACAATGCAGGCCGATCCGCCAGTGGTTGACCAAGAAATAGTCGCTCAAACACAATAACGCCGAGAATCAACCCCCCGGCGATACCAATCAAGCTGCCGACCATGCCGAAAAATCGGAGTGGTTTTTTGGTGAAACGGACCAGGAAAAGGATTGTGAATATATCCAGCAGACGATGCAGATATTCACGCATGCGGTAGCGGGACCGAAAGTCATCGCGGTCGGATTGTTTTGCATCGACCTCGATAGTCGTAAAGCCTGCATTTCTCGCAAGAATAGGTAGAAATCGATGTTGATCACCATACAGGCGCAACTCCATCAGGACTTTTTTGTTCAAAATTCGAACATAGCACCCAAGGTCGTTGAATCGATAGCCGGTTATTGATTCAAGAATTCTGTGAAAGATAACTCTTCTGAAGCGTTCAAATTTTCCGCCTCGTCGTGGTTCACGGCGAACGATCAGCACATCGTGTTCTGTTGATTGTCGAATTAATGCCGGAAGTTCCTGCGGATCAACCTGATAATACGCCGGCAGCGTCACGATCGTCTCTGCAAGCGCCTGATCGATTCCGCACATCAGTGCAGTAGCGTCGCCGAAAGATCGAGACAACTGGACAATTTTGAGTGGCAAATTGTTGGCAGATCGTACCTCTTCCAATTCTGATACCGCAGCGTCCTGAGGACCGTCCAGGATAAATATAAGTTCGAACGTCTTTTCCGTTGCGTTTATGGCGTTCCAGTAATCTCGCGCCAATAATCTGAGATCGTCTTTTCGATCTCCGACAACAACAAGGGCGGAGAGTTGGGGCGTTGAGTGATCGTCTTTCATTGGGTAATAGATTCCTTGGCCCGGGCGGATCCTTCAATGTTGGTACGGTCGGAAACCGCCATACGGGCAAAATCTCCGGTCTTTGTATCGCCGGTTTTGTATACGAGTTCGCCGAGGATGCCGTTAAAAAATAGAAAAACTGAAAGCGCAATAAAGAGCAAACCAGTACCCGCCAGCGGCATGGGAAATGTTCCGGATGCGAAGAAACTTAGTACAGTTGCAACGCCTAGCGTGACGCCAAGTACTGCGAATGGCGCACCCAATAAGGAAAACCATATCGTTGGTCTAGAGAAGAAACCCGCTAAAGTCTTGATCGTAAGCAGGTCCAGAAGCACTTTGTATACTCTCGACAGCCCGTACTTTGAGCTGCCAAAATTACGCGCGTGATGACGGACTTTGATTTCTGCAATTTTCGGCCCAGCGATCGCGGCCATTGCCGGTATGAAGCGATGCATTTCGGCGTAGAGCGGAACGTTTTGAATTACTTCCGCTCTGTAGGCCTTCAACGAACAGCCGTTATCCTTGATCGGCACAGCGGTCACTTTGCCGATCAGCCAGTTCGCGATAACCGAAGGTATCTTTCGGCTGAATAGTTTGTCCTGGCGGTCGTGCCGCCAACCGACGACCAGATCATAACCTTCTTCAATCTTCTTGAGGAGTTCACCGATGTCCCGGGGGTCATTCTGGAGATCTCCATCCATTGTAACGATCACTCGCCCGCGAGCGTGATCAATGCCAGCCGCCATTGCCGGAGTTTGCCCGTAGTTTCGTCGAAAGCTGATAACGCGTAGTCGGTCATCACTTGTCGCTAGTTCCCGTGCGATCGCCAACGTACGATCGGTGCTGCCGTCGTCGACAAAAATCACTTCAAAACGGCGTTCCAGTGGTTCGACAGCAGAAATTACTGCGTCATACATATGTCGAATGCTCTCTTCCTCATTCAGGAAGGGCACCACAACGGAAAGATCATAACGACTAGGCATAATTTCTATCAAATGAGTGTTGTACGCAAAGTTTATCTGGCAGATCAACGGTCTGTGTTTCGCTGACTGCGAGTTTCTCAAGTCGGAACGTTACTCGGTGGCTGACAATGCGTCCAGTAGAAGTTCACAGTTTTAACTGCGACACAGTTCCGTTCCCGCGGTCCCCAGGGACTAGTCAGTTAGCCTGATGACAACTGTCTGCTGGTCACGCCCGACGTAAACGATCTGATCATCCAGACTATTGAGATACGTCTTGATATCAGCTGAGACCGAGGGGGTCAGATTCAACCGTCTCTTTGAGAACAATATCCAGACATTATTGCCGCTACGCTCAGCGACTATGTCTTGTAGCTCGGCGTAGCTGTGTACGAGCGGAATCCCCAGGTAACGGTCCAGAGCACGGCCTCGTTGCTGGTACGTCTGCGATTCGAAGTTGCTGGTTCGGATCCAATAATCGACTCTGCCGATGTAGTTCCAGTACTCACGGGGATCCAGAACCAAAATAATATCGTCGTCTTGCAGACGATCACTGACATACGCTGCCGGAGTCTTGAAGTCGTCGTAGCTGTCAAGTCCCAGGGATGGGTAAGGAAACGATGTCTCCGTGTAATCACGCTTGGATGTCAGGAAGGCAGCGACAGGATTCACGCCGGCAATTGCGATTGCCGCGACGACGAGTGTCCAGACCCGTCCGCGGGAGTGTTTCCTGAGGACCCTGGGAAGTGAAATGCCCAGTTGAGTCAACAGGTCAGGTATTGCGAATAAACCTGCAACGACCAACATCAGAAAAAAGGGATCAACGTGAAGATTGTAGCGGAAAAACTCGAATTTGGTCTCTAATAAACCATTGACGAACACGACTCCCCAAAAACTGCCGACCACAAATAGTGCGGTCGCGTCCGGCCGGTCTTTTGATATCTTGTCTATTCCCCATAGTGTGCCGAGGGCGAGAGGCAGGGCCATTATCGGTCTTTCCAGAATGTATGACCAAAATAGCCTGAAGTTTGGGTAATCAACGAGTACCCGAAGCAATTTACGAATACCCTGAGCCGCCATAGCGATTTCGTCCTGGAATGACACGCTAATAATCGCAACCGTAGCGAGCCACAGGATAAACACCAAAAGACAACAAATTGCCGGCCAATACCATGCCGGGTTCCTGATTTCCTTTATTCCCCCCTTGAGTGAAATCAGCATCAGGGCCAGTGTTACTCCAACCAGATTGAACTGATGAGTGACCGACAGGCCAATGGCGATTATGACTAAAGCTCGATAGGTAATACCGTATCGCCACACAATTCGCATTATGGCAAGTGTCGCTAGCAGTACCACGGTCAGACAGACCAGAAATGCCGCTGGAAACGCGTTGTAAACCTGGGACAGAAATTCGAAATCCGGGAGAGTGACTTGCTTCAACAGCGCGGCGATTGGTCCGGAGTCATTGCCAATGGCTTGCGAGACGTCCACGGGTTCGGCGTTACGAAGTGGAATATCAAAAAATCGTTGATGAAGCGACTTAACAGCTATGAAAGCAACGCCAATTCCACCGGCCTGCAAAAGAAGCGACACTGTGCGGGTCAGCGATTTACGCAAAGGAATAGCCAGCAACAATATTATTGCCAGGGAATAGGCAAGTTGGTGGATACTTAGTGCCAGCAATGCCAAAGGCAATACCCACGGGCTAAATACCCGATCGGGATTGTGATAGTACGCGCGAAAAATCGCATAAGCGGCAAACAGGTATACGAGGAAAAACGGCGCGTACATTCGCGCCGTTCGAGATATTTCCACTTGCCAGAACGATAATGCGATGCAGGCCGCAACAATCAGGCCGATCCGCTTATCGAAGAGTTTTCCGGTGACCCAGTATGCGCTTGGGATAAGAATTGTGCCGATAATTACGGCAGGCAGTCGCATGCTGAACTCACTAAAACCAAATAATTTGACGTGTGCGGCGACGATCCACTGGTACGGGTAAAAACGGAGGTAAATCATGCCACTCGGCAGCTCTGGAGTGCCTTTTTCCAGCAACGCTTTGACAGCAAGCGCGGTTAGGTCTTCATCCCAGCGAAACCCCAGGCATCCAAGGCATCGATAGCGCAGATAAAACCCGAGTAATGTAATGGCAATCAGGCTGACAAGCAGGATGCGTTGGCTGAGGCCAGCAACAACTTCCCCCGAATGTTCATGAGAATTATTAGTCATTTGATGACGGGTCAACCGGCGAAAGCAGAGACTCGTCAAAGTCTCGTCGAATACAGCCATCAACACAGGCTAGCCATGAGCCATCATGCAGAAGATGTGGGTCGATATGATGCATTCCGTGCCGATTCCATGCGTCTGAGCCGGGGCCCATTATTGGCCCGTCACCAACCTGTCTTTCCCCGTACGTCGTAGTCGAAAGCTCATAGATTTCAAATGCACGGAGTTCTGTTCCGTAAACAGGGTATACGTTTTGTGCAAAGCGATAGGGCGTGCCATCGATGATAACCACGCGGCCGCCGGGCCTGGAAATGTGTGGATCACCGTCTGCCATTGGGCTGTTCGGATGCTCCGTCCAGGGGCCAAAGAGGTCGGTCGCAAAATACAATCGCAGCGTCGGAGATTTCGCATCGGCTCCCGCGTCAGTAAACAGCCACCACAGCCCGCCGAACCGGAATAACGAGCTATCAGCAAATCTCGAACCCTGCAGAAGAGTTGCGACGCATGTCCAACCCAGGGGAAATTGGCCCGCTTTGTACAGACGTACAGATTTGTCTCTTCCTGTTTCCGGAACCATGTAGAAATCACCGTCCCATTCGAAGACATACGGGTACGACATGTGGAAGGGTTCCGAGAGAACAATCTGCTCAAATTTCCAATTGACAGCATCCTGGCTGGTTGCCAGTGCAATCTCGCCTTTGTTGTTAAATCTGTTTGTCAGCTCAAAAAACATGTACCAGTCGCCACCGACCTTTAACATGAACGGGTCGGCGACTGTGCCACTCGGCGCTTCTGTAATGTCCATCGGCGTCAGGACCGGATTCGAAGCCATCGGTGCCGGCTGCAAATTGAAGGGTGACTCCCCCGCGTAGATACCAATTGAAAATTGGGTCTTGCCGTCAGGGATCATGCGGTAAACAGTCTTTGGGGAAATTCTCCAAAGAAGACGCTTTAGCAACTTTTTTGCTGACCGGACCAAGCTCAAAATATACTAGCCACGAAATGAATCCGTGCGATTGCGTTTTGGCTTTGCACGTTTATCTTCTTCCTTTCTCGAGCGTGTCCGCAATGTAATCGCGCGACTGGCCCTCTATCAGCATCCGATACCAAACCTCGGCGTTGAGCAACAGCCAAAGTCGGTTGCCGTGATCAGCCTTTTGCGCCAAATGTTCCTCAAGCAGCATTTTTACCGCCTCCGCATTAACCAGACCGGCTTTCACCAGAACGGGTTGCGTGAGGAACACCGAGAACAATTGCTTGAACTCGTCCCTCAAGAGATAGGGTAGGGCCGACGAGAACCCTTGTTTTGGAAAACGCAGCAGTTCCTCAGGCAAATATCGTTCGGCAAGGCGTTTTTGAAGATAGCGGAGTGTACGGCCACGAACTTTATAGCGCACAGGGACCTGGGCCATGTACTCCGCAACGCTGTGATCCATGAACGGGCTTCTGGCCTCCAGGCCATGTGCCATGGTCATTCGGTCGGTGATCATTACAGGATGGTCCGGCAGTCTGATCTGGCTGTCAGCCGATAACATGCGGTCGACCGGTTCGCTCGCGTGTGCTGCGTCATAGGCGTTGGCGATCAGGGTCTCTGCATCAAATTGCCCCAATGCCTGCTTCAAGGCGGGACCATAAAGGAATTCCTTCGCCTGACCCTCATAATAGAAATAGCTGAGGCTTTTCGCGTAGCGTGCGCCACCGGTGCTAAAAGACAATCGGTGCAGCCACTTCAGCTGGTGCGCCTTGCTTTTGTACCAGGTTCCTTCCGGGATACGTTGCAGAACGGGACCGATAACATTCGATCTGAACCATCTTGGAACTTTGGCGTAGTACCCAGCGTAGTGATTTCCATAATACCGGTCATATCCGCCGAATAATTCATCCCCGCCGTCTCCGCCAAGGACGACTTTCACGTGCTTGCTCGCCATTTCCGAGACCATGTACACGCAAATGGACAGAGGATCGGAGGGTTCATCCAAATGGTGAATCAAGGTCGGTAGATGCCGCGTGAGTGAGGGGATCTCAGTTCGCTCATGGTGCTCGGTGCCGTATTTCGCTGCAACGAGGGCCGCGAGTGGCGCCTCATTATAGTTTTGGTGCGGCAAACCAAGCGTAAATGTAGGTATTGGCGAGTCGGCGACGTGTTTCATTAAAATCGCAGTCACCAACGTTGAATCAAGCCCGCCACTTAAGAAGGCGCCCACTGGTACATCGCTGACTACGTGCAGGCGCACTGCCTCAATAAGGCGTTCCTCAAGTCCATCCAGAATATCGTCTTCAGAGCGGTCATCCTTTGGCTCGAATTCAAGTGACCAATAAGGCTCGACCTTAAGACCACCCTTTGCGGAAAATGTCAGAAAGTGGGCGGGTGGCAACTTTCTGACTCTTCTGAACATGCTATACGGTGGTGCAACGACCCTTAGCGAGAAGTACTGATCAAGTGCCTGATGATCCAGCTCCCGAAGAGAAGGGTCGAACGCCAGGAGTCCTTTTATTTCGGAGGAAAATGCGAACTTGCGCTCGTCTGCGTAGTAGTAGAACGGTTTTTGACCGAGGTGGTCTCTGGCGGCAAACAGCTGCTGCTTTTTTTCGTCCCAGATAGCGAATGCGAACATGCCGCGAAGTGACTGCAACAGGCGCTTTCCACGACTTTGGTAGAGCCTCAGGATGACCTCGGTGTCAGAATCAGTTTTTAGCTCAATCCCTTCGTCCGATAGCTCTTTGCGCAGCGCATGGTAATTGTATATTTCGCCGTTGAAGACAATGCTCAGTCCCTGCGACTGATCAACAATTGGCTGGTGTCCGCCGCCGAGGTCGATGATGGACAATCTTCGGTGTCCCAGCGTGGCGCCGGACCCTTCGTAGATCCCGTGGTCGTCTGGACCGCGGTGACTCAAAGCGTCGATCATTCGCCGTACAGACGCGACACTATCCGAATATTCTCCAACTAAACCGGCAATTCCACACATCGTCTATCGATTAGTCCATTTTGTTAGCATTGTTCTCGGTATCGGAAGCTTCAGATGCATCGAATGAGCGTATCACCCGCGCGGGTACCCCAACGGCGACACAGCGAGAGGGGATATCATTCGTGACTACGGCGCCAGCTCCAATCACTGCGTGGTCTCCGATATGGACACCTCCAATGATGGTGCAATTTGCCCCGATCCAGACTCTTTCTCCAATGGTGATTGCAGCGAAATCACTATCGAGGTCGCTGGACAGATAATCGTGCCCAGTAGTTGTGATTACAGAATTCGGGCCAACCTGGGTGTCTTTGCCGATGTCGATTCCACCGTGGCCGTACATTTGAACAAAGCTATTCAATGCTGCGCCATCGTTGATCACAATATGACCGTCAATCCCAGCGCGCAAATAAACTCGATCCTGAAGCAGGCAATTTGATCCTATTTTTATGTTGGCACTATTGACCATTACGGTTCCTTCACCAACTACCGTATTCCGACCTGTGCAACGCCGTATCCATCGGTAACGGAACGACGTCCAGGCAATTTTCGCAATGCGAAGTAGCTCTGAAGGGTTTTTGAAGGCAGCCCGCAGTAAAATCTGCGTTTTATGGGGAAGATGACTCATTTATGCAGTATCCCCACGACTCATAGCGCTATTGGTGCGACGCTCAAAAAGATACAAGACCCCAAATAATATACTGGATACAAGGCCGAAGACACGTAAAAACAGAGCCACAACAACAGCTTGGGCATAGGGCAGGTTTGCGAGGGTCGCAGCGACGGCGAACGACCCTTCGACGATTCCTATTCCATTGATGGACAACGGTATCACACCGGCCACGCCGGCAGCCGCGGTGGTGAATCCGCTTTCAAAGACTTTTCCGGGCAAGGCCAGCGCGGAGAAAAGAAGAGTGATCGAGCCGATGGCGGCTACCTGAAAAAGTAGTGATGTACCGACAAGCCCCCAAAGGCGCTTGCGATTCGCCCGCATCACTCGAAAACTTTCCATCAGTGGCTCCAATTTTTTTATTTTGCGTAACCTGTTCGTGATTACCAGCAGAAAACCAGCTTGCCACGCAATCAAGAGAAGTAAAAAGAACACGCCGACCGGTATTGAAGTCAGGATGACTACTTGCTTGTAAGGCAGAGTACCGGTTGCGACCAATGTAATCACCGATATGTAGCCAAGAATAACGAGCACCAGAAGGCCAAGAGCTCTTTCGACAAAGATGGCGGAAATCGGGTATGCGGGTCGATCTGCATGTTCGAATGTTCGATACGCGCGGTACGCATCACCTCCAATCGCCGTTGGCAGGAAATTATTGAAAAAGAACGCGATGCAAAGAATGCGAAGCAAGAAACCCAAAGGGTATTCGACGCCGTGAAGCCGCAACGATTGCTGCCATTTCCAGGCACTGAGAGGATATTGCAGAGCTAGTATAAGCGCCGCCGCCGACGCAAGTGCTGGATTGAATTCATGGACGTGAGAATAAATCTCTTTCCATTCAACATTCCAAACGAGTACCGTGATTAAACTGGCACTAACGACAATCTTTAGCAGGCGTAGCATATTGTTTTTTTAGACAAAAAACCTTCGATTCAGGGGGTATGGAGTGATACAGCCGCGAGTTCTTATGATGAGTTCTGTTCGAGGTAGGGTTGGGATACCCATTGCAATGACTCCGATTTCAATATTATGCCGGGGTGGATTATAAGTGACGAAAAGCGCGCGTCGAGCTTTTTCGCCGTATTCGACATATTATGTCATCCACTATCAATCGGGTGGAATGATCGCAGTGAGAATTTGAATGTAGAATCAGGTGTTACGCAATGAAACTGAAGAAATCCTTCTATAGAATTGTGCATTCGGATATTCTACAGTCCTGCACTGGAACCACTCGGCTTGATTCCGGTCCGATGGTTTAATTCAACTCGTCCGGCTTATCGAGAATATCAAGATGATAGTGAGGCATACATTGACGATCAGGCACCTAAAACTTCTCTCTGTTTTGATTGCCGCGCTGTGTGGAATCAGTATCGCCCAAGCTCAGGAACGCGCGGCGGCGGGTGAAGCGTATGAGATTCAGCCAGGTGATTTGTTATTTATATCTGTATGGAAGGAACCGGAATTACAAAAAGAGGTCCTGGTGAGACCCGATGGAGCAATTTCGTTTCCTTTAAGTGGCGAGATCAATTCCCGAAATAAGACAGTTGAAGAACTGCGGGTTGAACTATCGGAGCGGTTGTCACGCTACATTCCGGATTTGCTGGTAACTGTTTCCGTTATGGAAATTAACGGAAATAAGGTCTTCGTCATCGGTCAGGTGGCCAAACCCGGCGAATTCGTCGTAAACCCTCGCGTTGATGTGATGCAGGCCCTGAGTATGGCCGGTGGCACAACACCTTTCGCGGACCTGAAGAACATTCGAATTCTACGACGGACCAGTACTGGGCAGACTGCGCTCGAGTTTCGGTATGATGATGTGATCAGAGGTCGCCGCCTCGAGCAAAACATTATTCTGGAAAGTGGAGATGTTGTTGTTGTTCCATAACGGCGGCAACCAGCCTGGATTTAAGGCGTTAATTTTTGACAGATTTGGTTATTGGATGTGACTGAATTGTTGCTTGATTGGGTGGAGGCATTGAACAGAATTGGATACTGACACACTCAGCTTCACTGAAGTTCTTGGAATGGTGCGACGGCGGTTTACCGTCCTCGCAAACACGTTTATCGCGTTGCTGTCATTGACGGTGTTGCTTGCATTCGGATTGCCGTCAGTTTACGAGTCGACTGGGACTATTCTGATAGAACAACAGAACATCCCGGATGATCTGGTGCAATCCACCATAACGAGTTATGCGGACGAGCGAATTCAAGTCATATCGCAACGTGTGATGTCAACCGACAATCTCGCTGGCTTGATTCAGCGTCACAAGCTGTACGACTACGGACAGGACGACGAATCGATAGTTTCGAAGGTCGCGAAGTTGAAAGACGCAATCGTAATCGAATCCATTAGTGCAGATGTATTTAATCAAAGTACCGGCCGACCCGGTCTGGCGACAATTGCGTTTACGGTAGCTGTTCGGCATGAATCCCCGGTATTAGCGCGCGACGTGGCGACTGAGGTAAATGAACTGTTTTTGGAAGAAAACAGGCGGTCAAGGGAAGAGCAAACGCTAGAAACGGTTTCTTTCCTGGAGTCTCAATCAGCTGCCTATCTCGGTGAGATAGATCGCATTGACGGAGAGATCGCCAATTTCAAGAGCCAGTATCAGGGGATGTTGCCGGAGAATGCGACGTTCAATTTGCAGTCTCTCGAAAGAGAGGAGAGGCAGCTGATCGAAGTCAAGAGCCAGATCCGAACGCAGGAGGAGCGCATCCGATATCTGCAAGATGAGCGAAGATTGTCGATGAGCGAGGCTGGTGGCGCGGTTGACAGAATGGCAGAGTTGCAAGAGGAATTCGCACGGGTAAGTGCGAAGTATGCGCCAAATCATCCGGACGTGTTGAGCATACGTAGAGAGATTGAAATACTTCAGCAGGTCGACGGAGTTACAGATGGCGGCGACTCGGCCATTGTAATCACCCAGGTTCGGCAGCAACTAGCGTCGGCCCTTGAGAGGTACTCGGCAGATCATCCGGACGTGCGACGTTTGGAGAGAACCTTGGCTGCACTTGAGGCTCAGAATCAGGATGGTCAATCCACAGCGGTCGTGGTCACGAGCCCCGCTGTGCGTCTGATCGATTCGGAGGTTCGGGAAAGAAGCGCTTCTTTAAGCGGGCTCGTCCAGACCCAGGATGCCCTTGTCAAGAAAATCGCCTCGTTGGAAAAGGAACTTAAGGGCGTACCGGAAATTGAACGGCTATACAGAATGTTGATGCGTCGCTATGAAGATGCGGTTGAACGTCATGATCAGATTCAAGCGAATCTGGCGACGGCCAAAATGTCCAGCCAGCTCGAGACTGAGCAATTGGGGGAGAAATTTACGCCCATCGATCCACCACGTGTTCCGCGCGAACCTTCGAGCCCAAACAGGATTGGCATTCTGGCCCTGGGCATTGTGCTGGCCGGTGCGCTGTCCATCGCAGTTCTTGCGCTGGCGGAAGTATCAGACGGAAGTGTTAGGAATTCGAGGGATGTTCGTACACTGCTGGGGGTTCCGCCATTGGCGAACATTCCCGTGGTGGAAACGCGATCAGATCGGCGTTCACGCTTACTGAGGGTTATCGCTCATGCATCGTTGGCTGGAGTGATGATCTCGAGTGCTGCGGCCGGCGTTTGGTACCTGAGCTCGTAGCAGGATAAGGAAAACGAATGAGCAAGATTGTAAAAACACTCAACTGGGCAAAAGAGAACAGGCGTAAGTCTGCAGGCGGTAAAAAGGCAAAACGGCGTTCAGGTGTCGACACGCTGACGCAAGAACCGCTGCCTCAGGACAACGAGGGTGAAAAATGGATCGAAACACTCCGTGTCGAACCGACGCTCTCTGTCGAAGGGTCTGAGAGTAGAGTTATCCTCAACGACTCACAGGACGAGAGCGTGCGCTCTGCGTACAAAATGCTTCGAACCAGGGCGTTGCGGCGCATACGCCAGAACAACTGGCATGTAATTGGCGTGACGAGTGCATCGCAAGGCGATGGCAAATCACTGACCGCCGTGAATTTGGCACTCAGTCTTGCCAGGGAAGTCACTCTGTCAGTAGTTTTGCTTGAGCTTGATTTGCGAAGACCAACAATTTGTCGACAATTCGATGTCGCCCCCTCCAAGGGATTATCCGATTATCTTGATGGATCGGCTGAACTCGATGAGGTGCTCTTCAGGCCTGAAGGGACGGAGCGAATTGCCATATTACCCAATACTGAGGTTTACGAAAATTCATCTGAAACAATTTCATCGCCCAAGGTAGCTACCCTGATCAGTGAGCTCCGCGGATCCGATCCTGGGAGGATTATTATTTGCGATTTGCCGCCATATCTGGCAACAGATGATGTATTGGCTTTTACTCCGTTAGCAGACGCGTTTCTGATCGTTGTAAGTGAGGGCAGAACGTCACGCGACGTATTGCAAAAGGGCATCGACATCCTTCAAGAGTTACCACTGCTGGGTGTGGTTCTCAATCGGTCAGAAGATGCCGTCACCGGTTACTATTACTAGCCTGTGACCAACCAGACGAAAGGTCGTCGCGTCCGCTGTAATGTCCGCTGACTCTAATATAAAGATCGTATTCATAGTTGGCTCTGGCCGAAGCGGTTCGTCGTTCGTGCACGAGTTGATATCGCAGCATCGCGGCGTTGGATTTGTTTCGAATGTCGACGATAATTTTCCGCTTTTCAATTCGAAGGGACCGCTGAACAGCAGATTATTTCGGTCTCCACTCGGAAAGCATACGAAAAAAGGGGGCTTGAGATTTGCTCCCTCAGAAGCGTACCGGCTAATAAGCGAAAAGGTTTCACCGATATATTCGAATAGTTGCAGAAACCTTCGAGCTTCAGATGTTACCCCCGAGCTCAGACAATCATTTCGAAAATTCTTTTTCGACAGATGTCACGCGCAGGGAAAACAGATTTTCGTCCACAAATACACAGGTTGGTCCCGGGTCGATTTTTTTAAGGAAATATTCCCGGAAGCAAAATTTGTTCACATCGTTCGCGATGGTCGTGCTGTCGCCAATTCATTCCTCCAGATGGAGTGGTGGACGGGATATCTTGGACCTGACAACTGGTATTTGGGTTCGTTGAATGAGCAGCATCAGTCCCTGTGGGAGTCAAGTAACCATTCTTTCCTGGTTTTGGCAGGCATTGCGTGGGAGATTCTCGTCAAGAGTGTTGAACTAGACGCGAATCGGATTGGGGGGGACAGTGTTTGCACAATTCGTTATGAAGATTTCATAATCGACCCGATCGGTCAGATACGCGATTTGTGTGAGTTTTCCGAAATTGAATTCCAAGACGACTTAGCGAATCGTATCCGCAGAAGCCGAATAGACTCCAGCAGAAAACAAGCATTCTTGACGGATTTGTCGTCAGATCAAGTATCGGAACTGACATCATGCATTGCCGATTCCCTGGCGCAATATGGTTATTCAGACGCTGTCTGATCCAGGAACGGGCCCTGCAGTTCATTGTTGCCCCAATCAAAATTAATAAGCCAGTTGGACGTATCCTGATTCAACGCGACATCCTGCCTATATCCTCCCACAGCGAAACACTCGTCTGATGTACTGGCGCGAAATCCGAACTTGCGGTAAATCTCCTGCATCTTCTGATTTGATGATGTGAGCATGACTGTTCTGGGATTTTGATCGTGCTTGCCTACTTCAACGATACATGACATCACCCCATATGCCAGGGTCATCGGATCCACTCCGTCACACTGGGCCACGACCAGACGGTCCGGCATGTCGTTGATAACCACGTATCCGACGGTTGTTTGATCCACCAAAATACGAAATAGTCGATACCGGACAAACGAAAGCTCGGTACTGTATCTCCAATTCAGGTAAGCGATATCCGGGGCAAATCGAAACGCGAACGGCGACTCTTGCGGTAACAGGTCATTTGTAAATGAACGCTCAGATTGAATCGAAACACCTGCTTCAACCGCGCCTTGAAGCCGCGACGCGTAGTCGCCAATCTTTTTGCCGGGTAAGCGCCTCAAAATACCCTTGGCCGCCTTTCGCCACACGGGTTCCTTCGGGAACGCGGGGTACGAGTAATTCAGGTAGTGTCGCCTGATGTCAGGGAAGTAAGTCCATCCAAGGGACCTGATCACTTTTTGGGTATCTTCCGTAGTCCAAAATACCAGTCCCAGGGGACATTCGTTCAGCCGCCGCAAAAACAGAAATGATCCGACACCCGGAAGGAATGAATTGTAGTTACTGCTGAAGCCGAGAATCATCTCTCCTGACTCGGATTCAAATCTCATGCGGTCCACGCCGAGCGTACCCACGACCCTGTCGTTAATGTCGAGAGCCAGCAGGAGCTTGCACCAGTCCTGCGACGTATAGTAGTAGTCGACAAATGGACGATGAGTCAAAGCTGACTCCTGTTTTATGGGCTCTACCGCACGCGCGACTGCGTCGTACCACTCCGGACTGTATTCGATAATTCTCAATTCGTCGTACCCCAGCGTAGAGATTGATAATAAAGCTCTCGATATATGACTGTTATATGAACAAAGTCAAGGAAGTCCGTCTACCACAACGGCCGGAATAATTGCTAGAATTCGCGCTGGTAATGGCAAGCGATAGTGATGGAGATACAATTTTTAACTTAAATGAAGTCGACGGACTGCAAGTAACCCAAGATAAGCAAGCGGTCTTGGGCGGTGCAGTATTAGGCCTGGCACAGGATATTGATCGCTTGTTTGCTCACTGGGCACAGCAATTTGGCGCGGAAGAACGGCAGTTCTCGCCTTTGGTTTCTGCGGCGCAGCTTAACAAGCTCGAGTATTTCAAATCTTTTCCGCATCAGGTCATGTTCCCGGTTTCGTTGTTGCCCGATGATGACAATCTCAACGCTTTTGCAGACGATCCGATTTCTTCGGACGATGCATTGCGACTCACGGAAACCTCACCTGTTCACCAATGCCTGGCGCCGGCGGCTTGCTTCCCTGTCTACATGTCCATGAGTGGACAGGATCTGCCGGGTACGTGCTTTGTTACGCTTCGGTCAACATGCTTTCGCAAAGAGGAAAGCTTGACTCCCTTGGAACGGCAGACGGCGTTCACGATGCGTGAAGTGGTCTGTGTGGGTGCGCAAGGCGATGTACAGGAATATCTGGAGCAGTTCAAACAGATCGTAGTTGGCTTCTTCGAACGCCTGTCGTTACCGGTTGTACTGGAACGCGCCACTGATCCGTTTTTCAATGCACCCACAAATAGAAAATATATTATGCAAAAAGTTGCTCCGCTCAAACACGAGATGGTTTATGACGGACACCTCGCCATTGGATCGATCAATTTTCACCAGAGCTCTTTTGGAGAAACCTTCGATATTTCGTGCCAGGGGAGCGAGGTATTTTCAGGCTGCGTTGCCTTTGGCATTGAGCGCTGGTTGTTCGCGTTCCTGGGTCATTTTGGCACGGATACTGATAGCTGGCCGGGATTTGAAGATCTGGTGGCAGGATGAATAGTAATATGCCAGCCAACAACTCGGATGCAAGACAGGTGCTGCGTGAATGGATTCGCAGCAAGGCGCCGTCTGTTGACGAGGCAACGTTTACCGATCAGACTAAGATTATTGAGGAAGGGTTGATTACGTCAGTTGATGTTTTGGAGTTATTTCTACTCATTGAAGAGCTCGGTGAGATCGAAATCGATGCGACGGAACTTGAGCCGGATATGTTAGAGAGCATCGACAGGATCTGCCAGACGTTTCTCGAGTAGCCGGGTGTTCGAGAACAGCAAGTATGTCGGATCTTGCCGATAGTATGGAGGCCGTAGTTAACAATGTCACAAAAGAATACTTTTCAGGTAGTCGCTCGAAAACTCATTACGGCATCAGATAAGAAGAAGTACGATCCGTTTAATCGAGTTGAATACCAGGAGACGCTAAACGGGGATCGGTGGCAGTTTCCCGAAGATTTTTTGTCGCTGCGCAATTTACCGATTTACGGTGATCTGGACGACGAACAAAAATGGCGGCTATCACTTCTCGAGGCGATAAATTTCTTTTCCGTGAACATTCACGGAGAACAGGCTCTGGTTGCTGCCTTGGAACCGAGGCTTTACAGGGACAAACGTGTTGGTGAGGACCCTGTGTCCAGCAAGTATATTCAGCGTTTCATCCATGAGGAAAACTCGCATACCTACATGCTGGCAGAATTCTGCCTGCGCTACCATGGCTCGGTGTTTCCGGATCGTGCTTTCGCAGTAGAGCAGCCAAAATTTTCACCGGAAGTGGAAGACATACTCTTCTACGGTCGAACATACATTTTGGAAAGCTATCTTGGGTTCATCAACCAGAAGGCTGTTAAAGATTCCGATATGGATACCAGCGCACATCAGGTTCATAAATACCATCTGATCGATGAGGCCCGTCACAAAGCCTGGGACAAGGCGATGATTGAAGAAAACCTCTCCCGTGCCAAAAAGAAGAATCTCAGTTCGGAGCTGCGAGCGGCGAAAGACCTGATGGCTACCTACCAGGAATACATCTACCAGTCAGCCTGTAACCCAGCCGTCTATCGCGCTCTGGGGCTGGAGAACGGCATGCGGCTTCGGACTGAAGTGATCGCCAGTAATGAACGAAGAGACCTCATGAGGCCCTGGTCTGAAGGCCTTGCGAAATACTACGCAGATATTGGATTTTGAGACAGCCTGCAACAGGCGCGCGCATGGAGACGGGTACAACGATGACAGATAGCCATCGACAGATAGAAGATGCGGTAAAAGAATTCGTCCTAAAAGAGTTCTTGCCGGGGGAGCCAGCCGAGAATCTGGACGATTCAACACCACTGATTGCCGGCGCTATCGTAGATTCGATAGGGATCATGAAGCTGGTACTATTCATCGACGAGAAATTCGGTGTTGAAATTGAGCCACATGAAATGAGCGCGGAGTTCTTGGGTACTATTACCGATATAGGCAAAATCGTACGCGCCAAGACCGTGCAGATGTGATGTGCCATCAGCTACCCGAAGCCCAACCCGCGTAACACGCGACTATAGGATGCAGGATTTTATGTTGACGTGCATTCATATGATCGAGTGGGTGTTCTTGCACCTCAGTCGAATATGACGATAAAGATCGAGCGCTTGTGCGCCGACCATCTGCCTGCAGTTCGGCTATTGCGCCAATCCCAAAGTACGGATAATTGGCCTCAGGAACTCTCGGAGCAGTTCTTCCGCTGGCGTTATTCGGCTCGCGAGCAGGCGGATACGCTGCTGGCGTTTGACGGAGATCGTTGCATTGCGATGCTTGACTCGTCGAGTCATTTATATCGATACGGCGACGAATTCATCCGCGTTCGGGAGCCCTGCGAGTGGTTATGTCTTCCTGAGTACCGGCCCGTAGGGCTGGGATTGAGACTCATGCGCATGTTTATGAAGGAACCAGAGCCAATGTTTGCAATGGCGGGTACCTGGATGACGCAAGATATTCTGCCGCTAATGGGCTGGCAAAAATTGCCGGACACGACTAATTACTCACTACCACTGACAAGCGGCGCGCTTGTAGACTCGTTGCTTGGTCGGCTTCACGTCCCACGCGGAAAACTGCGAACCCGTCTGGCCCACACACTGTCGATACCTGTGTGGCATCGTCGTTCAGCCGCAGCGATAGAGGACGGCGTGATTTCCGAGTACCGGGCAGGCGACCCGCTGCCGCTGGTGGAACCCAGTGCTGATTACGCGCTCGCATGCATGTGCAGCCAATGGGAACGCGCCTGGTTGGAAAAGGCGCCGCGCGACATGGGTAAGTTCCTTTGGCTTGTAGGCTATGCCGACGATAAACCGATTGGTCTTACGATTAGCCGCCTCTTCGAGCGAAATGGCGCCTGTGAGGCAAATTTGTTACATGTACAAGCGTCTCAAAATTCGGCCGAACATTATGCGTGGCTCGTTACCGAGACGTCCAAGATCCTCGCCAAAGGCGGTGCTGCGAAGGTGGCTTGCAGAGCATTGTGCCCGACGTTTTCCGCCGCATTGAAGCGAATTGGTTTTGTCGAACGGTCGCGAACGCCGGCTTTCTGGTGGGGTAAGGGTAGCTCCAGTCTATCCGGACCATTGCACCTGACAATGTGGCGCGGGGATGAGGCGATCCGTCCGTACCCGTCATAACGCGGAACGGTAATCACGCGGTCAAGACGCCTTGGGTTTGCGATTGCCGGGAGCGGTGGCGGTGCGGACAGATCGCATAATTCGGACGAAGATTGTTTCTCGAATAATCCACAATACCCCGGCATACGGGATGAACAGCACTGCAAATGAAACAACAAGCCGGGGCAGACCGGTGAGCCCGGCAAACGCGGAGATCTCAACACCCGCGAACCCTGCAATAGCCGCCAGAACGAAATATAAAACGATACGTCTGACGATCAGTAATGCGGAAAATCTCGGCAGGATGAACGCCAGAATGAACGTCATTACGATCGTCATCATGAAGGACACCGACGAGCTTGCAAGTGTTAGTCCAAATATCCCATAGGATTCGCTCAAATATTTTGTGGCAACAAAGAATACGACCGTGCCGAGTGGCATTGCCACTATCGGAATTGTGATCCGGTGCATGGCATAGAAAGATTCCGACAGCAGTTTCACAAGGCCCTGGAACACGATGGTCGCAGTTGCCCCAAGCAACGCCAGAACGGTCAGCGCGGCCATAGAACCGGTGAATTCGCCGCGCAGGAACAACACGTTGATCAATGGTTCTCCATTAAACGTCATCCAGACCGCGATCGGCATCGTCCCGATAAGCACCGCTGATAACGCGTAGTCATAAATGTCTGCGAGTTTGTCGACGTTACCCTTTGCGACCTCTCTGGCGGAGCGAGAGAACACAATCATATGGACTCCCATAAGGGAGGTTTGAAATATTGGCCTGCAAAGCTTCACGGCCAGCGACATGGCCGCGATTGCGCCTTCGCCGAGTTGTGAACCATAGTATTGCATGATCGGACCGCGCAGACGCGCGATCAGACCGCTGCCCGTGAGCATCGCCGAGTTAGTCAGGATCTCGCGTACATCGGCGTTCTGAAGATCGATACGGGGCCGATACCGGTACGGAAGCCGGTAAGCCAAAATGAACGTCGAAGCGATATGGCCGGCAAGAAATCCCATTGGAAGTGCATATACATTGCCAAAGAAATAGCCTCCCGTAATAAATATTAGCAACAGGAGGGG
>JAJFKQ010000012.1 GCA_021773155.1 Woeseiaceae bacterium | reverse complement strand
GATCAGATCGAGAAGCTCTGGATCCATCTCGGCCGCATCCCCGGTGCGAAAGTCGAACAGAAAATGATTGATCTCGTCGAGCGCCGACGCGACGTAAGCACCGTCACGCGCATAGACTACGTCCAATCGCTTGCCGGTATGGGTATGGTAGAAAGACAGTTCTCGCTCATCACTAACGAGGCTTCCCTGGCTCACGGCAGCAAGACACGCGAGAATCAGGATCGAGATGACCGGAACAATGTATTGTCTGTTTTGCAGTAGTGTCATGGTTTTCGGCAGTCTGCAGTGTGGCAGTGGCTCATTAGATAATCGAAGAGAGAATATGGCACCTTTGTCGAAAATTTCAAGGAATGTTGCCACATGCTCAAAGCACTAATTGCGGTGGCTGCCGGCCTGATATTCCTGCTGTGGCAAGCACTTCTGGCAGCCGACGATCTGGTCGTTGAGGTGGATGAGCAGCGCGAAGTTGCGCCCATCACTGCACCCAGCCCTTATTACCAACGCCTGCAGGTACAACTTCAGCGGCATCGCGATCTGGCTGATGCGGGCGGATGGCCCGAGGTGCCCGCTGGGCCAACAATCCGGCCCGGCTCCAATGATCCGCGTCTTGCAATATTGGCCAGGCGACTGGTGGTGTCCGGCGATCTTGCAGATAACGATGTTGCGGTTTCAGCAGCAGATTACGATGAAGTGATGCAGCATGCCGTGCTTCGTTTTCAGGCGCGTCACGGACTTGATGTGGACGCCCTGGTCGGACCAGCAACTCTCCGTGCACTTAACGTATCGATCGAACAGCGTATCGATCAGATCCGAGTGAACCTCGATCGAGCTCGCTCGTTTTTCGACGGCCAGGGTAATGATTTTATTTTGGTGAACATTGCAGGATTCAGTGCGACTGTTGTCCGTGACGGACAGACTGTGTGGACCACCAGCGTTATCGTTGGCGACACAGAAAACAAGACGCCGATATTTCGCTCCACGCTGAAATATGTTGTGTTCAACCCGACCTGGACGGTGCCGCGACGCATTGCCAGTGAAGAAATGCTGCCAAAGATCAAGCAAGATCCAGGCTTCTTCGACACGGGCGATTACCAGCTTCTCGATGGCGGGGGTAATATCGTCGAACCCTCCAGTGTCGACTGGAGCGCCGTCCATGTCGGAAACTTTCGCTACACACTGGTGCAGCAGCCAGGCTGCTCGAATGAACTTGGTCAGATCAAGTTCGGGTTTCCGAACGAATACTCCGTTTTCATGCACGATACGCCTGCGAAATGGTTGTTCACGGAGACCAAGCGGACTTTTAGCCACGGTTGTATCCGCGTCAACAAGCCACTCGACCTTGCTGGGGTCCTTCTCAGCCAGGACGGATGGACGAGGGAACGGATCGATTCCCTGATCGAGTCCGAAGAGACCAAGACCGTGTTCCTCTCAGAGCCCCTGCCGATTCTTGTCGTCTACTGGACTGCGGAGGTTGATGACCTGGGAGTGATTCACTTCTATGACGACATTTATGAGCTGGACGCCGCCACCGGCACGGCCTGACGATCGACGACTTCGAATTCTGCAACAAGCTTGGCGACCCGCTTGGAAGAATGGTAGATCCGCTTGAAATGCTCGATCAACTGACTCTCGATATGGAACGTCGATGTCCGGTGTGGGTCCTCCGCTATCAGCCGCTGAACCAGGCGCTCGGATATCTTGTCCGCGATTCGATTAACGTCTTTCTTGGCGTCGATAACCTGCCGCGCCAGTAACGGGTCCCTGCGATCAACAGCGTCGGTCGCAGTCTCCAGTGCCCAAACCACTTTCTCAACCAGCGCCGCCAGCATGTCCTCTGTCCCGGGGCTCACTCGTACGTTGTGAAGCAATCGCTCTCTGCCGGTGTGAACCAGATCCGTTTTCACGGTATCGCCAATATTTTCGTACAGTGTCGCGGCGCCAAGGTAGTCGTGCAGCGACTCGGTTTCTGCTGCAGTCAGATTCTCCTGTGAGACCTTGCCAAGATAGTGAACGATGGCTCTGTGGAGTATGTCGACCTCCTTGTCGAGTTCCTGGATATGGTCGAGGTCGGCCGCCGATCCGCTAAGCACGGCCGGAGCAGCCTGTTTCACCATCGGCACAACATGAGCGGCCATGCGGACAATTTCCATTCGCGCGGCGTCAAGCGCGATTGCGGGCGTTCCGATCAGGCCGCGGTCCAGAAAACGCGCTTCGATGACTCCCGGCCCGGCAAGCCTTTTTTCCGGCACCAGTTTTGTCACCAACCATGCAAACGCGCCTGTGAACCAGATAAAAATCATCGTGTTGCCAACGTTGAAAAGCGTATGAGCGTTGGCGATCTGGCGCGGAGCTACCGCGGCGACATGCGCGGCTCCCTCCAGTTCGCCTCCCGCTGGAGAAATCCACCGAGCGAGTTCTGCCAGCTCATCAATGAATCCAAACCAGATCAGCACCCCGAATACGTTGAACAAGACATGGATCAACGCTGCGCGAAGCGCCGGACGTTGTTTCCGTATGGTCGCCAGTAACGCCGTCACACAGGTGCCAATATTGGCGCCGAACACGAGGGGGATGCCCTGCTCGAGAGAGATGAGG
>JAJFKQ010000110.1 GCA_021773155.1 Woeseiaceae bacterium | reverse complement strand
GAAGCCTGGCGTTTGGCGCCGCGAACATAGCTCGTTTCGCCGAAGCAGTCGCCGTTGCCGAGTTTGCCAAGATTGTTACCATTGGCCTGCACCTGAACTGATCCGGCGACGATGATGTAAAAACGGTCATCGACTTCGCCTTCGCGAACGATGTCCTCGCCGTCCTCGTATTCGTGCCAGTTCGAGGCTCGTAATACTTCCCAGATCTCGGCGTGCGAGAACTCGTGGAAGAACGTCAGTGTGCGCAGCAGATCGAAGTGTTCCTGATTGTCGAGACTATCGTACTTCTGGCGCAGATCTTTGTGGACACGCGTTAACTCGGCTGCCATTGCGTTACCGGTCACGAGACGTTTGTTCGGTTCTTTTTGCATCGCCGTCATTACGACGTGCTCAAGTTCCTCGGGAAGGTCATCGCGATAGGTGTGTATCGGGGGCGGTGTTGCGTACACAATCTGGTGCAGTAGTTTCGACAAGTTGTCGGCGCGGAATGGACGAAAGCCAGTCAACAGCTCGTACATGACAGCACCCAGCGAATAGAGATCAGATCGTGGCGTCAATTCTTCAGACTGCACCTGCTCCGGCGACATGTAACTCGGCGAGCCGGCGATGCCCTCGATTCGCGAAACGTCCGAGTCACGAACGATCGCGATTCCGAAGTCGATAATGCGGACATCGTTGTCGATCGTCAGCATCACATTGGAGGGTTTGATGTCACGATGAATAACGCCGCGACCGTGAGCATAGTGCAATGCCTTCGCAACTTTGTAAATGATTTCTACGACATCGTCGACGCGCAGCAGATTGTCCGGGCGGCAGTACGCGGCCAGTGTGCGTGCGCCCTGAATGTGTTCCGTTACGACGTAGTAAGCACCGTCTTCTTCGCCCGCGTCATAAATAGGCGTGATATTCGGATGCTGCAACATGCCGACCATGTGCGCTTCGTTAAAAAACATCTTACGCCCGACGCGTGCCTTCTCAGCATCGGCATCTTCTTCGGTGTTGTAGACCTTGATCGCGACATCGCGACGGTAATACGGGTCGTGAGACAGATAGACCATGCCGGTACTACCCTTACCAATCTTGTTGATAATGACGTACTTACCAATTTTCTCAGGTACATCAGCGGAACGCTGAAGTTCAGTTACCTTGCCGGCCATGTGTTGCTCATCTGCTCAATTCATGAGCCACCTGTACAAACCCAGCAATATTGCGGCGTACAGCGCGGCTACGAGGTCGTCCAGCATAATTCCGACCCCTCCGCCGAGTCTGTGATCCACGTCTCTAATCGGCCACGGTTTTACAATATCCATGAACCGGAACAGGCCGAAGGCCAGGATCCAGCCAAATGGTGTAGCCGGTGCTGCCAATAGCGTGACGTACATGCCGACGATCTCGTCCCAGACGATACCGCCATGATCGTGGACCCCTATACGGCGCGCACTTTCGCCACAAATCCAGATGCCCGCGAGTGTAATCGCCAGCGCCACGCCCAATTGAACATAAAGCCCGAAATCCATGGTCAACCAGAACAACAAGATGCCCGGAAGTGAGCCAAATGTGCCTGGTGCGAAGGGTGCAAGACCCGTTCCGAACCCGAAAGCCAGGATATGGACCGGGTCCTTCATTACCGTGCGCGCGAGATTGTCAAGTGGCGGATTCATTGGAAGTGACGGTAACCGCTGTCATCGACTTCTACAATATCGCCATTTTGCCGGCAGATAAGTCCGGTCGAGTCATTCACACGCCCGATCTCGGTGATTCCCGTAATTCCGTCCACGGCATTTTGGGGAGCGGTGAAACACAATTCATAGTCATCGCCGCCACACAGCGCCAGATATTGCTGCTCTTCGGCAGCAAATCGCTCACGCAGTGACTCAGACAGCGGCAGTTTGTCGATATCAATCTCACCACCAACACTGCTCGCCGCGAGCAGTTTATTAAGGTCGCCGACCAAACCATCTGAAACGTCGATAGCAGCACTCGCTTTGCCGACCAACGCCCGACCGGCAGAAATACACGGCGTGGGCCGCAAGAAACGTCGCACAAGAAAATCATCGGACTCACCGCGTTGCAACAGCTTCAGTCCCGCGGCTGCGTCACCCAATGTCCCGGTCACGAATATCCCGTCACCCGTTTTCGCACCACTTCGCAACAATGCGGCGCCTGTCTCAACTTCACCAGTTATGGTCACTGTCACCGTAACTATTGGGCCGCTGGTGGTGTCACCGCCGACCAGCGCGACGTCGTATTTGTCTGCAGCCTCGAAGAGACCGCTCGAGAATGACTCAACCCAGTTCTCGCTGGAATCGCTGAGCGTCAAAGCCAATGTCATCCAGCGAGGGCATCCACCCATCGCCGCTATATCGGAAAGGTTTACGATGACAGCGCGATAGGCGATATCAGCTGGACTGGTGTCGGGCGGAAAATGCACCCCTTCAACGAGAGTGTCGACGACCTGAATTTGTTGCATTGTGGGCTCGGGTGTCAGAACGGCACCATCGTCTCCGATGCCGACTACTACACCCGGCATGTCAGCGTCGCGCTCAAAAAAACGGCGAATCAGTTCAAACTCGTCCATGGTGGAATTAACTCTGTTCTTGAGTCTCAATCTCCCGGAAAGACTTCGCGGCAACATCAAGGCACGCATTGATGTACTTATGGCCTTCGATGGAACCGAAGCGTTTGGCAAGATTCACGCATTCATTGATGACGACGCGAAACGGAATGTCGATTCGCGATTCAAGTTCGTAAACGCCGATGAGCAAGATGGCGAGTTCGACGGGATCCAGTTGCTCCAGCGGCCGGTCGATTAGCTCATCAATCTTTTGCTCAAGTTCGTCCTGTGAATTGCTGATCGCTGGAAATTGCTCGTCGAAATACGCCTGATCAACGCGCTCATAAGCGACTTGCTCGTGAAACTGGAGCATGAGCTCGGACGTCGAGTGATCCGCAAGCTGCTTTTGGTAAAGCGCTTGCACCATCAGCTCACGCGCACGTGTCCGGGCGCCGGCTCCCTTTGAACTGGACTTGGTCATTTGCTTAAGGACTCAACCTAAGGATTCAACGATAGAAGGCGCCGTTACGCGCTGGGCCGATGATACATCGCGCTCGGTTTCCTGGCGATAGCGAATCAGGTCCGCAATGGTTCCGATCTTGATGTCATGGCTCTTCGCAAACCGTTCGAGGTCCGGTCGGCGCGCCATACTGCCATCCTCGTTGAGTACCTCGACAATCGCCGCAGCAGACTCAAGCCCCGCCAGTCCGGCCAGATCACAACCTGCTTCGGTGTGACCAGCGCGAGTCAGTACACCACCCGTCTGCGCCATGAGCGGGAAAATGTGGCCCGGCTGGCTCAAGTGCTCAGGGCGTGCATCACAGGCGACGGCAACCCGCATCGTATGGGCGCGATCGTGTGTTGAAGTACCCGACGCAATACCGTCCACGGCATCAATAGAAAGGGTGAAATTGGTCGCGTGATGCTGGTCGGTAGCGCTGACCATCAACGGCAGACGCAATCTCCGGCAGCGCTCTTTCGAGAGGGTCAGGCAGAGCAGTCCGCGGCCGTGCGTCACCATGAAGTTAATATCTTCCGCACGAACCAGCTCGGCTGCGATCATCAGATCGCCTTCATTCTCACGGTTTTCATCGTCGACCATGATGACCATCTTGCCACGCTTAAGATCGGCAATAATGTCTTCAATACTGGCCAGCGCACTGGGCTCAGGCATCGGAATTACTGCTTCTTCTTGCCGAGCATCTCGGGAAGCAGTGACATCTGCTCTCGACTTGCCGCTGTTTCTGAAATCTTCTGCAGGCGTTTGATCTCTTCTTCAAACTCAGTAATGTCCTGAAAGCGCCGGTACACGGAGGCGAAGCGCACATAGGCAACTTCATCGAGCTCGTGTAACTCTTCCATCACCAGCTCACCGACCAGTCGTGAGGGAACTTCACGCTCACCCATCGTGCGCAGCCTGTGAATCAATCGACCGATCGCCTGTTCCAGTTCGTCGCTCGGTACTGGTCGTTTTTCGAGAGCCCGAACCATGCTGTAGCGAAGTTTGGCCTCATCAAAGGGTTGCCGGCTGTTGTCGTTCTTGACCAGGCGCGGCATTACCAGTTCAGCCGTCTCAAAAGTTGTGAAGCGTTCATTGCAAGCCAGGCATTGGCGGCGTCGACGAATCTGTCGGCCGTCGCCCGCAAGACGCGAGTCGATTACCTTGGTTTCTTCATGGGCGCAGAACGGACAATGCATGGGTGGTAGCCGATCAGACTGTTAGCCGTCATTGTCCATAAACTGGGAACCGTTGGCAAAGATCCAGCACCTGGTCCCTGACCCGATCGATGATTTCCTCGTTTTCGACGTCATCCAGTATATCCGCAATCCAGCCAGTGAGCTGGCGGGTTTCTTCAACGCCGAAACCGCGTGTCGTGATCGCCGGTGTTCCAAGCCGCAAGCCACTGGTGACAAACGGGGACTGCGGGTCATTGGGGACCGAGTTCTTGTTCACCGTGATATAGGCGCGGCCCAGCGCTGCGTCCGCCGCCTTCCCCGTGATGCCGCGTTCAATAAGACTCACCAGCATGAGGTGATTTTCGGTGCCACCCGAGATAATCGGATAGCCACGCTCGGCCAGTACCGCGGCCATGACCTTGGCGTTTTCGCAAACTTTGCCCTGGTAGTCCTTGAATTCGGGCTCGAGTGCCTCTTTCAAAGCCACTGCTTTCGCCGCGATGACGTGCATGAGCGGTCCGCCCTGGGTACCCGGAAAGACGAGTGAATTGAATTTCCTGGTCAGCTCATCATTGGCACGCGCGAGAATCATGCCACCGCGCGGTCCGCGCAGCGTCTTGTGCGTCGTCGTGGTGCAGACGTCAGCATGTGGGATCGGGCTTGGGTAGTGACCCGTCGCTACGAGGCCGGCGACGTGTGCCATATCGACGAAAAGGTAGGCACCGATGCTGTCGGCGATTTCGCGGAAACGTGCCCAGTCCACAACTTGTGAGTAGGCTGAGAAGCCGGCAATAATCATCTTTGGTTGGTGTTCGGTCGCCAGCGCCTGCACTTCATCGTAGTCAATCAGACCGGCGTCGGTATCCAGGCCATAGGGAATGACATTAAACAGCTTGCCCGAAAAATTCACGGGCGAACCATGCGTCAGGTGACCGCCGGCATTGAGATCCATACCCATGACCGTGTCGCCCGGCTCAACCAGTGCGTGATAGACCGCAGCGTTTGCCTGCGACCCGGAGTGCGGCTGCACATTGGCGTAGTCCGCGCCAAACAACTCCTTGGCCCGCTCGATTGCCAAGGTCTCGACATCATCAACGAATTCGCATCCACCGTAGTAACGCTTGCCGGGGTAGCCTTCAGCGTATTTGTTGGTCAGCTTCGAACCTTGAGCCGCCATCACGAGAGGGCTCGCATAGTTTTCTGATGCGATCAGCTCGATGTGCTCTTCCTGGCGCTGGCTTTCCTGGGCAAGGGCTTTGGCTACTTTCGGATCGAAGGCTTCGATCGTCTTTGTTGAGTCGAACATGGGTACTCCGGATGAGCGCGCAAAAGACGGGAATATTACCTGTTAAACGCTTTTGATGGCACTGGTGAATGAATCCAGGGAATGACCCTAATGCGTCTCTACAAATGACTGCACAACCCGGGTCCAGGCGCGCGCCACATTGTGGCGGTTATAGCCGCCACCGCCGGTACCGATGATCCGGCCATCGCAATACTTATCCGCGAGACGGCACAGGCTTGCCGCTGCTTTCGCGTGGGCTTCCTCAGTCAGGCATAAATGCGTGATCGGGTCGCCCTCAAGACTGTCCGCACCACACTGCATCAATATGAACTCGGGAT
>JAJFKQ010000109.1 GCA_021773155.1 Woeseiaceae bacterium | reverse complement strand
CTACGCACTGTGCCTTGCTGCGAAAACCCACAGCAGCGCTGAACCCGCAATTATCACCTTGATGGAGCACTAGTTATCCAGCAACTCCCGCGCCTTCGCAAATATTGCGTCGAACATTTCTGCGGTCAAGCGGCGCGTGTTTGTGTTGTAGCGACTGCAGTGATACGAATCGAGTAACTGGAAGAACTCCACGTCGTGCAATGCAGCATGACCAAACTTGAAGTCTGCCTGGCGCATCCCAAGCGCTTTGATGATCGCCCTGTGTGCAATGCCACCGAGTGCCATTACGACCGAACCTTGCGGTAAGGTTTGCAGTTCATTCGCGAGAAATGCATTGCAGGTATTGATCTCTGCACCGACAGGTTTGTTGTCCGGTGGCAGGCACTTCACGGCATTGGTAATACGGCAATCGATCAGCGTCAGATCATCATCTGCTGCCGCCGAATGATCGCGGCTACCGAATCCATACTTGTGCAACATCTGGTACAGCAGAATTCCGGCATGATCCCCGGTGAAAGGCCGCCCTGTTCGATTCGCACCGTGCATTCCGGGTGCCAGACCGACGATCAGAAAACGTGCATCGGGGGCGCCAAATGGGGGCACAGGCCGACAGTAGTAATCCGGATACCTCTCGTTGACGTCATCAAGAAAGGTCGCAAGCCTCGGGCACTCGCGGCAATCTTTGTCGAATATCGAATCGCCAGCCAAACCGTCAGTCGTCCATGTGGCGAATGATCGCCTCGCCGAATCCTTGCGTCCCCACGAGCGTTGCGCCCGGGAACATCTGGTCCAGTTCCTGCTCAACGTCCTGTTTGCCGTGCGGCTTGCCTTTACGCTTTGGCTGATGAATCGCCTCACGCAGTCGTGCCAGGTCGAAGGTCAGCTCACCGTTTGCGATCGTATTGGCAACACCCTTGAGAACGAGATCGGCCGCATCGCCCCAGCCCATGTAGCGCAGCATCATCGCCGACGACAAAATGAGCGAACCCGGGTTAACGCGGTCCTTGCCCGCGAAGCCCGGAGCGGTGCCGTGAGTTGCTTCGAAAACGCCAACGGCATCCGCGAAATTGCCCCCCGGCGCGATACCGATTCCACCAACCTGGGCAGCAAGCGCATCGGAAATGTAGTCGCCGTTCAGATTTAAGGTCGCGATAACATCGTAATCTTCCGGCCGCAATAAAATCTGCTGCAAGAAGTTATCCGCGATCACGTCCTTGATGATGATTTCGTTGCCCGTCTTGGGATTCTTGAATGAACACCATGGACCGTCGCCAATGAGTTTGGCACCGAACTCTGTCTGTGCGAGTTCATAGCCCCAGTGGCAAAAAGCGCCCTCGGTGAACTTCATGATGTTGCCTTTGTGCACCAGCGTAACCGACTTCATGTCACGGTCAATACAGTGCTGAATCGCTTTGCGGATCAGTCGCTCAGACCCTTCTCGTGATACCGGCTTAATGCCGATGCCCGAACTAAGCGGGAAGCGAATATTGGTTACGCCGAGTTCTGTCTGCAGGAAATGGATCAGCTTCTGCACTTCTTCGGAGCCAGTCGGATACTCAATGCCGGCGTAGATGTCTTCCGTGTTCTCACGAAAAACCGTCATGCTGACAAGTTCGGACTGCAGCATCGGCGTTTGCACGCCCGGGAAATAACGAATCGGCCGTACACAGGCGTACAAATCCAGCGTCTGACGGATAGCAACGTTCAGCGATCGGATGCCGCCGCCGATCGGCGTCGCGAGCGGACCTTTTATGGACACCAGGTAGCGTTGCATCGCGTCCAGCGTCTCCTCCGGCAGGAACTCGTCGTCACCATAGATCTCGGTAGCCGCCGCGCCGGCATAGACTTGCATCCACTTAATCTGTCGTTTGTCGCCGTAGGCTTTCTCAACCGCGGCGTTGACCACATCCAGCATGACGGGCGTAACATCGATACCAATGCCATCCCCCTCGATAAATGGAATGATCGGAAAATCCGGGACATTGAGGCTATTGTCCTGATTTGCAGTAATGGGCGCGCCATCGGCGGGCACATTGATATGATCGTAGTGCATGGTGGGTCCAGAGGGCCGGGAAAGCGTGCATTGTACAGATGGTCGAGGACCACAAAAAGTGCTGATTCTTCTTAACAAGCCGTACCAGGTGCTGTGCCAGTTCACGGACCCGGACGGGCGTGCGACATTGGCCGACTATGTTAAAACACCCGACGTGTACCCTGCTGGTCGGCTTGATTTCGACAGCGAGGGACTATTGGTGCTAACCGATGATGGGCGGCTGCAGGCACGAATCAGTCAACCCGGGTCGAAGATACAGAAGCTCTATTGGGCACAGATCGAGGGGACGGCCAGCGACGAGCAGATCAGGAGGCTGCTGGACGGAGTCGAACTGAAAGACGGCCTGGCCAGAGCGGTCGCCGCGAAGCGCATCGAACAGCCGGCGATGCTTTGGGACCGCGATCCACCGATTCGTCATCGGAAGACGGTCACTGACAGCTGGATCGAAATCTCCCTGGCAGAAGGTCGCAATCGGCAAGTGCGCCGCATGACCGCCGCCGTGGGACTGCCGACGTTGCGACTGATTCGATATGCGGTAGGCCCCTGGACACTGGATGACCTCGCGCCCGGCGAAACCAGGGAGATACCAACACAGGAAGCCTGGCGCTCACTGAAGTAATTAAGGTGACAGTGACCTTATCTCGGTAGTTAAGGTCACTGTCACCTTAACTCCACCGCGGGAGTGCTCCTGCGGTTATTTATCCAGGCCCGCGATGCGCATTGCGACTTCCATCGCCTGCTCGTAATTGAGTCGCGGATCGACCGTCGATTTATAGGAACGTGCCAGATCAGCGTCGGTCAGGCCGCGTGCACCGCCAGTGCACTCCGTAACGTTCTCGCCGGTTAGTTCCAGATGTACACCGCCAAGGTAACTACCCATTGACTCATGCACCTTGAACGCCACCTCCAACTCCGAAATAACATTATCGAAGCGACGTGTTTTCGTGCCGTCTGACGTGCTCTCGGTATTGCCGTGCATCGGATCGCACACCCATAAGACCGAAGTCCCCATCTCCTTGACTGTGCGAATCATCTCCGGCAGATGCTCTTCGATCGATTTCGCGCCGTACCGATGAATCAACGTTAGTCGACCTGGCTCGTTATTTGGGTTCAGCGCCTCAACGAGACCCTGTAACCATTCGCGCGTCATTCCCGGACCAATCTTCACTCCAACGGGATTTGCGATGCCACGAAAATACTCAATATGTGCACCGTCCAGCTGCGCCGTACGCATGCCGATCCAGGGAAAGTGCGTCGTCAGGTTGTACCAACGCTCCCTGCGATCGAGATAGCGCGTCTGCGCCTGCTCATAGTGCAAATGCAGGCCCTCATGCGCGGCGTAAATATCGGCACGCTGAGTACGATGGAACTGGCGTCCCGAAACCGTTTCCAGAAAATCGAGGGAATTCGATATCGATGAAACGATATTGTGATATTCGGACGCGGCCGATGAATGCCCAACCCAGTCGATATCCCAGTACTCGGGGTGATGCAAGTCGGCAAACCCGCCATCGATCAACGACCGGACGAAGTTTAAAGTTAACGACGCACGTTCATAACCGCGAAGGATCATCTCCGGATTCGGTATACGCTCGTCAGCCGTAAAGCCGCTGCGGTTAACCAAA
>JAJFKQ010000108.1 GCA_021773155.1 Woeseiaceae bacterium | reverse complement strand
GACGCGAAGGCGTCGCCGAACATGTGCCGAAGCTGAATTCGGTGCCAGGGTAAAAGAGTCGCCTCGGGAAGAGACGCGCAGGTTGGGCACTCGCGAGAGGCGCGTGATCACATCATCGACCAGGCCGTTTGCGAACGTTTGTGTATCCTCGCTGCCGTCGATATTGAAGAATGGCAAAACGGCGATAGAGTTCTTCGTTACTGGAGGTAACTTTAGTGCCATGTTGGTGGGTGCGACATCGGGCGGAGTGGCGACCGGTAGCCCGAAGTTACGGTCGTATACGAAGACGAGTACAGATGCGAAGGCAAGACCGGCAATGATTGAAATGTAGGTCCGGCCAAAACGCCGCCTTCTGGAGGCAGTCGGCGAAAGCTCATCCACGACCGCGCGGCCATCACGGTATTCAAGAAACCACGACAGAATTATGGCAATCGGGAATCCGGCAATAACAAAGACAGTGACAAACGTCGCTGCCCAGTCGGGCAAATGTAACTGAGAGAAAACGATGTCAGCGATCTGTATGAGTAACCAGCCGACAATGAGATAGGCGAGAGCGGTTTCAAGTACACCGCGCCTTTTAAGGTTTTCTATAAGGCTGATGTCGGAAAGGTGTGATTTACCTTCGGCACCCAGCACGATGGTCGACGTGCTTTCCGCGGCGAGGACGGGGTGCACAACCAGGCGATAACCGCGTTTTGGCAGCGTCTGCACAAAGTGTGGGTCATCAGCGTGGTCATCGAGTGCATGCCGAATCTCGCTAACCGCATGGCCAAGCGCCTCATGAGTGCCCTGACCGTCGCCCCAGACTGTATTGAGTAGCACCTCTCGGGTGACCAATTCACCGGGCGATTCCGCGAGGCATAGCAGCACTTCTATCGCTTTGGGTGCGAGATGCCTTAATTCGCGCCGGTCCGTCACCTGTCCCTTCAGCGGCTCAACCAGCAAGTCGTCGAGAAAGAAACCCTGTAACAGGTGGGAATTCATGGTGCCATCCCCTGGAAGACCCGGCAACATAGCATAACATCCTCCATGCTAGTCTCATGTGAAACCGTTGTATTGCGCAAAAAGCGCTCTACACTACATAGGGTAAATCTTTTAGAATCAATCTCGATTCAAGTAACTAAGTTTAAAGGCCGGGGGGGCTATTTATGAGTAGTGTCAACAAAGCAACACGCGGATTGGCCGCGGTGTTGGTTGCAGCGGGTATCTCTGGGTCTGCGTTCGCGCAGGTCATGATCGAAGAAATCACCGTGACGGCAACGAAACGCGAGTCCACAATCCAGGACATCCCTTTTTCAATTAACGCGCAGACCGCTGCAGATATTCAGCGCACGGGTGCAACGGACCTCGAAGGACTGTCACGCAATATTGCCGGCCTGACGGTGCAAAACCTCGGGCCCGGCCAAAGCCAGGTCGCGATTCGCGGCGTTTCGGCAGGTCAGATCGTTCGTGACCAGCCCGGCGTGAAAGAGCAGGTTGGTGTATATCTCGATGAGTCCGTCATTTCCCTGTCGCTGTTTACACCCGACTTCGATCTGTATGACCTGAATCGAGTTGAGACCTTGCGTGGGCCGCAAGGCACGCTGTTTGGTTCCGGTTCAGTGGGCGGTACGATTCGTTACATTACGAACCAGCCGGATCTGGACGCATTCGAAGGACACGTCGAGCTCGACCTCAATTCGATAACGGACGGCGACATTGGCGGCAGCATCAAGGGTATGGTCAATATGCCACTCGGTGAAACTGCGGCTCTGCGTCTCGTGGGCTACACGACCGAATACGGCGGCTTCATCGATGCGCTGCGTGAAAACGGCAGTGTGACGAGTGACGTGAACAGCGGTAATCGCACGGGTGTCCGAGCGGCGCTTACGTTTGTGCCAACAGAAACCCTCACAATTACTCCACGTGTCGTGTATCAGGAAATCGAAACGGATGGCTTTAATCGTCAGGAAGTGTTCAACCTGTACGCTAATCCACATACGACAACGCGACCGGCGATTCAGTTAGGTGAGCGCCAGCAGTTCTTACTGCTTGATGAAGAATTCAGCGATGAGACGCTGCTTGTTGATGTTGTTGCGGAAGCCGAGTTCGAGAGTTTCGTTGTGACCTTCGCGGCGAGCCAGCTCGATCGCGAGATTCTGGTTAGCCGTGACGCGAGTGCACTGACGGGTAGTGTCTCCGTGGATCTTGGCTATCCGGATGCCGGTGTATTGCTGCCGTCCAATCTTCGCGACACCACGGACCTGAAACAGACAACGTACGAACTTCGAGCCAGCTCAAGTAACGATGGCGCATGGCAGTGGGTTGCCGGATTCTTCATGTCAGATGTCGAACGTGAGTACACGCAGCGCTTGCCAACCCCGGGTTATGCGGCGGTAACAGATGCCGTCCTGGGTGCAGGAACATCAGCTGCTGTTGCCAACGGGTTCCCGAACCTGGATTCACCGTTCAACTCTGATCTTCCGTATGACATTGAGCAAACGGCGTTCTTCGGTGAGGTAACGTATGACGTTTCTGACACCTTCCACCTGACAGTGGGCGGACGCTTCTATGACTTCGATGAAACTCGTACGATCATCACGGGTGGCTTGTTCGCGGGTGGTGGCCCACAGCAGGTAAATTCGACCACGTCGGATGGCTTCACACCGCGCATACTCGGTAGCTGGAATCTTAACGACAATGTGACATTCAACGCGCAGGCCTCACAAGGCTTTCGTCTCGGTGGCGTGAATGATCCGCTCAATACCGGCTTGTGTACGCAGGAGGATCTGCAGATCTTTGGCAGCTTCCAGGATTACGAAGATGAGAAGATGTGGAACTATGAAGCAGGCATCAAGTCCACCTGGGCGAGTGGTGTAACCTTCAACGCAGCCGCGTTCTACTCTGATATCGAAGACCTGCAGGTCACCCTGGATGCAGGTTCTTGCTCATCGCGTATTTCGTTCAATGTTGCCGATGCACACACAGCAGGCGCTGAGTTCGAATTGACCGCACAGCCACTGGAGTCTTTGTACTTCTCGCTGTCCGGCAGCATTCTGGAGTCAGAATTTGATTCGACGGTCACGGATGCAACGGGCGCTATTCTCGGTGGTGTACAGGACGGCAATCGCCTTGCGTCTGTTCCTGAGTTCCAGTTTGCAGCGACCGGTAGCTACCTCTTCCCGCTTGAGGTGTTTGGTGGTTCTGACGGCTCTGTTACGTTGTCGGTGCAACATGTCGGTGATCGCATCACGCAACCGAGCGACCAAGTTTCAGGCGCTGGCCTGTTCACTTCGGGTTTGCCATTCGGCGGTGCGGCCGGCGACGAGCTAAACGTCGTTGATTTGGAGCTCGATCCGTATACGATCGTTAACCTGAGTGTTTCTGTCGAAAAGAATGACTGGTCGGCGGTTGCGTACATTCGCAATCTTGGCGATGAGAATGCCAATACCTCGTTCGACCGCGAGCGCGGTGGCCGTGCGCGACTTGGTTTCCGTACCAATATGCCTCGCACCATCGGTGTCACGCTGAGGAAGCGTTTCTCGAACTAAAGAGTATTTTGCAGTAAATAAAGAAGCGCCTGGCCTTTTGAGGTCGGGCGTTTTTTTATGCGAGGCTCATTTCCATGATGATGAGCGGGCGCTGTCCGTCCCAGAGTTCTTCGACTGATTCCGAGGTGACTGCGAAGCCGAGTTTTTCGTACAAAGCTTGCGATTCGGGCAAGCCATCGGTGGTTTCAAGAAAGACGCTTTCGCAGCCTTCTTCACGACAATAATCCATCGCGGCGTTAACCAGCTGCTTGCCGATACCACGACCGCGAGCCGACGGGTCAACAAGGACCCAACGCAGCTGACCCCGGCTGCCATCGCGCAAGGCGATGGCGGTACAACCCACCAAACGATCACCTCGCTCAGCCAGCCAGATGCGGCCGCGGGCGTTATTGTCGAGCACGAATTCCGCGATCGTCCGGCCAACAAAGGCCTCAAACGTAAGGCCGTAACCGCCCAATGGATCGTAGACCTCGCCATGCAGCGAGATGATGCGCCCGAGGTCGCCCGGGCGAAGGTTGCTGCGGATGGAGATATCGTCTGACATCGCTAGAGGATGGGGGATACGGCGCCGTGGCGCAATATGCCGAGAAGCACGATTTTCACCTTGACTACGGCCGCCAGCGTCGGTCTAATACCCCGCTCGTTTGCCCCCGGCAAACGACTGTCGGAGGCCGCCCAGCGGCCGACCCCTGAAAGGCCAGGTAGCGGGGGTCGCGCGCCGTGAGATCAGCCGAAGGCTGAGCGAGGAAGTGCCCTTGGGGTGAAGCGACAAGGTAGGCAAGGGCTGAAAATCCGCATTCAGTCGACGAGAAACGCCATTCAAATGGCCAGGTAGCTCAGTTGGTAGAGCAGCGGACTGAAAATCCGCGTGTCGGTGGTTCGATTCCGCCCCTGGCCACCATT
>JAJFKQ010000107.1 GCA_021773155.1 Woeseiaceae bacterium | reverse complement strand
GTGCGTAACGCGTTGGCGGCTATCGCGGTCGCTGATGAGTTGCAGATCGGTAATGACGCCGTTGTGAAGGCGCTTGGCGATTTCGAAGGCATTGACCGTCGTTTTCAGCTGATGGGCGAAGTTAGGACCGCAGCCGGTGGCGTCATGCTGGTAGATGACTACGGCCACCATCCGACGGAAATAGCAGCGACATTATCGGCCGCGAAATCCGGATGGCCAGGTAAACGTATCGTGCTTGTATTTCAGCCACACCGCTATTCGCGCACACGCGATCTAATGGACGACTTTGCGACGGTGTTGTCCGACGCTGATGTTCTCGTCTTGCTGGACGTGTATGCAGCCGGCGAAGAACCGATAGCCGGCGCGGATGGTCGGGCGATGGCGCGGGCGGTTCGCACGCGCGGTTCGGTGGAGCCGGTTTTTGTCGAATCACTGGATGATTTGCAGCCGGTTCTGATGGACCTGATCGAAGACGGCGACCTGGTTTTGACCATGGGCGCCGGTGATATCGGTGCTTACGCAGCTGGATTGCCGGAGTTGCTCAGTGACGGCCCGGTATTGAGGATTCATAAATGATGGCCGCTGCAAAAGATCTGACCGTGCAGGGCGAGCTGCGCTTCAACGAGCCGATGAGCCGACATACAACGTGGCGTGCCGGCGGTGCGTCAGAAGTGTTTTTCATACCCGCCAGCATCGAGGATCTGTCCGCGTTTCTCAGGGAGCTGGACGCCGATACACCGATTTTCTGGCACGGCGTCGGCAGTAACGTGCTCGTGCGCGACGGAGGATTACCCGGTGTTGTCGTGTCTGCCACAAAGATATTGCGAGACCTTGAACGCATTGACAAATATCTGGTTCAAGCCGGGGCCGGAGTGCCGTGCACGCAATTGGCCCGCCAGTGCATACGCTGGGAGCTGGGGCCGTCCGAGTTTTTTGCTGGTATTCCGGGCTCAGTTGGAGGAGCGCTTGCCATGAACGCCGGCGCTCACGGCGGCGAAACCTGGGAGCGCGTTGAGTCCGTACGCACGATAGACCGAAGCGGTGAGATTCATGAGCGAGCGCCAGGAGAATATACGATCGGCTATCGCAGCGTGACCGGCCCGGCGGATGAGTGGTTCCTCGGTGCGATTTTCCGTTTTGAGCAGGATGTAACTCCGAGCCTGGAAACGCTGAATGCCATGCTGGAGCGCCGCAAGATGACCCAGCCTCTGGGTCTTCCAAGCTGCGGCTCCGTATTCAGGAATCCGGCCGGTGATCACTCGGCACGCCTCATCGAAGCAGCCGGGTTGAAAGGTCACCGGATTGGCGGTGCGGAAGTCTCGGAAAAGCACGCAAACTTCATCATTAATCGCGACGCTGCTTCAGCGACCGACATCGAAGAATTGATCGAACACGTTCGTCAGACGGTTCTCGACAAGCACGGTGTGCACTTACGACACGAAGTTCGCATTGTTGGGGAGTTGCAGGCATGAGCAACACCGCAGGTATTTTCGAGCAACGTCACATGATTAGCGATGCCTCTGGTTTTGGTCGCGTAGCGGTGATGCTCGGTGGCGACTCCAGCGAACGCGAAGTATCACTCGATACTGGTGCGGCCGTGCTGAAGGCATTGCAGTCCAGAGGTGTCGACGCACGCGCATGGGATCCTGCTAATCATTCAATGGTCGAGTTCGCTGCGGCAGGGTTCGACAGGGTCTGGATTGCATTGCATGGTCCGGGCGGTGAAGACGGTGCGCTGCAAGGAGCATTGCAATGGTTGCACATGCCTTACACGGGTAGCGGTGTCATGGCCTCAGCCATCGCAATGGACAAAGTCCGAAGCAAGCACCTGTTTTGCGCCGCGGGTATCCCAACACCGGAGTACGCGGTTGCGCGATCTTCGGCCGAGGCCTCAGTTGCGGCAGAGCAGATCGGCTTCCCGTTGATCATCAAACCGTCCGGCCAGGGATCCAGCATCGGCATGTCAAAGGTCTTCGAGCGAGCGGAGCTTAATAATGCTTTTGATGTAGCCCTGCAATATGGCGACACAGTGTTGCTTGAGCGCTGCATTAATGGTGACGAATTCACGGTGGCGGTTCTGCAGGGGCGGGCTTTGCCGAGCATTCGAATAGTCACGCCGCGGGTCTTTTACGATTACCGCGCGAAATACGAATCGGATCGTACCGAGTACGTTTGCAGAGGCACGGCAGACGATGTTGAAGAGCGGCAGTACGCTGAGCTGGCTGTCGCGGCATTTAACGAACTCGGCTGCACGGGTTGGGGGCGAGTCGACTTCATGACGGGGTCTGACGGGCAGCCCCTGGTACTTGAGGTCAACACGGTTCCGGGCATGACGAGCCACTCTCTGGTGCCGATCGCGGCGCGAGAAGATGGCATCGATTTCGAAGAGTTGTGCTGGCGAATTCTGGAAACGAGTTTCGCGAATGACGAAATTCAAGCTGATGTCGAGGTGGCTGCTCATGGCACGTAAGCAAGCCAAAAGACGCAAACAGAAAACGACGAATCGGATAAAGATGCCAAAAATTCGATTTGGCAGGTTGCTGGCGCCGTTAGTTGCCGTCGGCATCGTGTTCGCAACCTATCAATTGAGTTTGAAGATGTTGGACCGTGAAATTTCTTCACTTGAAATCAGCGGCCCGTTCCAGCGCGTCACGGCGCTGCATATCGAGGCGGCGATCGGTGACGAAATCGCAGCAGGTTTTGTGGGCGCCGATATTGACCGAATTCAGGAACTAATCGTGGCCCTGCCCTGGATTGACCAGGCACGCGTTGCACGTCGCTGGCCCAGTCGGATTTCCATTACGGTGACGGAGCAGATACCGGCTGCGGTATGGGGTGATAGCGGCCTGTTGAATACACGTGGCGAATTGTTTGTTAGCGAACTACGGCACGTGCCAGCCGAGCTACCGCGCCTGAGTGGTCCGGATTCAAGTTCCAGCGAAGTGGCGACCCGCTATCTCGCAGTGCGAGAGCAGCTCATACCGCTGGGGCTGGATGTGCGTCGCGTGCATCTTGATGCGCGTGGCTCCTGGGAGATGACGCTGGGCAACGGTGTTGAAGTTCGTCTGGGGCGCAAAGCCGTCTCGGATCGTACTGATCTGTTTCTCGGTGTTGTCGCAGACATCATCTCCGGCCGCGCAAAAGAAATTGAGTACGTCGACATGCGTTATAGCAATGGCTTCACTATTGGTTGGAAAGGTGGATCGAAGACTCCGGTCGGCGATCCGGAACGGGCTGCGCAGAAAATGCTGGCGGCCAGAGGAACACACTGAATGTCCAAACGACCTGACAAAAACCTGATTGTCGGACTCGACATAGGAACGTCGAAAGTAGTTGCCATCGTGGGCGAAGTTAATGAGGACGGTGATATTGAAGTCGTTGGTATCGGTTCGCACCCGTCCCGCGGTTTGAAGAAGGGCGTGGTCGTCAACATCGAGTCAACGGTACATTCCATTCAGCGTGCGGTCGAAGAAGCTGAGTTAATGGCGGGCTGTGACATCCATTCGGTGTATACGGGTATTGCCGGCAGTCATGTCCGCAGTTTGAACTCGCACGGCATAGTCGCGATACGGGATTCGGAAGTGAGTGCCAATGATGTCGACCGGGTTATTGACGCCGCGCGCGCAGTTGCTATCCCGGCGGACCAGAAGATTTTGCACATCCTGCCCCAGGAATTCGTCATCGATAATCAGGGCGGCATTCGCGAGCCGGTCGGGATGTCCGGTGTTCGTCTGGAAGCGAAAGTACACATGGTGACCGGTGCTGAAAGTGCGGCACAGAATATCGTCAAGTGTGTGCAGCGCTGTGGCCTCGACGTAGACGACATCGTGCTTGAGCAACTGGCTTCGAGTTACGCAGTTCTGACCGACGATGAAAAAGAACTCGGCTCCTGCATTGTCGATATTGGTGGCGGTACGACAGACATCGCAGTATTTCTCGGTGGCGCGATCCAGCACACAGCAGTAATCCCGATTGCAGGCGATCAGGTGACGAATGACATCGCGGTTTCGATGCGCACACCTACGCAATACGCCGAAGAAATCAAAATCAAGTACGCCTGTGCGCTGTCGCAGCTCGCGAACCCGGACGAAACCATTGAGGTGCCTAGTGTCGGTGACCGGCCGCCACGTCGGCTTGCTCGCCAGACACTGGCTGAAATAGTTGAGCCTCGCTATGAGGAGCTATTCGGTTTGGTGCGTGACGAGTTGCGTCGCAGCGGCTTCGAAGAACTGATCGCAGCGGGCGTCATCATTACGGGTGGCAGCGCGAAAATGGAAGGTGCGGTGGAGCTCGCTGAAGAGGTGTTTCACATGCCGGTGCGACTCGGTTCGCCAGCTTACGTAAAAGGATTAATGGATGTCATACGCAATCCAATTCACGCCACCGGTGTGGGTTTGTTGCTGTACGGATTCGAAAATCTTTCGCGGCGGGATCGCCGCAGCACACCGATCGGTGGAAATTTAGGGGAAGTCTGGGATCGCATGAAGTCGTGGTTCCAGGGGCAGTTTTGAATACAGAAGTACCAATCAAGTTTACAAAGCGGAGGAAGACTCAATGTTTGAATTAATGGATGCGCATAGCTCGACCGCTGTTATCAAAGTCATCGGTGTCGGTGGTGGTGGTGGCAACGCGGTCGCGCACATGGTTGATACTGGCATCGAAGGTGTCGATTTCATCTGTGCGAATACGGACTCGCAGGCGCTCAAGGGATCACATGTACGAACGTCGTTGCAGATCGGCTGCAACATTACAAAGGGACTTGGTGCTGGTGCCGATCCGGATATTGGCCGTCAGGCGGCGATGGAAGATCGTGATCGCATACTCGAGGTAATTGAGGGTGCGGACATGCTGTTCATCACGGCAGGAATGGGCGGCGGTACCGGTACGGGTGCTGCGCCGATTGTGGCTCAGGTTGCCAGGGAACTTGGCATTTTGACGGTTGCGATCGTTACCAAGCCGTTCCTGATGGAAGGTAGCAAGCGAATGCAGATCGCGGAACATGGCATCGGCGAGCTCGGCAAGTATGTCGATTCGTTGATTACCATTCCGAATGAGAAACTACTGACAGTGCTAGGCGGTGAAACGACCTTACTCGATGCTTTCCGTTCAGCGAATCAGGTTCTGCAAGGTGCTGTTCAGGGTATTGCCGAACTGATCACGAGACCGGGTCTTATCAATGTCGACTTCGCGGATGTGCGCACGGTGATGTCCGAGATGGGTATGGCGATGATGGGGTCGGGCGAGTCGTCGGGCGAAGATCGCGCTCGCGAAGCAGCGGAAGCGGCAGCATCGAGCCCACTGCTCGAAGACATCAATCTGGCTGGCGCCAACGGTATCCTCGTGAATGTAACGGCCGGTATGGATCTTTCCATCGGTGAGTTCCAGGAAGTCGGTGCCACGGTGAAGGAATACGCATCACCGGATGCGACCGTTGTTATCGGTACGGTAATTGATCCGGAGATGACAGATCGCATTCGTGTGACTGTTGTTGCCACGGGACTGGGACAGCAGGCCGCAAACGCCGAGTCACCGATGCGAATCGTGCGTCGTCCCACCGCGCAGGCCGAGCCCAATTACCAAACGCTCGACAAACCAACGGTACAGCGCCAGCGTGCAGTTGGAGATGGCCTTGAAGGCAGCGGTTTACAGGAAGAGTTGCTGGACATTCCGGCATTCCTGCGCCGGCAGGCTGATTAGGCCATGGATGGCCTTATGCCGCGGAGCGCAGGGATGCGCGAGAGCGGCTTAGCGCTGAAGTAGTCCGGGCAGTCTGACTGCCCGGGGCAGGTAACTCCGCTTGCTGGCCCGGATTCGTCCGGGCCGGCTACCTGATCGACCCCGGGCACAGACTGCTCGCTAACAGCTTGAATTTCTGAGGCTTTTGGGATTCACATAGCGTTTGTGATAATCTTCGCCGCGAAATGCTCAGACAACGAACACTAAAGACAACAATACGCGCGACCGGGGTAGGTCTGCACACGGGCGAGAAGGTCTACATGACTCTGCGACCGGCGGCAGTTAATGCCGGAATCACGTTTCGTCGTGTTGATTTGGAAGAGCCGATCGATATTCCAGCTGATCCGCGACTTGTTGGTGAGACCATGCTGGGCACAACCTTGATCAAAGACGACGTCAAAGTTGCGACTGTCGAGCATTTGATGTCCGCAATGGCAGGACTCGGCATCGACAATTTGAATATCGATTTATCGGCACCGGAAGTTCCGATCATGGACGGCAGTGCGGCTCCATTTGTGTTCTTGTTGCAGTCGGCTGGCATAGAAGAACAGAATGCTGCGAAGAAATTTATTCGTATCAAAAAAACGGTGCGGGTTGAAGACGGTGACAAATGGGCTGAGCTGGTACCTTTCAACGGCTTCAAAGTGAATTTTGAGGTGTACTTTAATCACCCCGTGTTCAACAAACTCAGTCAACAAGCAAGCATCGATTTTTCATCGACATCGTATCTAAAGGAAGTGAGTCGCGCGCGTACATTCTGTTTCCTCAGAGATGTTGAAGCGTTACGTGAACGTAACCTGACGCTTGGCGGTAGCATGGATAACGCCATCGTTCTGGATGACTATCGGATCCTCAACGAGGATGGCCTTCGCTATTCGAACGAGTTTGTCATTCACAAGATTCTTGATGCGATCGGTGATGCCTATCTTTTGGGCCACAGCCTGATTGGTGAGTTACGCGCCTACAAGTCCGGCCACGATCTGAATAACAAATTGTTTCGGGCGATGCTGGACGATGTAACCGCTTGGGAGGAAGTGACCTTCAAGGACTCAAAGAAAGCGCCTATCTCCTACGCGACACCTTCTTACGCCTAATTTCAGCCCTGGCTTACTCGCACGCGGCAAGTGTGTGCGGTGATTCCGGTGTCTCGGGCGGCCTTCAGCAAGACCTCTGTTTCGTAGCGCAGACGCGACGCCCAGGCGGATGACGCGCAAATCACGACCAGTTCCCCATCCTCCCGGATATTTGCGGCAATAATGGCGCTTCTGTCCGATTCGGGCAGGGCGTTGCTGAGAATATTGGTGAGTTCTCCCATGCGCCGGGCGCGGCCGATGAGGTCGCCTAATTCCCCGTGATTACAAGGGCTTAGCAGTTTTTCTAGCTTGCTGGATGGCATAAGAGTGTGACGTGGTTAGCGCTATTATCCTGTTTCAGGTGACCCCGTTCGCCGTTCGTGGGGCCTTGCCTTGTAATGATTTCCGACATTATGCATAGTTTCGTACTCGATAAAGGCAAACCCACCCAAAGGTGGGGTCGCAAAACCACCGGTCTAAGGGATATTTCCTAGGACAGCGGGGCTACCGAAGTGAGCAGGGACAGCAAGTTTATAACAACGCGAATAAGCGGACGCAGGTTTTTGGGCTGCGTCTCAGCAACTTGCATAACCATGACGCGAGCAATCAACGCGCATGTGGGGCGTACTGAATGAATGTAGTAATTTTCGGCCGGGGATTTGGAAGCACGAGGCAAGTGAATCTGACGGGCCTTGCGGCCGGTTTGTCCATTACTGTCATTGTCGGACTGGTCATTAGCGCCGGGTTTGCGTTCGGCTCCTGGCATACATCTCGCACCGGGTCTGGTGTCAGCACTGGCGAACTCGAAGGTCTGCTTGGTCAACTGCAAGAGCAGCGAACCAGTATCGATACATTGCGTCAGGAAAACGAAGACACCCTCGATGCACTTTCAATACGTGTCGCGCAAATGAATGCACGCGTGATTCGTCTTGACGCACTGGGTCGTCGATTGACGGACATGGCCGAGATCGATGATGGTGAATTCGATTTCGATTCCAATCCAGCGGTAGGTGGACCGGAAGAGCCGACGGTCGCCGGGTCAAATATTGCTGTTCCGGATATGCTCGAATCGATGGATGCGTTCGGTGCCCGACTGGACAATCGTGAGGCACAGCTCAACGTACTTGAACGCGTGCTGATGAACGAAAATCTCAAGGATCGCGTCTACCCACAGGGTCGACCGGTTGGTGCTGGATGGATTTCATCTTATTTCGGCACACGCACGGATCCCTTCACGGGCAAAGCAGCCAATCACACGGGCGTCGATTTCTCGGGTAAGAACGGTGCGGAAATTGTTGCCGTTGCGGATGGTGTCGTTACCTGGTCAGCGGACCGTTACGGTTATGGCATCATGATCGAGATCAACCATGGCAATGGTTACTCAACGCGTTACGCACATAATTCAGAGAATCTCGTGTCTGTTGGAGACGAGGTTAAGAAAGGTCAGGTTGTCGGCCTGATGGGCGAAACCGGCCGCGCGACGGGCCCAAACCTGCACTTTGAAGTGTTGCATAACGGTAGCCGGGTCAATCCGGTGAAGTTCATTCGCGATTCCTCGAAGTAATCCTGCAGTACCCAGTTACCTTGTAATTTTCGGCATCGGCCGAGGGTCCTTGTCATTGTCCTTGTGATGGCGAAAAACACCCATAGATCGCGACATTAAATATTAAATAACGCGGCAAAAGCTTTAGAATAGCGGCCTTTGTCTTGACCGTATCCTTAGGAGCCCTCAGTGGCCAATTTTCTGACACGCATACTTGGCAGTCGCAATCAGCGGCTGGTGCGTCAGTACTCAAAATCAGTAACGGCGATCAATGTCTTTGAAGAGGGCTTGCAGGCACTCAATGACGACGCGCTGAAAGCCAAGACAGCGGAATTTCGGCAGCGTTACGCAAACGGTGAGACGCTGGTGCAATTATTACCCGAAGCGTTTGCTGTTGCCCGTGAAGCGTCAGTTCGCACGATGCAGATGCGACCATTCGATGTTCAGCTTATCGGTGGCATGGTGTTGCACGACGGTAATATCGCCGAGATGCGGACGGGCGAGGGTAAAACCCTCATGTCGACGCTTCCCGCTTACTTGAACGCGATTAGCGGCGACGGCGTGCACATCGTTACGGTTAACGAATATCTGGCACAACGCGACGCTGACTGGATGCGGCCGATTTATGAATTCCTTGGGCTGACTGTCGGGGTATCAAAAAGCGGACAGAGTCAGGACGAGAAACGCGCGGCCTATCAGAGCGACATTACCTACGCGACGAACAATGAGCTTGGTTTCGACTATCTGCGAGACAACCTCGCGTTCGCGACAACCGACAAGGTACAACGCAGTCTGAATTTCGCGATTGTTGATGAAGTTGACTCGATTCTTATTGACGAAGCCCGCACACCGCTGATTATCTCCGGGCCGGCTGATTCGAGCACGGACCTGTATGCCCAGATCAACAAGATGATCCCCAGGCTCAGGAAGCACGATGAGACGGAGGATCCGAGCAACTTCGATATTCCGGCGAATCGCGTAACCCTGCTTGGTCAAGCATCTGACGCAATGACGCTCGAAGAAGCAGTGGAAATTGCCGAAGAACGCGATGCTGATCTCGTGTTGACCGAAATGGATGGCAAGATAGCTCGATGCCGCATCGTCACGCGCGGTGACTACACTGTCGATGAAAAGGCGAAGCAAGCGTATGTGACGGAAGAAGGTCATGCGCAAGTTGAAGCGATCATGGGTCGGGCGGGCCTGTTGGCTGAAGGCGAGAGTCTTTACGATGCTGGCAACATCAAACTGCTGCACCACTTGAACTCGGCACTTCGGGCGCATGCGTTGTACCAGCGCGATGTGGATTACATCGTGAAAGACGGTGAGGTCGTCATCGTTGACGAATTCACCGGACGAACAATGCCGGGACGCCGCTGGGGTGACGGTTTGCATCAAGCGGTCGAAGCGAAAGAAGGCGTTTCGATCAAGCAGGAAAATCAGACGGTTGCATCGATCACATTTCAGAACTACTTCCGGCTGTATAACAACCTGTCGGGCATGACGGGTACAGCAGATACCGAGGCATTCGAGTTCCAGCAGATCTACGGTCTGGAAGTCGTCGTTATCCCGACGCACAAGGACATGATCCGCGATGACCATCCAGATCTTGTCTACCTGACTGAAAAGGACAAGATAGAGGCGATCGTCGAGGATATTGTCGATTGCGGTGAGCGTGGCCAGCCAGTCCTGGTGGGTACGACATCTATCGAAGCATCCGAGCTGCTGTCGTCGTTCCTTAAGAAACAAGGCATCAAGCACAGCGTCCTTAACGCCAAGCAGCATGAACGCGAGGCACAGATTGTGCAGAATGCCGGGCGCTCAGGGGCGATCACGATTGCCACCAATATGGCGGGTCGAGGCACCGATATTGTTCTGGGCGGAAGCCTGGCCGCCGCGCTTGCGGATGCAGGGGAAGACGCCGATAAGTCCAGTATTGAAGCAGAGTGGAAGCAGCGCCACGAAAAGGTGCTGGAGGCCGGTGGCCTGCACATTGTGGGCACGGAACGCCACGAGTCACGACGCATCGATAACCAGCTCAGAGGGCGCTCCGGCCGTCAGGGCGATCCGGGATCATCGAGATTCTACCTCTCGATGGAAGATACGCTGATGCGTATTTTCGGCGACCCGGAACGCACCAAGAATCTCTTGTCGCGGGCCGGCATGCGCGAAGGCGAGGCTATCGAGAGCAAGCTTCTGTCGCGCCAAATCGAACGTGCCCAACGGAAGGTTGAGGCGCATAACTTCGATATGCGAAAGAATCTTCTTGAGTATGACGACGTCGCTAACGATCAGCGTAAAGTGGTTTATCATCAGCGTTCAGAACTCATGGATGCCGACGAGATCGAAGAATCCGTTGCAGCCATTCGTGAAGAAGTCGTCACTATTACGGTGGAGCAATACATACCGCCGGGCAGCCTGGAAGAGTTGTGGGACCCGGAAGGTCTGAGCACGGCGCTGGAATCAGAGTTTGGTGTGCGAGCGGACGTCGGTCACTGGATTCAGGACGACAAGACTCTAAGTTCTGAAGGAATCGTTGAACGCTGCATCGCAGAGGCGATGGCTGCGTACCAAAAGAAGGCTGACAGCATCGGCAATGACCTCATGCGCGGCGTCGAAAAGCAGGTGATGTTGCGACAGCTGGACCATCACTGGAAAGAACACCTGGCGTCCATGGATCATTTACGCCAGGGCATTGGTTTACGTTCCTACGCACAGAAAAACCCGAAACAGGAATACAAGCGTGAGGCGTTCGAGATGTTTGGTGTGATGCTTGAACAGGTCAAACACGACACTATCAGCATACTTTCACGAATCCGGATTCAGGGTGAAGACGATCTGAACGAGATGGCGGAGCAGAAGCAATCGGCAGACTCGATGAAGTTTCAGCATGCTGAGGCGTCGGCTCTTGGGAAGCCGCCGCAAGGTGGTCAGCAAGCGACACCGCCGTCGGCGGAACCGTTTATTCGCGATGGCCGCAAGGTTGGTCGTAATGAACCGTGCCCCTGTGGATCTGGCAAGAAGTTCAAACAGTGTCATGGCAAGCTGAACGGATAGTTCGATTGTGATGAACTACTTCGACGTTGCGGCGGGAATTCTCTGCGACTCCAAAGGCCGCATACTGATTGCGGAACGACTGGGCGGGGGTCCGTTTCATGGTCTGTGGGAATTTCCAGGCGGCAAGATTGTCGCCGGCGAAACTGCGCCGCAGGCATTGTCCAGAGAGCTCGCTGAGGAACTGGGCATTGAGGTGACGGCGTGTTCATCATTCATGAACTTACGGCACGAATATGATGATCGAGTCGTCGCCATAGAGTTTTTCATAGTTAGCGAATGGAATAGCGATCCGGTTGGTCGTGAAGGACAGGAGCTGCGCTGGGTACCCGCAGAGGCGCTGGATGCTGATGAACTACTGCCAGCCGATATGCCGATCGTCGCTGCGTTGCAGCAGCGACACTAGCAAATTGACAAATGAAACGGCACGTCGTGATTGGTTTGCACCGCGCGACTCTCTACCGTTGACCACTCCAAAAAGCGCACCGTAAATCGGTGCTGACTGCCGCTGATTTCGGGAAATAATTGCGCGCCTTCTGCAAGGCTTACTCGCAGTAATCGGCAATTGCCGTCTTTTTGCATGCTGTGCTGATACATACCGTTGACGGCCTGTTGTTCAACCGGTTGTCCGCTTTCGCGAATCAACCACAGTACTTCGCTAACGCCATCGCAAAGAGGTCGAATCGATTGAATCCACTCGGCGAGATCTTGTTGGCGACGACCGATAGGCTGCCGCAGCCAGTGACTGTATTCCGGCAGGTCGAACTCACACGTGCCACCTGGAATGGCGCTGCGATGCTTGATCGCGTTCAGGAAGTCGCTGTCCTTGAGTGGCTGCAGGAATCCTGTACCGATCCCTGAGATTTCGTCTCGGCTGGTGGACAAATTGTTCATCAGATCGCCCAACCGGCTGCCATCGACGCCTGTGTGGCTTTGAAAGCGCTCCAGGGCGCCGATCTGGTGGTCCAGCTCGTTCAGCGCTTCGCTGCGGACGTCACCACGGGACAGAATCGCCAAGATCTCCAATAGCGTGGAAATAGTGGCGCGAGTGGCCCAGTCGTCGTCTCTTTCGCTATTGCGGAGCATCGGATGGTACAGAAACTCAAGCCGGAGAAACGTCCGCATACGCTCCGACAGGGGCTGCTCATAGTGTGCAATGCTCGGGGCAGGCGAAGCAGAAATTTTTCCGGCGGGTTTGGCCATTTGGCTATTTTGCGCCACGAAGTGCTGACAGGCAAATCACCGCAGAACTGTGCGCCGATTTGATGAAGTCGCGGCTTTCGTCAAGCTAGAATAGCCTCCACGACTCATGTCAGGTGTTAACCAAGTATGGATTCTGCCGACCAACTACGAAATAACCCGGAAAGACCACTTGTTGTAATCAGCGGCTGGATAGCCTTGTTCGCTGCTTGTATTCTCGTCTACCTGCCAGGCCTCAAAGGGCCATTTCTATTTGATGATTTTGGCTCGATCGCGACCTTAGGCAATCTCGGCGGAATTACCGACTGGACAACTTTCAAAGCTTTCGTTTTCGGCGGCAACGCGGGCCCAACCGGTCGGCCGCTAGCGCTGCTGACGTTCCTGATCGATGCAAATAACTGGCCGACAGATCCGTGGCCGTTCAAGCGAACGAATTTAGTGATTCACCTGATCAACGGTGCCTTACTCGGCGTCCTGGTTACAAGAATTTTGCACGTACTGGCGTATGGCAAAAAGCATGCTCGTTGGATTGCCCTGGTATCAACAGCAATCTGGCTGTTGCATCCATTCCTGGTTTCTACAACCCTTTATGTTGTGCAGCGAATGGCGCAGCTATCAACTCTATTTATTTTCGCCGGCCTGATCGTGCATTTGTACGGACGAACTTTGATGGCTCGGGATGCACGGAAAGCCTATCTGATCATGACCCTGTCTGTCGGTTTGCTAACGTTGCTCGCGATGCTCTCAAAAGAGAACGGTATCTTGCTGCCCATCCTCATCGGCGTTCTTGAATTTACTGTATTGGCGAGCGAACGAAAACGATTTGCTGCACTTGATTGGCGCTGGAGCGCCGTGTTCATTATTGCGCCTTCATTGATTATTGTCGCGTACCTCGGTGCAAGGGTGGTGAATTCCAATTTCTTCGAAATCGTACCGCCACGAGACTTCAGCATCTATGAGCGTGTGCTAACACAACCACGAATTCTCATCGACTATCTGCAGAACTGGTTCATACCGAAGCTATATACAACCGGCGTTTTCCAGGACCACTTTATCAAGTCGACAGGATTTTTCTCGCCGATCACGACGTTTCTGAGTGCGGTGCTGCACATCGCCATTATCGCACTTGCGATCGTTAATCGTCGCAAGTGGCCACTGTTAGCTCTGGCCGCGTTATTTTTCTATGCCGGTCATCTATTGGAATCCACCGTGCTTAATCTCGAATTATATTTTGAGCATCGTAATTACTTACCGGCGTGCTTTTTGTTTCTCCCTGTAATTGTGTTCTTGTGGCAAAGGATGAGGCGTCAGCTGTTTGTGGTGACAGCGCTTTGCATAACCTTGGTACTAGGTGGATTTACACGCTACTCAGCGACAGTCTGGCAAGATTTCTCGAGTATGGTTGAAGCGTCGGCCCGTAAAGCACCTACATCTGCCCGTGCTCAGGCAGATTACGCAAAGGATTTATACAATGCTGGCCGCTATGAAGACTCACTGAGAGTCATGGATCGGGCGATCGAGAATATTCCGGCTGATAGTCCGCACCTTCTGGTGAACCGACTCACGATGCTTTGCAACTTGAATATACTTGACGCCAACGAGTTTGAACGCGTCGCGAAACTGTTGTCGAACACCATCTACGACTCTCGACTCATAAGTATCTACTTTGAATTCGTATCAGCGGTCACTGAGCGAAAATGTGCTGATGTCAGCCTGGATGCGTTGCAAACGATGTTCGCGAACATGCTGGACGTACCGCAGAATTCTGAAATGCAGTCCCCGCGTTATGCTCAAATCAAGTACATCGTCGGATTCATAGATGTGTTCAACGCTGTTCCGGAGCAAGCGGTGAAAGAGTTTGAAGAGTCTCTTCGGGCTCTTCCAGATGCTGCAAAAGCAATGAATATGGCTGCATTGTTGGCTTCGAGAAAATTCTTTGAGGAGGCCCTGTATCTGTCAAACTTTGCTTTATCTGATCTCAACAACAGTCGTCAGAGTGCGTCGCAAAATACAGGCGTAAGCGAGGACGATGTCAGGGCGTTTCAGGCGATTGTCCGTGCGGATATGTTGCAGCTGCAAGAGAACGATATTTCTCGTCCAGTGCCTTAACTTGCTCTCGGGTTTTCTTCCGGTCTTCTCCGTTTTTAATGACATCATCTGCGATTGCCAGTCTGGCTTTACGGCTGGGCTGGGCAGACAGGATCCTTCGAGCCTGCTCGACGGTTTCGCTGTCGCGGGCTGTCAGGCGTTGTATTTGAGTTTCCTCATCACAGTCAACGACCAGAATTCTATCTACGAATTGCACTAGTGGCGAGCCAACCAATAACGGCACGACTATGACTTGATAGGGGCCACCTCTGGTTGCGGCTTTGCGCCGCGCTTCGTTGCCAATACGAGGATGAAGAACGGTTTCAAGGTCACGCCGTGCTTTTGCGTCGGAGAAAACCAGTCTTCGCATTTGCTTGCGATCGAGACCGCCTTCGGCATTGAACACCGTATCCCCGAATCGCCGCCGAATCTCGTCAAGCGCGGGTCGTCCAGGCAACACAACTTCCCGTGCTATGACATCTGTGTCGATAACAGGAACTCCAAGCGCTGAAAACATGTCGGCGACGGTCGATTTGCCGCTGGCTATGCCGCCGGTTAAACCGACTCGAAACACTCGATTCTTGTGGTCGTCAGACACTCAGAACATCAGGTCAATATAAGTATTCTTGATCGTCTCACCCCAAAGCATCGTGATCCAGCCGGCGGCTGCCAGGTATGGGCCAAATGGAATCGGAATGCTGCGATCCTTGCCTTTCGCGACGATCATCCCGACGTTGATCACGGCACCGACGACAGCGGACATCATGATGATTATTGGTAGCTGTTGCCAGCCAAGCCATGCACCCAGGGCGGCCAGCAGTTTGAAGTCGCCGTAGCCCATGCCGTCTTTTCCCGTCACGAGCTTGAACAGCCAGAAGATGCTCCACAAGGCCAAATAGCCCGCCATGGCGCCAACAATGGCCTCTGATGGACTGATAAAAAGCGTGCTGGCGCCGGGTATAGGATGAAACAGGCTCATCGCGAGACCGAGCCACATCAGCGGCAGGACAATGGCGTCTGGAATCAGTTGTGTATCGGCGTCGATCATGGTGATCGGCACCAGTGTGAGGGTCAAAACGATCGCCATTGTTGCTTCCCATCCTGGCCCGAAATGCCATGCGGCGGTCGCAGCCAGTATCGCTGTCGTCAATTCAACGAGAGGATAGCGTGCGGATATCGACGTCTTGCAATTGGCGCAACGGCCCCTTAAGAACAGATAGCTAATAACGGGGACGTTTTGTAGCGCCGTAATCAGTGCACCGCACGATGGGCATCGTGAGCGCGGTATGATGAGATCGAAGCGCCCCTCCGGAAGTTTATGTTCCGACGGTGTGTTTGTAAGTTCTTCAGCTTGCTCGCGCCACTCACGCTCCATCATGATCGGCAAACGGTGAATAACGACGTTCAGGAAGCTACCAATGAGTAGCGTGAAAGCGAATACGACAGCGATGAAAATCGGGGCTGATCCGCTTATCAGTTCAAGCATTCTCAATCTCCGTCAATAGATTAAAGGGCAAGAAAAAACGGCGTTCGGAGTGTCCTCCGAACGCCGTTCGTTTGCAAATAGCAGCGCGTTGTTTAAACAACCGCACCCAGTTTGAAGATAGGCAGGTACATGGCAACGACCAGGCCACCGACGAGCACGCCGAGAATCGCCATGATCATCGGCTCTAGCAAACTTGAGAGATTGTCTACGGCATCGTCAACGTCGGCCTCATAGAAATCTGCGACCTTGCTGGACATTTCATCGAGAGAGCCGGATTCCTCTCCGACGGCTATCATCTGGATAACCATGTTCGGGAACAGGTCCGTATTTTCCATGGCCTGTTGCAATCGCTGCCCGGTGGCAACCTCGTCACGCATCTCCAATACACCCACTTCGTAGACGATGTTGCCGGTTGCGCCAGCGACTGATTCCAGTGCCTCAACCAAGGGCACGCCCGCCGCAAACATCGTTGCCAAGGTTCGAGCGTATCGAGCAATAGATGCTTTCTGCAGAATCGGTCCGATAATCGGTGCCTTCAACATCATACGGTCCAGAATATGCCGGAAAGGTCTGGATCGTTTCTTGAAGTACATGAATGTACTGACAAAGCCGGCAATAATAATAACGATAAAAAAGCCCTTTGTTCGTACAAATAATGACAGGTCGATGATCATTCGCGTAAACGTCGGCAAATCGGCACCGAATCCCTGAAATAGATCTTCGAATGCCGGAATTACGAAAATCAGCAGAATAGTGGTCACCACAAGAGCGACCACCAGCACCGCGGCTGGATACGTGAGCGCCTTCTTGATTTTTTTCTTGATGGCTTCTGTTTTTTCTTTATACGTCGCTATTTTGTCGAGTAACGATTCGAGCGCACCGGCTTGCTCACCCGATTCAACGAGATTCACAAAAAGATCGTCAAAATAAAGCGGCTGTTTTGAGAGCGCCTCAGCCAGCGAACTACCGCCCTCAACATCACCTTTGATAGAGAGAATGAGTTTTTGCATCGCCGCGTTCTCATGGCCGTTACCGACGATTTCAAACGCCTGTACCAAGGGAATACCGGCTGCCAGCATAGTCGCGAGTTGGCGACTGAAAATCGAGATATCGCCGGATGTGATCTTGCCACCACCCGAAAACAGGCCTTTGCTTTGTTTCTTGATGCGTGTAGGTACGACGCCTTGACGACGCAAATCGGCACGCACTTTAGCTTCGTCAGTTGCCAGGCTTTTGCCCTTGATTTTCTTGCCATTTCTGTCGGTTCCTTCCCACAAAAAGGGCGCGTTACTTACCGCTGCTGTATTAGCCATCTATATTGTCCGTTAGCTTGGTTTTCCCGGCGAAAACCTACTCAATAGTAACCCGATTGACCTCTTCAAGGCTGGTAACCCCGTCCTTGACTTTGTTCAATCCGGCTTGCCGTAGATCGATGACCCCCTCTTGGGCGGCCTGATCCGCGATCTGTATCGCGTTGCCGCCTTCCATTATTATTCGGCCCATCACTTCGGACACTTCCATCACCTGGAATATGCCGAGCCGGCCTTTATATCCACCGTTGCACGACTTGCAGCCTTGCGGCCCAAAAATCGTTACACCGGCATCAAGTTCTTCTGCTGTAAAGCCTTCCTTTTCCAGCGCCTCGCGCGGAATTTCCTTGACTGCCTTGCAGCTGTCGCACAAGCGACGAGCCAGCCGTTGAGCAATGATCAAGCTGATTGATGTTGCTATGGCGTAGGGCTTCACTCCCATGTCGACCATGCGAGTCAGGGTCTTCGGAGCGTCGTTGGTATGCAACGTGGAAAGTACCAAGTGACCTGTTTGCGCAGCCTTAATCGCGATCTCGGCTGTCTCAAGGTCACGAATCTCACCAACCATGATGACGTCGGGATCCTGCCGCAGAAACGCCTTGAGCGCTGATGCAAAGGTCAGGCCGACTTTCGGGTTCACATTCACCTGATTGATGCCCGGCAGGTTAATTTCCGCAGGGTCTTCGGCGGTTGAGATATTGCGGTCTTCGGTGTTCAGGATGTTCAGGCCGGTATAGAGCGAAACCGTCTTGCCCGAACCCGTGGGTCCCGTAACCAGGATCATGCCGTACGGCTTCGCCAGATGCTTCTCGTACAGAATTCGCTGGTGATCCTCGTAACCCAGCATCTCAATGCCAAGCTTGGCGCTGGACGGGTCCAGGATACGCAGTACGATCTTTTCACCAAAAAGAGTTGGACAGGTATTTACACGAAAGTCGATTGCGCGGTTCTTCGACAGGCGCATCTTGATTCGCCCATCCTGTGGTACACGACGCTCAGCAATGTCCATTCTCGACATTACTTTGAGGCGCGCACAAACTTTGTTCGCCAGAATAACAGGCGGTCGCGCAACCTCTGACAAAACACCATCAAGGCGGGTGCGAACGCGGAAAATTTTCTCGTAGGGTTCGAAGTGGACGTCGGATGCGCCGCGCTTAATGGCATCCAGCAAGACCTTATTGACGAAACGAACCACCGGTGCATCTTCGACATCGTCGCGCCGTTCGTCTTCCTGCTGGTCATCTTCGCCCGAAACATCGAGGTTCTCGAGATCAAAATCATCGTCCTCAAGCCCTGACATACTGGTGTCGACCGCTTCGATCGCCTTGGAGATACAATCTTCGAGCTTGTCCTGTTCGACGACAACCGGATCAACGCGAAGGCTGGTTGCGAACTTGATGTCATCAATGGCCTGCAGATTGGTTGGATCTGAGATGCCGAGGAATAATCGTTGGCCACGTTTGACCAGCGGCAAAACGCGATGCTTGTTGATGAGTTTCTGATCAACAGCGCGGATAACCTCAAGGTCGATCTCAACCGCGTCAAGATCAAGAAGCGGCACGCCGAATTCGTGTGATGCAGCAACGGCAATTGCACGAGCTTCGGCCAGACCTTCATTGACCAAGTAGGCGATCAGCGTTATTTTGGCTTTCTTGGCACCGTCGGTCGCTTCCTGAAACTGCTCGTCAGAAATGATGCCGTCCTGAACCAGGCGCCTGGGCAGACCTGCAAAATTCGATTGTGAAGCTGTCGCTGCCATAAGAAATCAGTGCGGTTGCGTTTCGATGAGCGTTACAGTCTCACTGATCCAAGTTCCCGATTCAACTGGATTTTGTGTTGTTGTTCACAGTTACGGGAATTGATTAAGTAAAATGCCTGATTTCGGCAGGTATTGACTCTCTTGCTCTAGGCTCGACAGGTCGAAGGAAGATACCTTGCAGGGATTGTTGTCGGTCGATAAGTAGTACCCGGCATCACATCGGCGCCACCACCCGGTTGAGAACCTGCGCCGCAGCGCCACACAATGCCTCCAGACGGAGTCACATATGGGGTGAATGACAGTATTTCTCCGGAAATATCGGCATGCGCCCGGTTCCCCATTGTCACGTCGACCCTTCCATCAACAATATCAACTTGCGACACGTACGTGCCGCGTGTGTCTGTTGCGTCGACCGACATGCCGGCGGCTAATCTGTCTGCCGGAGCTGTGCCGTCCTGAGTAAACGCATCGACGAGCGGCGATTTTGCCCCGGCGCCCATATTGATCGCCTCCGCTATCTGCGCCCGGATGGTGTAAGTCTCGTATGCAGCTACAGCGAGCGAAGCCAGGATTCCGATTATTGCGACCACGATCATCAGTTCGATGAGCGTAAATCCATCATTTTGTCTTGCTTTCATCATATCGGCGAAATCCCCAGGAACCAGCATCGATCTTAACTCAATGGAAACGCAGCATCGAGCAATTAAATCGTGGTGTATTCAGATTATGATGCAGTTCACGCCTAAATCGATGGCGGAAAAATTCGAAAAAAACCCTGGACGAGCCAGGGTTTTTCTCTACTGATTATTTCTAAAACCGCGTCAGGTTACCCTGTTACGGACGGCAGGAAGCCGGAACGTGCTTCACAGCGACAGTGCTGTTAGAACACGTCCAAGAGACCGAACCAGCATTATCTTGCGGTGTCAATGTAATCGCCTTGGTGGCAAGATAAGTACTGTTAGCATCACCACCGTACAAAACGGTTATAACGCCATTAGCGCCGACCGTTACAGTAGAGGTGTACTTGCCAGTAATTGAGGTGGCCTTCGACAGCCCTGCAGCCGCATTGGTGGCGGGA
>JAJFKQ010000106.1 GCA_021773155.1 Woeseiaceae bacterium | reverse complement strand
CATTTTGTATCTTTATTATCATAAAGTGTTTGAATTGAAGATTCTCCCATAACTTTTTGATTTTTTTGATAGATAAATTACTATCTAATGGGATGATGCAACCACCATCTAGTAATGAAATTCTTAAATCAAAATTCAACTAGTACAATATGTGGCAACAATTGAGGATCTCAGAGACGATATTCTAAAGGCAACTGGCCAGCAGCAAGAACTAATGGAGTTGAGAAAAAAATTCCTGGGTTCTAAAGACAACGAAGATCAAATGAATGCATTCAAGCTGACAACTCAAATCATGAAGTATGAGGATTTTATCAGAGACACTGAAAAGCAAATCAGAGTAATGAAATAGAATCATACCCAGAGTATCACATGAGAAAATAGAATCTACGTTTAATATCGATGAATCAAGGAATTCATCATGAAAAGTATTCTAGTACTAGCTGCACTGATTGCAATATCTGGTACAGGCACAGCATACGCTCAAGATTCAGGAGGAGTGGATGTTGATGGTACTTGGTATTTGGGAGAGGGTCTCAAGAAAGGAGACTATTTTGAATATACTTTGTGTGAGATTGATTTGAATGGATGCTCACCTGTTGAATTAAAAATTTGGATTAAAGGTGATACTGTAAATGTCAGTGAAACATTATGGGATGCACAAATTCTAGTAACAGATGGAGAAAATACAATCAAAGGTTCATGGGGGTTGGGAAAAACTGTTCCGACTCCAATTCTATTTGATGATGACTTATCAGACTATGCAGTTGCATTCAAGTCATCAATTGCATGGCTTTCAGCTTATGCTACATCAAATGAGAAAGATAGAATTCACGGACCACAAGAGTTCAAGAGTTCATCATGGGGCGCATTGGGTCCAGTTGGTGGAGGACTAGAATCGTATCTAATTCCAAGTAGAGTAGAATCAATTATGTTACCAGATAGGACAACTGACAGTGTAGTAGTTGGATGGTACAACGATAATGATAATGAAATATGGTTAGTAGATGACTTTCCGTTTCCAGTAAAAGCATTAGCATATGCTGGAATTAATTCAGATACACCGCCTGTAATGTTTGAGTTTGATTTGACACAATACAAAGAAGGAATAACTAAAGATCCATTTGTAGATATTGCAGAGACCATACAACAATCAGATTTGTTAAATTGTAGCAAGGAATTTTTAGATTACACCAGTGATAGAGTATCTACAAACACATATTCAATGACGATTCAATACAATTTTTCTCCAGGTTTCCCAATTGAAGGATGTGAGATTGATTGGAAGATTAATTTTTACAATAAATACAATGACATGGAAATTCTAGACCAAGTAAATTATGACATCTGGGTAGTAGATGAAAATGACAGTATACTATACTCTTATGCTGAATCCATTAACAAAGAAAAACTATACAGTGATTTTGGCCAAGTAGACCATAGACTACCAGTAGAATATTCAGGATTGGTAAGATATGCGATATTTGTGCACGGATTGGGCCCTGAAGACAATGTTAATGGAGAGAAGAGTGGGTATTCAATAATTGAGATTCAAGTAGAAAGGAATCCATTACTAGAGAAAACCAATACAGATACTACAGAAACCATATCACCGACAATTCCTGCATGGATTAAAAATAATGCAGGATGGTGGGCAGATGGAACGATTGATGATGATGCGTTTATCCAAGGAATAGGATTTTTAATCAAAGAAGGGACAATATCAGTTGAATCAACATCTCAAAGTGATACAGATGCAAAAGAAATTCCTGCATGGATTAAAAATAATGCAGGATGGTGGGCAGATGGAACGATTGATGATGATGCGTTTATCCAAGGAATAGAGTTTCTAGTTAAGGAAGGAATCATTCCAGCATAAAATTAAATTTTATTTTTCAGAAATACCATTTGGAAAATTAGTTATGTTAAATGTATCAGGAATGTTTCCTGTAATGTCCTTAAAGTAGCAACTAGCTTTGTTTGGATTTTCATCTGTATAAAATGTACAAAACAGTGCACCAGGACTTGCATCTTGGTTTGATGAATAGATACTTGCCCATTCTCCATTACAACCATACGGATAGGTATCAGGTAGACAACGATTTTGATCACGAACACCTGCACCACCAAGACCTGAGACAAATACAAAAGTTGTACCAGGTGTTACAATCAAATTGTTTTGATCAGAGTAATCAGAGTTTATGATTGGATTTTGTATGTTAGATAGGGATTTGGTTCTAGTATAGCTGTGCTCATGTCCTGTTGCAATAATTGCACCACCCATTCTGCATTGCTCATAAACATCCCAACCAGTTGAATCATTTTTCTTACCTAATTGCATTGATTTCATATTTTTGTGCCATGAACATATTTTCCATATAGAGTCAGTTTGAGATAGTTCATTTTTGATAAATGATGCATGATCATCCCCCATAGTTCCAACACCAGATAGAACAAAGAATAATCCCATATAGTTACAACTAGAATTAATACCCAAATCCCCTGAGCAATCAGCACCAGTAACTCTGGATAATCGCTCAGATAATTTCTGCTGATATCCATCCCAAGATATAACATCATGGTTTCCAATTGATGCAAAGTACGGATAGTCCTCACCTAGAATCAAACTGATTTTATCATCCCACAAATCAGGATTATCTGAATAATCAAAATCGCCTTGATGCAACACCATATCTGCATTCTCAGAAGATATCAAATGTAAAACAGAATCAGCATCATTTCCTGAACCTTGATCACCGATGAATGCTACTTTGAGGTTTTGAGTGGTGAGTACAGTAGGTATAGTTGATACAACATCAGTAGATGGTAAATCATCAATTACATCAGTTGGTAATGGTGTCTTTTCAAAATTTAGAGTTGTAACAAAAATGACAGAAACAGCTAGAATAATTATCAAAATAGCAACTAAAACAAGATTCACAACACCATACAGATTTTGTAACTAGTTTTTTATGGTTTTGCTCAGAGTACGCTAGAAAATTAGAGAACCATTATGTATGAAAGAAAAAAGTACAATTTGTGCAAAGCAGTAATGAAATATCTCCATTAGAATGGTTAACACTAAATCAATTTTTACTTGAAATAAAAAAAGTCAAATTCCCATGTGTGTCAGTTTATTATCCATATGGAAAGGGTGCTGAAACAATATCACTACTACAAGAAACAAAAAGAAATGAGTCATTTGAAAAAATTGAATTAAAAATTCAAACCAGAATTAAAGAATTAAAGAAAAATCCACCAACTGCAGGAAAGTTTGCAAAAACTCTGTGTATTTTTGGATGGATTAGTAATGGCAAAGTAACTATCAAGGAGGTTGGAACATCAAAGAAATTACCATACATCTACATGGCAAGCAAAAAACCATACACAAAACCATTTGAGGATGTTCTCAAAACAAATTATGACGTA
>JAJFKQ010000105.1 GCA_021773155.1 Woeseiaceae bacterium | reverse complement strand
TTGATAATCATTGAGGCCCCCTCCCGCGATTTTCGGGCTTAGCAAGCATAACCTACCATCCCAATTGTGTACTTGAGCACAATGACGAAGGAGGAGACCTCAATGAGATTCTACACTGCAAACCATCAACATTATTGTGGCATCGATCTGCACGCCAAAACCATGTACGTCTGTATCGTCAATCAGCAGGGCGACATGCTGCTGCACAAAAACATCAACACCGATGCCAATCAGTTCCTGGCACTTGTTGATCCCTATCGGCAAGACCTGGTTGTCGCCGTCGAATGCATCTTTACCTGGTATTGGCTGGCCGATCTGTGCGCCCGGGAAAACATTCATTTTGTACTCGGCCACGCGTTGTACATGAAAGCCATTCATGGCGGTAAAGCCAAGAATGATCGTATTGATTCACGCAAAATCGCGCTGCTCGCCAAGGGCGGTTTAATTCCACAAGCCTATGTCTATCCGGCCCGCATGCGCGCCACCCGCGATCTGTTACGACGACGTATGTACCTGGCCCGCTATCGCGCCGATCTGATGGCGCATATCCAGAACACCGTCAGTCAATACAATTTGCCACCCCTGGGATTACGTGCCGATCGCAAAGCACAGCGGCCTGGTATTCCAGGCCACTTCCCGGATCCGGTGGTACAACAAATGATGCAGCTCGATACCGATTTGATTGACTACCTGAGTGAGCAACTCAGAGGGCTTGAGCAGGACCTGGCCTTGAAAGCCAAAGCCCATGATGCCTTCAGCTATCACCTCATCCGCTCAGTGCATGGTATCGGTCGCATCCTCACACTGGTAATCCTCTACGAGATCGAAGATGTCACTCGCTTCCCCACCGCGGGACAGTTCGCCTCCTATGCCCGGCTGGTCAAGTGCGCCAAAGAATCGGCCGGCAAAAAGAGTGGCTACTCCGGTAAGAAAATCGGCAATGCCTATCTCAAATGGGCCTTCAGTGAAGCAGCGGTATTGTTTCTCAAAGGCAATCCGCCGGCGCAAAAGGCCATTCAACGACTGGCCAGTAAACACGGCAAAGGAAAAGCACTATCCATCCTTGCCCATAAACTCGGGCGCGCCGTCTATACCATGCTGAAGAAACAAAAACCTTTTGATCAGGAGCGTTTCATGGCCTGTCTTTAATTTGGAGGAGGCGGTGAAGCTCAACGTCTAACTGGCGCCACTTCGGTCAAAGTGTCAAAGAGCCTGATTATCCGTGGACCTCGAGTCCGTCATCAGCTCATGCACAGGACCGGCAGCCTGCAGCATTTGATTGGCTCACCGTCTCGCTCCTTCTATTACTGTTTGTTGTCGCGGTCTGCCCCTGGCTCAAGCCCGATGCTAACTGGATACAAAACCTGACGTTTTGACTGGGAAGGGCCAGGGTTCGAAATAGTTTCTAGTGTTGGGCGAGACTTGCCTTCGCAAGATCTCAGCCCGGAAAAGCTCGATAGGTGTTTGTTGCAGACTTGCTCTGACAACCCGATTTGAAATCAAGACAGATTAGCCACAACAAAAATCTTCGCACGTAAGCATCATCGCTCGCGGGCTTTTCTGCGCCTCTTGACTTCAGGGGGCCTCATAGGTGTTAGATCGCTATCTGACCTTCTTTCGCCACTCGGACGGAGTTTCGCCAACCTCTCGATAGCCGTCATCTGGACACATGAAATCGGGATTTGCCCCGAATCCTACCCATTTATCAAAAAGATCGTCGCGATTGTGATTTGCGGCTATGTGTAACGCGACCAGCCCGTCGAGACTACATTGATTCGGGTCGGCTCCGTTCGCAATGAGCCAGTCGAGGCTGCCCAATGTTACGTTATCTATTGCGGCATCGATCTCTACAGACGAGCTCGTGAAGTTGATCTCCCGCCAGCCCTCGTGTACATAAAACTCGACTGGGGTCATAGCGCTATTATTAGGACGAACCGGGCGGTCGGGAGTGCCTACCGATGCATATGGAAACCGTGCGCTCAATATCTGTTCTTTCTTTAAGAAACGCACCACGCAGCGAACGAAGGGCGGTATTGTTCTCTGGGCAGAGCTCCAATTATCCCGCGCAGCCGCGTCCCTAGACTCGCAACCGCCCAGAATAAGGTTCGCCTTATTCGATTCGTTTTCGGGAACGGACCACACGTAAACCCAGGCGCCGTAGCAAAAGAAAGCGACGCCAAAAATTGTGAGCAACTTTCTGGTCATGATAGAGCTGAGAGCAATCTAACAATAATTCGTTTGCAAAAGTGGAACATAACGTTCCAATTGGCAGGATATGTTGCAAGGGACAGTTAGAACGCCCAAAACGCGATGTACCTAGATCCGCATCTCGCGGACGCCGTTGTCTCCACCGATCAGCAGAATATCTGCGGGACGGTGCGCGAAGATTCCGACTGTGACTACACCTGGTATACGATTGATTCTGGCTTCCATTTCCAGCGGATTGGAAATTTGCAGGTCGTGGACGTCGAGGATGTGATTACCGTTGTCGGTAATAAATCCTTCACGCCAGATTGGCTGTCCACGCATCTTCAGCATGCGACGAGAGACTAATTCCCGCGCCATAGGTAAGACTTCGATGGGTAGTGGAAAGCTACCGAGCATTCCGACCAGCTTGGTGTCGTCTACTATGCAGACGAAACGCCGTGCTGCAGCTGCGAGGACCTTTTCGCGGGTCAGTGCGCCGCCACCACCTTTGATCAGTTGTAAGTGCTTATTACTTTCATCGGCACCGTCAATGTAGAGGTCGTAATCGCCGACCTCGTTCAGCGACGAAACTTCAAATCCATTTTCCTCGAGTAAAGCAGTTGATGCTTCGGAACTCGACACAACGCGATCAATCTTGTCGCGAATCTCCGGCAACATTTCGATCAGATAGTTGACGGTCGAACCGGTACCGACGCCGAGCGTGGTGCCAGGTTCGATCAACTCCATCGCTGCTTTCGCTGAGTCGCGTTTCTTCTGAGATGCATCCATAGCTGCGTACTATAGTCGATTCAGCACAAATAAAAAGAGCCCGCCGAAGCGAGCTCTTTTACTTTTGCTGTGGAAGAAGGCTCTTCCCAAGCGGTCAGTCAGCTACTTTTTCTTCCTGCGGGTGGCCTTTTTCTTAGTGGCTTTCCGCTTTGTAGCTTTCTTCTTGGCCTTTTTCTTAGTGGCCTTTTTCTTGGTCTTGCGCTTAGCCGTTTTCTTCTTGGCTTTGCGTTTTGTAGCCTTCTTCTTAGTCTTACGTTTCGCTACTTTCTTTTTGGCCTTTTTCTTGGTTTTCTTCTTAGTAGCTTTCTTCTTCGTCTTACGCTTAGCTACTTTCTTTTTGGCCTTTTTCTTGGTCGCTTTTTTCTTCGTCTTACGCTTGGCTACCTTTTTCTTAGTGGCTTTTTTCTTAGTCTTACGTTTCGCTACTTTCTTTTTGGCCTTCTTCTTAGTGGCCTTTTTCTTTGTTACTTTTTTCTTCGCCTTTTTCTTGGCGACTTTTTTCTTTGCTACGCGGCGTTTCTTAGGCGCTGCTTTTTTCTTTGCAGTTACTTTCCGCTTCTTCGCGACTTTTCGCTTCGAAGCTTTTTTACGAGTCTTCTTTTTGGTAGCCATGCTTTTCTCCGTGTCGGGTACCCGGAGCTGAGTATATACAACAAGATGAAAAAAACCAGCAAGCTACTGGTGTGTAAAGAGTTGTCAAAAAAGGTCGTTCGACAGGGTTTGATTTGTGACTAAGAAAAAATCTGTCATCGAACAGAATTTTTCGAGCTCGTTGCTGTTCGGACATGTTGAAAGTTTCAAGGCGCAACTAAAAAAAGGAAGTTAGGGAATTCATTTTCGAGTGAAAAACTCTACAAGCTTACTGTGTGCGTAATTACGTGCGAAAAACAGGGTTATTTTGCTTCACTAAACATCCGATAAAGCCGTATATCCCATGTATTTGGCGTTATTTCCTCGATTTCCTGGCATTTAAACGCAATGCCGGCGAGCTTCGGTTTTATCCAGTGGTTTCTGTGTTGCAGGAAGGAAAAACAGCGGTCGTAATAGCCACCACCCATACCTATTCGATGCCTGTATTTATCAAACGCGACTGTTGGAGTAATAACCAATTGCAACTCACGTGGTGAAATAAAGTCGCCCGATTGAGGCTCCCAAATCATCATTTGATTTCGCTTCAGTGTCGTATCTGGCCGGATTCCGCGAAAAAACATTTCGCCGTTGTTGCGCGTTATAGGCACAAAAATGCGCTTGTTTGCGCGCCAGGCACGTTCGATGATCAGTCGAGTGTCTACTTCGTCATGCATCGGCAGGTAACAGGCGATGAGTGATGCCGACGAAAATTCACGTGAGCTTGTTACGTTTTCGCAGATAATTTCTGATGCGAGCGCGCGATTTTCTGCAGACATTTCGCGTCTCGCGCGTAACGCCTTTTTTCGAAATTCATGCTTTGCAGTTGTCATTCATTAGACGCTTTGAAAAGGAGGCGCCTCCCGCCTGTGCCGTCACCTTCCTTCGCTCTCGAACCGGAGCTAAAGGTGGGGTCAACCGTGGTTGCAACAGGCTAACCGTCGAAACGGTTTTGCACACATGCAACCGACAGGCAGCGACCCCGAGGTGGAAATTTAGGGTCGGGAGGATCCAGGTCGGTATCGAACACCGCAGGAGACGCCAATCTGATTTTCGTGTACTTCGAAGGCGTGTCGACTACAAATCGAGTTGATGTGAGCCACCCAATACGTGATCAACACGGTCAGATATAAGTTTGAGGCGGTCACTGATGCCGCCTTCCAGTTCCAGATCCCGTGCATTGGCGTGGATCAGGTCATTGGCCATATTCAATGCGGCCATTACGGCGATGCGATCGAGGCCGACGATTCGGCCGCTGTCGCGAATTTCGCGCATTTTGGTGTTCAGGATTTCGGCAGAATCAAGCAAGTTTGTCCGCTCGTTGGCGGGGCAGGCTACCTGGTATTCCTTGTCCAGAATTCTGACGCTTACCTGGGCGCTTTGTTCGGTCATTCAGCGTACTCCATGCTGTGGTTCAAGAGCCTTGCTCCATCGCTTTTAGTCGGCCGATCATTGCTTCAACACGCGCGCGTACCTGCTCGTTTTTTTGCAGCAGATTGGCACGTTCCGACGTCAACACATCCTGACGCTGTTTGAGGGAGCGGTTCTCATCCTGCAGCTGGTCGCAGACGCGTACGAGTGCGTCGACCCGCTTCTCGAGGCGCTTTAGTTCGTGTTCGAAAGTTGAATTGATGTTGTCAGCCATAGGGGCAATATAGTCACGCATCTGGCCAGAATCAATCGCCGCATTGCGACGGGGCACGTCAGCATGGTCAGAAAGAGCGGTCCGTGGGATCATAAGGGATTGGCGGGAAAGACAAGGTTGGCATCCGGATGGATGAAAAAGTTGAGTACGACACGCTCGAAGAATGGCTCAAACGGTGCGGGTCAAATTGGGATGCTGCGCAAACGCACGGGCTTTTGACAGGCAGACTCGCGATCGCGGGTGTGCCGGCGGGGCCGGAATGGATGCTGCAGGTGCTGGAGGGCGTCGAAGAAGGCAATGCGTTGCGCACAGAGTGCCAAAAGCACCTGGATATCCTGTATCAGTCGACGTTCTGGCAGTTGTCAGAACGATTGTCGGAGTTCGAGCCGCTATTGCCGGATGATGACGATGACGTTGGAATGCGCACAGCGGCACTGGCGCATTGGTGCGAGGGCTTTCTGCACGGGCTGGTCTCGGCAAAGCACGGTGACGCATTGAAAGAGCGCCTGGCAGCGGAGCCACTATCGGACATTATCAAAGACATGCTGCAAATCACGCGCGCGGGACTGGATGAGGAGTCCGACGAGGAGGAGGATGAGTCCGCTTACGTCGAGCTTGTAGAATATCTGCGCGTCGCTGCACAGTTATGCTACGAAGAGCTGGCTGAAATTCGTAACCCTAAAGGCGATCAGAAATGAGCCGAAAGAAGATAGGCGATACAAAATGAACCACAAAGAATTCGAAAAGCGCCGCAGACAACTGATGCGTATGGTCGGTCAGGGCGGCATCGTCATATTGCCATCCGCACCCGTCAGAACGCGCAGCCGCGACGTTGAGTACAACTATCGTCAGGACAGTGACTTCTACTACATGACCGGTTTTGCGGAGCCTGAGTCCGTTGCCGTGCTGGTACCGGGCAGGGCAAACGGCGAATACTTGCTGTTTTGTCGAGAAAGAGACCCCAAACGCGAACAGTGGGATGGCTTGCGCGCGGGTCAGGCCGGTGCGATAGAGCATTACGGCGCTGACGACGCGTTCCCGATCGAAGATCTGGACGATATTTTGCCCGGCATCATGGAGTCCTGCGAGCGGGTCTATTACACGATGGGTATGTACGCAGAGTTTGATACGCGCATAGCGGAGTGGGTTAATACACTGCGTGCAAAGCTCAGTCGCGGTGTACATACGCCGCAGGAATTCGTCGCGCTCGATCACCTGCTGCACGATATGCGCCTGTATAAGAGCCGCGGCGAAATATCCGCAATGCGCAAGTCGGCGAAGGTCGCGGTTGAAGCGCACAAGCGAGCGATGCGGATTACGGAGCCCGGTCTGTTCGAATACGAAGTTGAGGCAGAGTTTCGGCACGAATTCAGGCGCAACGACGCCTGGGTTTCCTACAGCCCGATCGTTGCGGGCGGCAAGAACGCCTGCATTCTGCACTACGTCGAAAATGACGTTGAACTGAAAGACGGCGAGCTGCTGTTGATCGATGCTGGCTGCGAACTGGATTACTACGCGTCGGATATCACCAGAACATTTCCAGTGAACGGGCGCTTCAGTCCGGAGCAACGTGCCGTGTATGAGATCGTTCTGGAAGCACAACATGCGGCGATCGAAAAAGCACGGGTTGGTAACCACTGGAATGAGCCACACGATGCAGCGGTCAGAGTCATCACCAAGGGCCTGAAAAAGCTTGGACTGTTGGAAGGATCATTGCCCAAGTTGATTAAAGACGGGGCTTACCAGCCTTACTACATGCACCGCACCGGGCATTGGATCGGCATGGACGTGCACGACGTTGGCGACTACAAGGTTGGTGACGAGTGGCGCATGTTTGAAACGGGAATGGTCACGACCGTGGAGCCAGGAATTTATATCGGCAACAGCCGTAAGATTCCCAAGGCATTTCGCAACATCGGTATTCGTATCGAGGATGACGTTGCGGTCACCAACAAAGGACCGGACGTGCTCAGCAAAGGTCTAGTAACAGACCCCGATGACATTGAGTCCCTGATGAGTAGCTCAGCCGCCTAGGAAATGAATCGCAAGACGAATAACTACGACATCGTCATTGCCGGCGGTGGCATGATCGGAACGAGCCTTGCGCTCGCTTTGGCACCGCTCGGCTTGCGTGTCGCCGTTGTCGAGGCAATCGCTCGCAGGGAAGATCAGCAACCCAGTTTCGATGATCGGTCAACGGCATTATCCCGAAGTACACAACGCATGTTTGAGGCGATGGGACTTTGGGACGACGTTGTTGCTGCGTCCACGCCAATAGCCAGCATTCATGTGTCTGACAAAGGTCGTTTTGGCTTCTCGCACATCACTGCTGAAGAACAAGGCGTGGAGGCACTCGGATATGTCGTGATCAATCGCGTTCTCGGCGAGGTCCTGCAATCGAGTCTCCGTGCCGCCAGGAACGTTGATGTATTTTGCCCCGCGCGTATCGAGAGTATTGAACTCGGGCCGCAGCAAGCCTCTGCGACCTTAAGTTCAGACGACGGCGAACAAACACTGACATGCAGGTTGCTGGTCGCTGCAGACGGCGCAAACTCCGCCGTACGGGAGATGATGGGCATCTCGGCACAGCAGCGCGAATATGGTCAACGCGCTGTTATCGGTAACCTTCTGCCAGAAAAAAAGCTGGATCACCGTGCGTTCGAGCGTTTTACACCGCAAGGTCCGTTGGCGATTCTGCCAATTGCTGATGATCGCGCGGGATTTGTGTGGACTGTTGCCGAGCACGATGCGGACCGTGTTATGGCACTCAACGATGACGAGTTTCTGGCCGAGATCCAGGAAGAGTTTGGCTATCGTCTCGGAGAGTTTTCGCGCGTCGGCACAAGAGCGTCGTATCCCTTGATTCTGAGCAAAGCAGTTCGGCTTACGGCGACGCGAAGTGTATTGATCGGAAACTCTGCGCATGGTCTGCACCCCGTTTCCGCGCAAGGATTCAATCTGGGTATGCGGGACGTTGCAGCACTCTGCGACTGTATTGCTGATGCCTCCCAAAAGGGCTCTGACCCCGGTGATGCGCAGTTGCTTGAGCGCTACGCAGAGTGGCGTCGTTCGGACCAGAAAAAGCTCGTACATTTCACTGACAATCTCGTGCGCCTGTTCGGCAGTTCTCGTCCTGGATTACGAACGTTACGAAACATCGGCATGATCGGATTCGACCTGATTCCCGGCGTTCGTCCAATGTTCGCCAAGCACACGATGGGCCTTGCGGGCGAGTTACCGCGCCTGTCTCGCGGTGTACCCATTCGATGAAGAAGCAGTTCAACATAGTTATTGTCGGCGCTGGCATTACCGGACTGACGCTTGCCGCATTGCTGGCCAAAGGACGTCACGCCGACGCTTTGGATATCACCGTAATTGATGCTGCGAAACGGCCGCGATTTTCGCCGGAAGACGACGTTTCACTTCGTGTGTCCGCAATTGCGAACGGGTCGGCCGACCTGCTGGACTCCGTTGGCGCCTGGTCGATTATCAGGCAGGCACGTGTATCGCCGTATGAATCGATGCGCGTTTGGGATGAGAGCGATGCTCCCGATGGTCGTGCAACGCTACGCTTTGATGCCGCCGAGTTCGCTGTTCCGCAGTTAGGTCATATTGTTGAGAACGTTCTCATCCAGGATGCCTTGCTGAAGGTGCTCGATGAGTGCGATGTCTCGCTGCAATTCGAAACGAAAATCGATTCTCTACCAGAGGCCGATCTTGTCGTGGGCGCAGATGGTGCGCGTTCGTTTGTACGCGAGCTGGCAGGTATAAAAACAAACCAGTGGCCATATGAGCAAACAGCACTTGTCACGCACCTGACAACAGAGATTGACCACGATGCGACAGCACGACAGCGGTTCTTGCGGGACGGTCCGCTTGGCATGTTGCCACTCGCAGATGGACGCATCTCCGTCGTCTGGTCAACGACACCGGATATTGCGCAGCAGGCGTTGGATACGACAGACAAAGAGCTGGGTCGCATGCTGACCGATGCCTCTGACGGGGTGGTGGGAAAGCTGACCGTAGCGGGTCCCAAAGGCGCGTTTCCACTATGCGCGCAGCATGCTGAAGATTACGTTCGGGAAGGTGTCGTGCTTGTCGGTGATGCGGCACACGCGATTCACCCATTGGCCGGGCAGGGGGCGAATCTCGGGTTACAGGATACCGCTGAGCTTGCGCGAGTGATTGATGCCGCTATCGATGGGGGGTTGCATCCAGGCGACCGCCCGGTGCTGAGGCGGTATGAGCGGGCTCGCAAAGGTGCCAATTTGACAATGATGCACTTCATGACTGGCCTCAATCGGCTGTTTACGACAGACTCTGCAGTTCTGGGAGAAATAAGACTGGCGGGCATGCGGTTTTTCAATCGCAGCGGACCAGTCAGAGAACGCGCCGTTAAGGTCGCGCTGGGCGTCAAATAACACGCCTGACAAGACAAGTAGGGGGATCCAATGAGCCAGCGTTACGTGTACCTGTTAGCGGCTTTGCTGACGGTCATAGGATTGTCTGTCTTTTTCTATAAATGGCAGGTTCTGGGCTTCCCGGTAACGGAAGATCAGGAGGCGCCCGTATGGACTATTGAATCCGCTATCAGTTTTCAAAGCGGACCGGGCTCGATCAAGGTGCAACTCAATGTGCCGTCACTGACACCTGGATTCCGCACGCTCAACGAAAACTCCGTGTCCCGCGGTTACGGCTTCAACACAGACTTCGGCGGTGGTGGTCGCGAAGCCCAGTGGGCTATTCGTCGCGCCGATGGCGAGCAAACCATTTACTACCGCATATCCGTATACGAAGATGACAGTGTCGATGAGTCTGATACGACGCCGCCATTTCCACCGACACCGACGATTAACGAACCGATGAAAACTGCGGTCGACGTTCTTGTCGATGATGTGCGTGATCATTCAGCAGACACGGCGTCGTTTACGACTGAACTGCTGCGCCGCATGAATGATCCATCACCGGATCCGAATGTCGAATTGATATCGTCAGGAGTGTCAACGAGTGCCGAATTTGTCGATGTCATTACTACCCTACTGGCTTCGGCACGCATACCCGCACGAACGGTTCATGGTTTCCCGTTGGCAGGCCGGCAACGCAGTGCGGAACTCGTCTCCTGGCTAGAGGTTCATGACGGTGATCGCTGGCTGTACTTCGATCCGGCTACGGGAGAGGAAAGTCTGCCTGATCGATTCCTGGTCTGGTGGCGTGGCAACGAACCACTGGTCAATGTTGAGGGCGGCAGCAACGTCCAGGTCGATTTTGCGATCCAGGTCACTCATCTCGAGGCGGTAGCCATCGCTGAGACCCAGGCGGCGTTGCGGGGTGCAAGCGCCGTCGATTTCTCTCTATACAGTTTGCCGATCCAGACTCAGGCCGTGTACAGCGTGTTGCTGATGATTCCCATTGGCGCG
>JAJFKQ010000104.1 GCA_021773155.1 Woeseiaceae bacterium | reverse complement strand
CCCCCTCGCCACACCATGGCGACTCACAATAAACTCATACTTAAGACAGGGGATCCGTAAATGGCCCGCGGAATAAATAAAGTCATCATTGTTGGAAACGTCGGCGGAGATCCCGAGACACGTTATATGCCGAGTGGCTCGGCAGTGACGAATCTTACGGTTGCGACCAACGAGTCGTGGAAAGACAAGCAGACTGGTGAGCAAAAAGAGCGTACCGAGTGGCATCGCGTGGCGATGTTCAATCGACTGGCCGAAATTGCGGCTGAGTATCTTCGTAAAGGCTCACAGGTATACATCGAAGGCAAACTGCGAACTCGCAAGTGGCAGGACAAGGGTGGTCAGGATCGTTACACGACCGAGATCATTGCTGATGAAATGCAGATGCTTGGTGGTCGTGGCGGCAGCGGCGGCGGGGGCAACTTCGGCGGCGGCAGTCAGGGTGGCGATCAAGGCGGTGGCCAAAGTGGCGGCCAGGGCGGTGGTAATGCACCTCCGCAGCCGGGTCCGGACGACTTCGACGACGATATTCCGTTCTAGCAAAGCCTCATCTTGAAGCTGTACATCAAAACGATGGGCTGCCAGATGAACGAGTATGACTCGGATAAGATGGCAGACGTGTTGCGTGAGTCGCATGGTTACGAGTTGACTGGTGCACCTGAGGACGCCGATCTATTGCTGGTCAATACGTGCTCAATTCGTGAGAAAGCTCAGGATAAGGTTTTCTCCGAGCTCGGCCGCTGGCGCAAACTCAAAGACTTAAATCCCAATGTCAAAATCGGCGTTGGTGGTTGCGTTGCGAGTCAGGAAGGCGAGGGCATTATCAAGCGCGCGCCGTTTGTCGATGTCGTCTTCGGCCCGCAAACCCTGCATCGCCTGCCCGAGTTGATAGATGGCGCGGAGAAAAAAGGCGACTCCGTCGTCGATATCTCGTTCCCGGAAATCGAAAAATTTGACCGACTGCCCGAACCTCGAGCTGAAGGACCGACCGCGTTCGTCTCCGTCATGGAGGGTTGCAGTAAATACTGCAGCTTCTGTGTCGTACCGTACACCCGTGGTGAGGAAATCAGCCGACCGTTCGACGATGTCATTGCAGAAGTCGCAAGTCTGGCTGATCAAGGTGTACGTGAGGTCAATCTGCTGGGGCAGAATGTCAATGCGTATCGTGGTCCCATGCATGATGGACAAATTGCAGACCTTGCGACACTGATTTATTACGTCGCCGAAATCGAGGGTATTGATCGCATTCGATTTACGACTTCGCATCCGGTCGAGTTCACTGACAGCCTGATCCAGGCGTATGCCGAAGTGCCGAAACTGGCGAGCTATTTGCATTTGCCAGTGCAACACGGTTCGGATCGGATACTGGCGGCGATGAAGCGCGGTCACACCGCCCTTGAGTACAAGCAAAAGATTCGCAAATTGCGGCAGGCACGACCTGATCTTTCACTGTCATCTGATTTCATCATCGGATTCCCGGGCGAAACGGATCGTGATTTTGAAGCACTGATGAACCTGATCGCCGAGATGGGTTTCGATCAGTCGTTCAGCTTCATTTACAGTGCGCGTCCTGGTACGCCTGCAGCAAGTCTGGCGGACGACACACCAATGGATGCAAAAAAACAGCGGCTACAACTATTGCAGGCACGCATCAACCAACAGGCGATGGACATCAGTCGTGCAATGGTAGGAACAACGCAATGTGTGCTGGTTGAGAAACTTTCCAGGAAGAGCGCAAATCAGGTGACCGGGCGCACCGAGAATAATCGCTGGGTCAATTTTGATGCCGATGTATCGTTAATCGGACAGTTCGTCGACGTTATCATTACCGAGGCGTTACCAAATTCGTTGCGCGGACGCCTTGCGAACGAATCAGCTGCGGCGTAGTCTGTAACGCAATGATCTATTGCCTTAATAGATTTTTCGTCACCGTCTTTTGCAGACATGACATCGCCCCTGTCTTCCTGACTGGCGGCTTCCTACGCAGAGGTTTTAAATACAGATTTTGAATGCTGTCCAGATTTTTCGGGACGTGGTTCTCGAACCTGCCGATAACAACCGCCTGGCCAATCTATGCGGCCAGTTTGATGAACACCTGCGACAGATTGAACGCCGCCTGGACGTTGAAATCGCCAGCCGCGGCAATCGCTTTCGTGTCACCGGGCGTCCGGGTGCCGCAGAGGTCGGTGGTGATGTCTTGTTGTCGCTTTTCGCGATGACAGATCACGAGAGATTAGATCCCGAACACGTACACATGACGTTGCAGGAGTCATTTATGGACAATGCGGAAGAAGCGGTGGCCGACGATGTGGGCGAAGTAGCGAACGATGAAATCATAACGATTCAAACTCGGCGAAAATTGATTCGCGCACGTGGCGCTAATCAGTCCTTATTCATGCGTGAGATTCGCAATCACGATTTGGCGTTCGGTGTTGGACCAGCCGGTACCGGAAAGACATATCTGGCTGTGGCAAGTGCGGTTGATGCTCTTGAGAACGAAGAGGTGCGGCGGATCGTGCTGGTGCGTCCCGCGGTTGAGGCCGGTGAGCGGCTGGGCTTTTTGCCCGGTGATCTGTCACAGAAAGTCGACCCTTACCTGCGACCAATGTACGACGCCCTTTACGATATGATTGGTGCAGAGCGTGTGACCCAGTTGATTGATCGCAACGTTATCGAAGTCGCGCCGCTTGCGTTTATGCGTGGTCGTTCACTGAATGAGTCATTCGTGATTCTCGATGAAGCGCAGAACACAAGCATCGAGCAAATGAAGATGTTTCTTACACGCATCGGTTTCGGATCGCGTGCAGTAGTGACCGGTGATGTAACACAGGTAGACTTGCCAAATGGCCAGATGTCCGGGCTAAGGAATGCAGTCGATGTTTTGCAAGATGTTGAGGGTGTTTCGTTTACCTGGTTCACGCCGCAGGATGTTGTACGCCATGAACTCGTGCAACGCATAGTTCAAGCCTACGAGAAAAATGATCGCTCAGGTTGACGTGCAGCTCGCCGCTGCCGATGACACCGTTCCCACAGCAGATGACATTGCCATCTGGATTAATCGTGCAATTGACGCAGCGGGCAGGTCTGGTGATATGGAAGTGTCCGTGCGTGTGGTCAACGCAGCCGAAATGCGGCAGCTGAACAGCGAATTCCGCGATCAGGACAAACCGACCAATGTTCTGTCTTTTCCGGCAGGTGATCTCGCCGGATTACCGGATGACGCAGAGCGACCACTCGGTGATATTGTGGTTTGTTCAGCAGTGGTTGCTGATGAGGCAGAGCAGCAGGGCAAGACGCCTGGTGACCACTGGGCCCACATGATTGTCCACGGGACCCTGCACTTAATGGGTTTCGATCATGAGAACGACAGAGACGCCGCTGAAATGGAAAGCCTCGAGATCCGCATTATGACCGACCATGGGATTGCGAATCCGTACGCAGATTCCTTGGGAGAGTTGTCACAAGAGAACTGATAGACTAGTGGTCCAACAAGTTAATATTGATCGGTTCAGAGCTATCCAATTGACCCAAGGCAAGGCACAGTCCGCAGGGAATGGCGAGTCCTTTACAAGGGCTGTAACGCCGCATTGGGTCAATTGGATAGCTCCCTTCGGGCGAGCTGTGAAGCGGTCGCCCGCGTCGTTCCACCTCTTGGTAAGGGCTAGCCATTACCGGCGAGGCGCGCCTGGCGCGCAACCGCTTCACAGCTCGCTGAACCGATCAATATTAACTTGTTGGACCACTCCCACATGAACGAAAAACCTCCAAGTACCAGCGGCTCGGGTACACCCGGACTGGTTGCGCGCGTGATGCGGGCGATCAGGGGCGAACCCTGGAGCCGCGATGAAATTCAGACCTTTATCGAATCCGATGTCGAACTCGATGCCGAAGAGAAAAGCATGCTCTCTGGTGTGCTCGAAGTGTCCGAAACCCAGGTTCGTGATGTCATGGTGCCGCGATCTCAGATGATCGTTATCGATATTGACGATGACTTCCACGAAACACTGAAGCTGATTGTCGAGTCGGGCCATTCGCGTTTTCCGGTCATCGGTGAAGATCGCGACGAGGTGCTCGGCATTTTGCTGGCAAAAGATTTGCTCCGTTACTACGGTAGCGACGAGGCCAAAGAGCTCACCATCAAGAAATTATTGCGGCCGGCAACGGTGATCCCGGAGTCGAAACGACTCAATGCATTACTAAAAGAATTTCGTGCCAGCCACAATCACATGGCGATTGTCGTCGACGAATACGGCGGTGTAGCCGGGTTATTGACGATTGAAGACGTGCTTGAGGAAATCGTTGGCGAAATTGATGATGAACACGATCAAGAAGAAGCAGAGTTCATTCGACCGGACGGCGACCGTAACGGTAAACCGTGTTTTGCCGTTCGCGCGTTGACTCGAGTCGAGGACTTTAACGAGTATTTCGAGTGCCAACTGGACGACGAGGAATACGATACGATTGGCGGTCTTGTGCTGCATGAACTGGGACGACTACCGCATCGTGGAGAGAAAGTTGATTTTGGTGGTTTCGAATTTGCAGTTGTCAAAGTCGATGAACGTCGTATTGATGCATTACAGGTGCAACGCGACGGTGGTTGATTCCCGTGGCCAATAAGAAGTATCAGAATCTTCTGTTTTCCCTGACTGCCGATCGGCCGAAATTAAGCCGACTTCTGGTCTTTGTTATCGGCAGCGCGACGACGCTGGTATTCGCGCCTGCAGAATGGTCGATTCTGGCGCCACTGCTGATCTTGCCATTGTTGTTTATCGCGCTGCGTGTTTCGCCGAAAGATGCGGCTGCACATTTTTTCTGGTTTGGCTTCGGGTTATTTCTTACCGGTACGTACTGGATAGTCATTTCCGTTCATGTGTTTGGAAATGCAGCGGTGTGGATCGCTTTGCTGCTAATGGTTGGTTTGTCACTGATTATGGCGGCCTTCCTCTGGCTGGCCGGCTGGCTCATATCCCACTTGTCACACGGTGAACCCTGGCGCTTACTTTTCGTGGCACCGGCTGCCTGGGTATTGGTTGAGTGGCTACGTGGCTGGGTTCTGACCGGATTTCCGTGGTTGTCGCAAGGTTACGGACAAATCGATACGGCGTTGGCGGGGTGGGCACCTGTGCTCGGGATCTACGGCGTGTCATTCATGTTGCTGTTTGCTACGGCCGCGATTCCTGTGGTGATCATGGCGACTGGCAATAAACGTCTGCTTGCGATACCGCTCATCGTCTTGCCCTGGATTGTTGGTGGCGCATTGGGCGCGGTTGAATGGACAGAGCCGTACGGAAAAGCTGTTCGTACGACGATTATTCAGGCCGGTGTGCCGCAGGATCAAAAATGGCTGGCCTCACAGCGGCAAATAACACTCGACTTCTATCGCGGCTCGACCCTGAGCGTGCCGGACAGTGAGCTCATAATCTGGCCGGAGGTTGCGATTCCGGCATTGCAGACTCAGGTCGCCGATTATCTGAATATCGTTGACGGGGATGCCAGGCGTAACGGGCAGACGGTAATGCTGGGAATCCTCGAAATCAGCGCTGAGCGCAGTACGGAAGCGAAAATTTTCAACAGCGTTCTAATGCTCGGTGCGGAGCAGCGGCAGTTCTATCGCAAACGGCACTTGGTGCCTTTCGGTGAGTATTTTCCGGTCCCGGCGAGTGTCCGCGAGTGGATGAAGATGCAGAATCTTCCTTATTCCGATCTGGCCAAGGGTCGCAACATTCAACCGTTGCTGACCGCCGCCAATGGCGCGACGCTCGCGATCGCGGTGTGTTACGAAGATGCCTTCGGAGCTGAACAGCTATACGCGTTTCCGGACGCCGACATTCTAATCAATGTCAGCAATGATGCCTGGTTCGGTAAGTCGATCGCTCCGTATCAACACCTGCAGATAGCCCGGATGCGGGCGCTGGAAGTCGGTCGCTACTCGGTGAGGTCGACCAATACGGGCATCAGCGCGTTTATCGGCCCGGAGGGTGAGTTGCTGCAAACAGGCAAGCAATTTGAAGAGCAAATCATGACGGCGGACATCCGCGCTCATCGGGGTACAACCGTCTATGCGGACCTGGGCAACAAACCCATTCTGGGTCTCTGCTTCATGATACTGGGATTCTTCTGGATCCGCAGCCGTACCGGGATCTAAAAGTGCATCCTTGAGGCTCGCGTGACTGCTGCGAATCGCAGCCTGTTCATGTAGGCTTCTGGGTTTTCACAGCAGCGAAGACACGCGACACTCATGAGCACCCCTTACAATCCCGAAACCGTAGAGTTGAGCGCCCAGAAGTATTGGGATGATGCTCGCTGTTTTGAGGTCGGCGAAGATGCCGGCAAGGACAAATATTATTGCCTGACGATGTTTCCGTACCCCAGCGGAAAATTGCACATGGGCCATGTTCGCGTATTCACCATCAACGACGTAATCGCACGTTATCACCGTCTGCTCGGGAAGCATGTGCTGCAGCCGATGGGTTGGGATGCATTCGGCATGCCCGCCGAGAATGCGGCGATAAAACGTGGCATTCCGCCGGCAAAGTGGACCTACAGCAATATCGAGGACATGCGTGGGCAGCTCAAACGACTGGGCTACGCTTATGACTGGACGCGCGAGGTCACTACCTGTCGACCCGAGTACTACCGCTGGGAACAGTGGCTGTTTACGAAAATGTTTGAAAAGGGCCTCGTGTATCGCAAGAACTCGATCGTCAATTGGGACCCCGTGGACCAGACGGTGCTCGCGAACGAACAGGTTATCGACGGTCGTGGCTGGCGCTCAGACGCACTCGTAGAGCGGCGCGAAATTCCGCAGTGGTTCATGAAAATCACCGATTACGCGGACGAGATGCTGGACGAGCTCGATCGCATGCCCGGATGGCCCGACTCAGTCAAGATCATGCAGCGCAACTGGATAGGACGGTCCGAGGGTGTTGAGCTGTCATTCGACGTTGCTGGTGAAGATGAGCCATTGACCGTTTACACGACTCGCCCGGACACACTGATGGGCGTGACGTACATGGCCGTTGCTGCAGAACATCCATTGGCCGGCAAGTCAGCTGCGACGAATCCGGATGTCACAGCGTTCGTAGAAGAATGCAAGCAGACTGATGCTCAGGAAGCGACGCTGGAAACGATGGAGAAGAAGGGCATGGCTCTCGGCATTTCCGCAATCCATCCGCTGACCGGTGAAGAAATACCTTTGTGGGTCGCCAACTTCGTACTCATGAGTTACGGCACTGGAGCGGTCATGGCTGTGCCCGGCCACGACGCCCGCGACTGGGAGTTTGCGAAGAAACACGACCTGCCAATCAAGCAGGTCATCGCGCCCACCGACGGTACCGAAATTGACATCGATAAGTCCGTTTATCTCGAGCGCGGCGTACTTGTGAACTCGGGCGACTACGACGGGCTGGATTTCGACGGTGCTTTCAACGCGATCGCAGATCACTTCGAGAAAACCGGCCGTGGCGGCCGTAAGGTCAACTACCGTTTGCGCGACTGGGGCGTTTCTCGCCAGCGTTACTGGGGCACGCCGATCCCGATCATTTACTGTGATGACTGCGACGCCGTACCCGTGCCGGAAGATCAACTACCGGTCTTATTGCCTGAAGACGTGGAAGTCAAAGGCACCGGGTCACCGTTGAAGGACATGCCGGAATTCGTCAATGTGCCTTGTCCGAAGTGCGGCAAAGACGCACGTCGCGAGACAGATACCTTCGATACGTTTGTTGAGTCCTCCTGGTATTTCGCGCGCTACGCCTGTCCGGATAGCGATACCGCGATGCTTGACGAACGTGCGAAGTACTGGACGCCGGTCGATCAATACACAGGCGGTATCGAACACGCGATCCTGCACCTCTTGTATTCAAGGTTTTTCCAGCGTGTCATGCGCGACGAAGGGCTCACCGATGTATCGGAGCCGTTCACCAATTTGCTGACCCAGGGCATGGTACTGAAAGACGGCGCCAAGATGTCCAAGGCGAAAGGCAACACAGTTGATCCGCAAGGGCTCATTGAAAAATACGGCGCTGATACTGTGCGCTTATTTATGATGTTTGCAGCACCGCCCGAGCAGGCCCTCGAGTGGTCCGATGATGGCGTACAGGGCAGCTTCCGATTCCTGAAGCGCTTCTGGAGCGCCGTCGTCGATCATGCTGGTAAGGGCCCGGTGGGCAACGTCGACGTCGATGCGCTGAACGATACGCAAAAAGAACTACGCCGCAAGACGCACCAGACCATTGCGAAGATCAGCGACGATATTGGCCGCCGGCACAGTTTTAATACGGCGGTTGCAGCATCGATGGAATTGTTAAACGCGATCAACAAACTCGCCGATGAGTCGGACGCGGGCCGCGCCGTCGCGCGCGAATCACTGGAAGCGGTTGTTGTGATGCTGTCGCCGATGGTGCCGCACATATGCCACGCGCTGTGGCAGGAACTCGGCCATGAATCAGCGTTGATCGATCAGCGCTGGCCTGAGTTTGACGAGAGTGCATTGGAGCTGGAGCTGGTTGAGATGGTGGTGCAGGTCAACGGCAAGCTGCGTGGCCGAATTTCTGTTGCTGTAGATGCTGCCAAGGACGTTGTCGAAGCAGCGGCACTTGCTGATGAAAATGTACAGCGCTTCATTGCCGACCAGGACATTCGCAAGATAATCGTTGTGCCTGGCCGGTTGGTGAATATCGTTGTTTAGGAATATCCGCCCAGCGTTTTTGATCCTGGCGACCGCCAGTCTGGCTGCCTGCGGATTCCACCTGCAGGGTGCGTTTATCGCGCCAACGGGAATGGAGCGAACTTACATCGCGACCAGCGATCGTTACAGCCTGTTTCTCCGCGAGTTTGAGGCGCGGCTGCGTTCGGCTGGCGTTGAACTAACCGATTCTGCAGCGGATGCGACGGCTACGTTTACTATCTCGTTCGATGACACGTCGCAGCGAGTGTTGTCGGTTTCGGCGCGCAATGTGCCGACCGAATACGAGGTTTACTACACGCTCACCTACAGTCTCGACGCCGGCGAAACTAACCTGATGCCACAGCAAACTCTGACCCTCACCAGAGACTATACGTATGACTCTACATTGGTGCTGGGTAAAGCGCGTGAGGAGGAACTGCTGCGTGATGCGATCGTTCAGGACCTCGTACGCATTGTCATGAAGCAGATATCCACGCTTTAGTCCCCGATGTTGCTGGTCTCCGATGTGTCACGCGCAGTCCTTGATGAGTTGCTGCAGCGCTACGGTCTACAACTTGTTCTGCAGGAAACCGATGCCGAGATTACCGGCAGTTTCTGGGGTGACTCGGAGGCCGGAATTGTTGGCCGCACCGTATACGTGTGGGGCAATACGCCAATACATTCATTGCTGCACGAAACCTGTCATGTCATCTGTAAGACGGAGGATCGACGTGTGGGCCTTGATCGCGATGCCGGTGGTGATGATCTTGAAGAAGCAGCCGTTTGTTATTTGCAGGTCATCCTGGCGGACCATATTTGTGGTGTCGGTCGAGGCAGGTTGATGCTGGATATGGACGCCTGGGGCTATAGTTTCCGTCTCGGACAGACGCGCGACTGGTTCCAAAATGATGCCGAGGATGCGGCAGAGTTTCTTACGAATCATGGACTTCTGGACACGGTTGGCGAGGCGACCTTCAGACTGCGTCAATGATCCGACTGCAGTGTATAGTTCGACATGGCCTGGCTACGCTACTTCCTGTATTTCATCGTCACCGCGTTCATAACGTGGGCGTTAACGCAGATGGAAATTGCATCACCGGGTAGCCTGAAGCTGCACGTCCTGCTGAGCGAGAGCGACCGTTTCGGCACCAGCGAATTCTCTCCTGTCGAAATTATTCAGGCGATCATTCTTGCCGTCTGCGGCGGCATCATGTGGTGGGTGGCCCGCTACTGTCCTTCGCAACGGCCCATAGCCATTCCCTTTGCAGGGATGGCACTGGCATTCCTGATCCGCGAGCTGGATTATTTTCTCGACCGTTTCATCATCGATAGCCTGTGGCAGATCATGATTGTGATCATCGGCGCGTTGGTGAT
>JAJFKQ010000103.1 GCA_021773155.1 Woeseiaceae bacterium | reverse complement strand
CAGCACCGAAGCCCCCGCGGATGCGAGTACGCCGGCGGCCGTGCCCAGCGCGGCGAACTCGGCCATGACTCCCGAGAACACCGTGCGACGTTTTGCGCCCAGCGCTCGCAGCATCGCACTTTCGAAACGTCGCTCATCGATAGTTGACTGCACCGCAGCAAACAATACCGCTATGCCGGCCGCCAGCGTAAACATAAAAACGGCCTGCACCGCGAGACTGGCCTTATCGATAATGCCGCGAACCTGCTCCAGAATCGCGCCAAGATCGATCACCGAAATACTGGGATGTGCGCGCACCAGATCTACTAGCATAGCCTGGCTCTCGTCTGCGATGCGCATACTTGATATATAAGTTGTCGGCATCCCTTCCAGCGCGCCCGGCGAAAAAACGATAAAGAAGTTGGGCTGAAACGAATCCCAGTTCACCTTTCGGGTGCTTGCGATTTTGGCCTCAACCTCGCGACCGGCAACGAAGAACTTCAAGCGATCACCAATGGTCAGCCCTGCATTGGCCGCTGACTCTTTTTCAATTGATACGAGCGGCGGCCCACTGTAATCCTCTGGCCACCATTTACCTTCTATCAAATCATTCGACGCACTCATTTCCGCCGCCCAGGAGAGGTTCGCCTCGCGATTGGCAAGCCACTTGCCGTCCTCGTTCGGATACTCCCTGTCTTTGACTGACTCATCGTTGATTGTTGTCATGCGTGCGCGTACCAGCGGTGTGAACACCGGTCTCTCGATGCCGTTTTTCTCGAACAGCGCGGCGACGGATTCTGTTTCATGCGGCTGGATGTTGATAAGAAAGTGGTTGGGGGCGTCATCACCGAGTGTTTGGCGCCAACCCTCCAGTAACTCCGTTCTCACCAGCGTCAATAGCAACAACACTGTAATTCCGAGCCCGAAAGCAACCACTTGCACCGCGCTGTCGCGACCACGGCGCGCCACATTCGCAAGCCCGTATCGCCACGCAACGCCAACGCCCGATCGGGCGCGGCCGATTAACGCTACCAGGCCGCGGCCAGCCAGGTAGAGCAAACCCGCGATCACGATTATGCCGCCGATCAGTATGGCCAACATTCGTACATCACCCACCGAACGATACAACAGCGCCGCAACGGTCGCGAGCGCGAGCCCGGTAACAAAGATACGTGACGGCGCGGGTGGCATCGCATCGTGGCGCAAGACGCGGAGTGGGGGCGTATTGCGAAGCTGGATCAGCGATGGCAAGGCGAACCCCAACAGCAGCACCATCGCGCTGGTGCTCGCGAGAACGATGGGCCACAGGCCTGTTCCTGGCAAGTCAGCCTGCTGCATCAAATCGATAAGAATACGCGACAACATTTCCTGAGCCGCAAAACCGATCACGCTGCCCGCAACGATGCCCAGTACACCCAGCATGAACAACTGCATCAGCGCGACCGAGATAACGAAGCCTTGCGTAGCACCAAGGCTCTTCATCAATGCGACTGTATCCATACGCCGATGTGCGAAGCGTCGGGCGGACATCGCTACAGCAACAGCACTCAGTAACAAACTGATGACCGCGGTCAGCGACAGAAATCGCTGCGCCCTGTCAGCCGCGTTGTACGCCCGCTCGCTGCTGTCTTCCTGGCTCCGGACTCGAACCGACTCCGGCAGCTGATCTTGAATAGCGTCGTTAAAGTCCGCGACCGCGGTTTCATCGCCGGCGACCAGCAGTGCATAGGCGACGCGACTACCCTCGCCGATCAATCCACTACGCGATATGTCCTCAATATTGAGCAATAGCGACGGCGCCAGAGACGCGAAACCGATCGACTGATCGGGCCGGTAGGTCAAAACCGCCGTCACCCGCAAATCCAGCTCCCCAACAGCCAGCGTATCGCCAACATCCGCGCCGACGCGAGCCAGCAGCGCACCGTCCGCCCAAACCTCGCCGGGTGCCGGTATGCCATCCACGACATGCTGTTCACCGAACAACATGTCGGAAACCCGCACGCTACCGCGCAGCGGGTATGACTCGCTTACCACCTTGATTGTGGCCAGTGCGTTTTCATCGCCAGCAAATACAACGGACGGAAACGACATGGTCTCTGCGGTTTCAAGATCGTAGTCGTGCGCCAGATCGCCCCACTCCTGCGGCACGCGCTCTTGCGAACGCAAGCGAAGATCAGCGGCCAGAACTTCATTGGCTTGTCGCGAGACAGCCTTGCCAATGCGGTCGGTCAGGAAACCAACAGCCGTTAGAGCGCTCACGGCCAGAGCGACAGCCGCCAGCAGAACCAGTACCTCGCCTGAGCGCAGTTCACGACCGAAACTTCTCAGGGCAAATGCGAATGCCTTCACCCGGCCACCTTTTCGTCGCCGACCAGTTTGCCAGCATCCAACGACAGAATTCGATTACAGCGCTTCGCCAGACCCTGATCGTGCGTAACGAGAACCAGCGTCGTCGACGAACTGCGATTGAGCTCGAACATCAGCTCCATGATATTTGCACCAGTCCGGCTATCGAGGTTACCGGTCGGCTCATCCGCAAACAGAACCGCCGGTTCGGTCGCGAAAGCGCGCGCAATAGCGACACGCTGCTTCTCGCCGCCGGACAACTGCGCCGGGTAATGGCTCCAGCGTTCCTTTAATCCCACCTTTTCGATAATTTCCCGCGCAGCTTTGCGCGCATCGCTGTGTCCGGCCAGCTCAAGAGGCAACATGACGTTTTCCAGCGCATTCAGAGACGGCACCAAATGGAACGACTGGAAAACAAAACCGACGCTCTCCGCTCTGAGTTGTGCCCGGCCGTCTTCATCAAGCAAAGACAGATTCGCGTCATTTAAGATCACGTGTCCATCGGTTGGCAGATCCAACCCGGCCAGTAACGCCAGCAGCGTCGACTTGCCGGCTCCTGAAGGCCCCACGACCGCGACTGATTCGCCGGCAGAAATTGTGAAACTGACGCCTGAAAGAATGGTCAGAGGCCCTTCTGGGCTGCTAACCTGCTTACCTAACTCGTGGGCTTCAAGAACATTGATTCCGTTTACCGACTGATCCGACATGCGAATATTTATTTCCTTTCTGTTGCTATTGTTAACCGCCACTGCGGTGGGTACCGAGTCGCCGACTATTGTCATTTTCGGCGATAGCCTGAGTGCCGGCTATGGCATTGAAGTTGACCAGTCCTGGGCCGCTTTGTTGCAAGCCCGACTCAAAGAACAAGGGTACGAACATCAGGTCGTGAACGCCAGTATCAGCGGCGAAACAACCGAGGGCGGCGCGACTCGAATTGACGCGGCACTGCAGGACTTCTCACCGGACATGGTCATCCTTGAGTTGGGTGGCAATGATGGCCTGCGCGGCTTCCCGGCGGCGCGAATGAGGACCAATCTGGAAAAAATCGTAACTCGAGCGAAAGCGACGGGCGCTGCGGTTGTGTTGCTGGGCATACGTATTCCGACCAACTACGGACCCCGCTATTCGGCTGAGTTTGAGGGTGTCTTTCGGCAGATCTCGACGGATCTGGATGTTGAATGGATCGAATTTTTCATGGAGGGCATCGCGATGAATGATGACCTGCTACAGGATGATCGCATTCACCCGAATGCAGCGGCACAGCCCATTCTGCTGAATAACGCCTGGCCAATAATTAGCGCTACACTGGTCAATTAGCCGCAACAAATAAGACAGCAACGAGGGTTTAATTTTGGAAAAAGTTTGGCTTAAGTCCTACCCGTCCGGAATGCCGGAAGAAGTACCCGATCCGCCGTTTCGTTCTATTCGGGATCTGTTTGAGCAGGCGTTCGAGAAGTACCCGAATAATGCTGCCTACACCAATATGGGCAGAACGCTGACTTACGCCGACCTCGACCGCTTGTCGATGCAATTCGCGTGCTACCTGCAGAACACACTCGGACTCACGCGCGGCGAACGTGTCGCAATCATGCTGCCGAACATATTGCAGTACCCGGTCGCCATGTGCGGCATTTTCCGCGCCGGGCTGGTCGTGGTTAACGTCAATCCACTTTATACGGCGAGAGAGCTTGAGCATCAGCTTAAAGACTCCGGCACCAAGTGCGTCATTATTCTTGAGAATTTCGCGCACATACTCGAAGACGTCATTGCCAATACTGTCGTAGAGCACGTTGTCGTGACAGGCATCGGTGATCTGTTAAGTTGGCCGAAGAGCGCACTCACCAATTTTGTGCTGCGCTACGTCAAGAAAGCGGTACCGGCGTACAAGTTCTCTAACAGCATTACGTTTCGGCAGGCGTTAGCGGCCGGCGCCGGACAAGCGCTCGATGAAGTTGATATTGGGTACGCCGACATTGCCTATCTGCAGTACACGGGTGGAACTACCGGCGTTTCGAAGGGCGCCATGCTGAGCCACCGCAACATGGTCTATAACGTGCAGCAGACGATCACCTGGCAGGCCGATGCGTATGACGGTGTCGAGCAGATCATCATAATCACTGCGCTGCCGCTGTATCACATATTTTCCCTGGAGGGGAATTGCCTGACCGGTATGGCACAAGGTGGCGAGAATATTCTGATTACGAACCCGCGTGATTTCGAAGGCTTCGCCAGGGAAATCGCAAAGTTCAAGTTCAACATGTTCACCGCGGTGAACACGATGTTCGCTGCACTCATGGATACACCAAGCTTTTCGAGGATCGACTTTAGCCACTTACGTGTTTGCATAGGTGGCGGAATGGCCGTACAGCCAGCGATCGCCAAAGAATGGAAAGAGAAGACAGGGAATACCATTTTGCAGGGATATGGACTGACTGAAACCTCCCCTGCTGCCATTGTTTGCCGTATAGATGAAGAATTCACCGGCACGATAGGGCTACCTATACCTTCCACCGAGGTCATCATTGCCGGCGACGATGGCAATCCCCTCCCTGTCGGTGAGGTCGGGGAAATCTGCATTCGTGGCCCGCAGGTAATGGAGGGCTACTGGCAGCGACCTGCAGAAACCGCAGAGGTCATGCTGCCGGGGGGCTGGCTGCGAACCGGCGATGTCGGGCGCATGGACGAAGGTGGTTACGTCTTCATTGAGGATCGCAAGAAAGACATGATCCTCGTCTCCGGTTTCAACGTGTACCCTAACGAAATCGAAAATGTGATTGTTGAGCTGGATGGCGTTCTTGAGGCTGCCGCTATTGGCCTGCCGCACGAGCGTTCCGGGGAAATTGTCAAGGTATTCGTTGTCCGCAAGGATGACAGCGTCACCGAGCAGGACATTATCGATCACTGCAAAGAAAACCTGACAAACTACAAGCGACCACGCATCGTCGAGTTCAGGGATGACCTGCCAAAGACGAACGTCGGCAAAATTCTTAGAAGAGCATTACGTGACTAGTCAAAAATTACTACCCATCGTCCCACTCTTGTTGTTGGCTGCTGTTGTTGCCGCCGCCGTTCCGGCCCCACTGGACCCGATCAGGGTCGCACCGCATATTTATCAACTCGAATTTGAGAATGAGCGCGTGAGAGTCATCAAACAGACCGTCCGCAACGGCGAGACGCAACCACTCCACGCGCACCCGGACCGTTTGTTGGTGTACCTACAAACCTGTGCCTGGGTCGAAGAAGACGGCGAAGGCGGCAAGCGAATGCAGTCTTTCAAATACGGCGAAGTCGTCTGGGCAGAGGCCGAAACACACGGCGGAGGGAACGCTTCCGTTGTTCAGGAGTGCAAGATTCTTGAGATTGAGATGTTGTGAGCAACGTGTGACGGGCGGGGTAGTGTTTACTGGAATGGCTCGCTTCGTTGCGCTTTATTTCCTGTAAACACTACCCCGCCCGCCCCACTATTCATGGTATTTCGGGCTTAGTTCGTGGACTGCGTCTACTAGGGCGCCTAAGTGATCGGGATCGATGTCTGGGGTGATGCCGTGGCCAAGGTTGAAGACGTGGCCGGGGCCTTCGCCGTAGCTTGCAAGGGTGTCCGCCACTCCCTGGCGGATGACTTCCGGCGACTCTCTTAGTGTTGCTGGATCGAGGTTGCCCTGTAGTGCGACCTTGTCATTGACGTATTTGCGGGCGGTTGCCAGGTCCGTGGTCCAATC
>JAJFKQ010000102.1 GCA_021773155.1 Woeseiaceae bacterium | reverse complement strand
AACTGGATAACGCGTTCGAAATTTAACGGTGGCAAACACGTTTTTCAAAATCTGGGCGACGGCACTTTTTATCATTCGGGCTCGCTGGCGATTCGACAGGCGATCGCCGCAAAGACCAACATTACTTACAAGATTTTGTACAACGACGCAGTGGCAATGACTGGTGGTCAACCGGTTGACGGGCCAATATCGGTACAGGCAATCGCACACACGGTAAGGTCCGAAGGCGTTAAGCGCATTGCACTGGTATCCGACGAACCGGAAATATTTGATGCCGGCCATTTTCCGTCTGGCATGACGATTTCGCACCGGCGTGACATGGATACCGTGCAGCGCGAGTTGCGTGACATCCCGGGCGTCACGATTCTTATCTACGCGCAGACCTGTGCCACCGAGAAACGGCGACGGCGAAAGCGCGGCAAGTTAGAGGATCCGAAAAAGTTTGTTGTCATCAATGATCTTGTCTGTGAAGGTTGCGGCGACTGTTCGATCGAGTCCAATTGCCTGTCGGTAGCTCCCAAAGAAACGCCGTTTGGACGTAAGCGACAGATTGATCAAAACACCTGCAACAAAGACTACTCCTGCGTTAACGGTTTCTGCCCAAGTTTCGTGACGGTCGAAGGAGATGTTTCGCGACACGTGGTGGAGTCAGCGAGTCCTGTTGTGACATCACCGGACGATGCGCTGCCGGAGCCAGAGCTGCCAGCAACCGGTTCCTGCTTTGATCTGCTTGTCACCGGTGTCGGAGGCACAGGCGTTGTCACCGTTGGCGCCCTGATTACGATGGCGGCGCATCTCGAGGGTAAAGGTGCAAGCGTTCTCGACTTCATGGGTTTCGCTCAAAAGTTCGGTCCGGTATTGAGCTATATTCGAATCGCACCAAGCCCGGCCGAAATCAATCAGGTTCGCATAGAACCGGCTCGCGCCGATGCGCTCATCGGCTGCGATCTTGTGGTCAGCTCATCACCCAAAGCCTCCGTCACCTACAGCAAAGCTCGCACACGGGCCGTCGTTAACACGGCCGAAATGCTAACCGGTGACTTCGTCAGACACGGAGATGCCAACCTCAGAGTAAATGACAGGATACGTGCGATTAGCGACACGATAGGAGCTGATAATCTGTCAACACTTGATGCCAATAAGCTCTCGAACGAGCTGATGGGTGACACAATTTTTGCGAACGTCTTGCTGCTCGGTTTTGCATGGCAGAGTGGATTAGTCCCGGTTTCGCTCAACGCATTGCTGCGTGCTATCGAGCTCAACGCGGTTGCTGTCGAGAAAAACAAACTCGCGTTTACGTGGGGACGAATGGCAGCGGTTGATCATGCACAGATCGAACACGCACTGAACCGGGACATGGTCGAAGACGAAACGCTTGATGCTGTTATTGCTCGTCGCCGAAGCTTTCTCGCCGAGTACCAGAACGAGAGCCTTGCTGTTCGCTACGAGGAGCGGATTCGAGAAGCCCGTGACAGTGAAGCCGCGATTGGCGGACAAGGAGCGTTCGCGGATGCCGTTGCCAGAAGCTACTTTAAGCTGTTGAGCTACAAGGACGAATACGAAGTCGCCCGACTACACACCAGAAAAGAATTCATTGACTCAGTGCGTGCCGAATTCGGGTCGAAAGCGAAGTTTCGTTTCCACCTCGCGCCACCGATTCTGAATTCCAAAACGGATGCCAGAGGTCGACCGCGAAAGAAAGAGTTCGGCGCGTGGATAGTACCCGTATTCAAAGTACTCGCCAGTCTGCGAGGACTACGTGGTACGGCTTTTGATATCTTCGGCCGAACCGCCGAACGGAAAATGGAGCGAGCACTTATTCAGGAATTCGATCAACTGCTTGACGAACTTCTGCCCGTCCTCCGGGACGATCGGCTGCAGGACGCGACCGACCTCGTTTCGCTGTACATGAATATCCGCGGATACGGGCCCGTCAAGGACGACTCCGTTGATCTTGTGCGCCGACAAGTCGCCGAATCCTTGCAAAGCCTGGTCTCGATCAGCGCCGAAGCCGCCTAATCCTCAGGCTTGAGATACTCCTCGAAAAATACTGCCATCGCACGGTAAAAGGCAACGCGATTAGCCTGTTTCGAAAGACCGTGGCCTTCATCGGGATAACGCATGTATTTTGCCGTACCGCCAGCGTCGCGAATCAATTGGACAATGCGATCCGATTCGGCGACCGGATCACGTGGATCATTCGCACCATGCTGGACCAGCAGCGGAACATTGATATTGCCCGCATTATTTATTGGTGAATTCACCTCATAGAATTCCTGCCAACGCTCTTCGCGAATGTCACCATACTCGATGCGATCCGACGCCTTTAGAGACGGTGATGCCTCTTGCAACGCGCGTACCCAGTCGGAAACACCGACCATCGACACGCCGGCATCGAATACCCCCGGATATGACCCCAGAACCGCGTTCACCATGTAGCCGCCGTAAGAACCACCCATGACGCCGATACGTTCCGCATCCAGGCGCTTGTCCAATGACAAAAACGCAACCGTATCGACAAGGTCACGCACAGAATCCAGGCGCCTTTCCTGATTATCAAGACGTGTGTAGGTTTTGCCGAATCCGGTAGAGCCCCGAACGTTCACATCAAAAACGGCGATGCAGTTGTTAACCAGGAATTGCAGCTGCGGACGAAATGAAGGACGAGACTGGCCGGTCGGTCCGCCGTGCACATTAACAACAACTGGCGGAGCAAGCGCGCAATTCGTTGCATCGGGCGCGTACAACAGGCCTTGCAGGACAACTCCGTCCCTCGCTGGATACCGCAGTGACTCAGGCACAACGAAACTATCCGGATCGAGGCCCGCGAGATTTGATTTTACGGTGTGCGACGTCTTGTTCGTTTGCAGATTCCACACATATACATCACCGGGTATCGCAGGTCCGGATACACCAATCTCCAGGTCGGATGTTGATCGGGCGAATTCGAGACCGTACACGCCGGCCGGTAACTGAGGTGTTTCAATCGCTTTATTTTCGATCAGATCTGTCGCATGAATTTTCGAATAGCCATCTTCGTTCGTGGTCCATGCGAGATATCGCCCTGTCGCATCCAGTGTCACGTTACCGATATCGGCATCCGGAGTATCAAGAAACGACAATGTCCCGTCTTGTAACGAGAAATACGCGAGCCCGGCGTACTCATGATCCTGATCGGTTGAGAGAAAAAAACCACTGCCGTCAGCCAGCCACGCATAATTTCCGTAAGCCGACGAAATCTCCGGTTGGAAAATCGCTCCAACTACACCTGTCTCGATATTTAGTAGATGAACATCGTTGCCATCTTCGCCGCGTGTCTCGTCCACGATGATCAAGTCACCGCCAGGCTGCCATTCACGCGGAAAAAAGCCGAATTCTCCTTCCAGAACTATCCTTGACTCGCCGCTAACCGAGTCTGCGATATAAATATCAAAGTCCCTGCCGTTACGCTCAGTTGAGGCGAATATGAATCGCGAGCCATCGTCAGAATAAGAACCGAATGCTCTATACGCATCACTTTGCGGCAGCAATTCTCGCTCTTTCGTACCAGCAACACTTAAGAGGTAATAACCTTCTCGTTCATTACCATTCGCATCTCGTGTGACCAGCAACTTTTGCCCGTCCGGTGTCCATCGAAACGATGAAATGCCACTACCGAAAGTTAATTGCCGCGGCCAGCCACCGGCAGCATCGACGACCCAGAGTTGCGGCTCACCACTCACCCGGGAGCTAAAAGCGACCGTCAATCCGTCAGGCGAAATACGTGCCGCCAATACACCGCGGGCCATGAGATAGCGCACGATATCGGCAGGTTTCTCGCCAGCCAAACCCACGGTTACGGGCTCAATAATGGGTATGTCGTCGGGGTAATCCCATTCTGCGTCGGTAATGGATGGCGCGGATAACGCCGCGCCCACCAGTAACGCGGCGAGTAAATTCCTGTTCATTTGATATGTCTCTCGGCTTTTGTGCTCTGAGAATAACGCTTTTTTATTCATACCGTGCCACCATTGACTCATGAGCATCGAATACGAATTTCGCGCCAGACCGGACAACGGCAAGACATTAAACATTGCGGACGGCATTGAATGGTTGCGCATGCCGCTGCCCTTTTCGCTGAATCACATTAATCTCTGGTTACTGAGAGATGGCGATCGATGGGCGATTGTCGATACCGGTGTCGGCACCAGCAAGACCCGGGACCTCTGGCGAGAAGTCTTTGCAGATGCAATGGGCGGCGATCCGGCATCGCACGTTATTGCGACACACCTACATCCTGATCACGTTGGTTGCGCCGGTTTTCTTGCACGCCATTTTGATGTCGATTTCTGGATGCCACGCGATGAATACATGCTGTGCCGGATTCTTGTCGCGGACACGGGTCGCGAAGCACCCGAGGAAGGTGTTCGATTTTACAAAGATGCCGGATACACGGACGAACAACTCGCCGGCTATCAGGCGGCGTTCGGATTTTTCGGCAAGTTTGTTACGCCATTGCCCGAAGCCTATAAACGACTAAGCGACGGCGACGAGCTTACGATCGATGGACACACGTGGGAGGTCATCACTGGTGGCGGCCATTCACCGGAGCACGCCTGCCTGTACGACAAAGATAGAAATGTATTGATCGCGGGCGATCAGTTGCTGCCCACAATATCTCCGAATGTCAGCGTCTGGCCGACCGAGCCATTGGCGAACCCGTTACGGGACTGGTTCGACTCGCTGCACAGATTGAGAGACGCGATACCGGAGGATGTACTCGTTCTACCGGCCCACGGCAAGCCCTTCCGTGGCGCGTACTTCCGTATCGATGCGCTAATTCGTGAGCATCAAGAACGACTCGATACCCTGCGCGAAGTTTGCGCTGAACCGCATCGTGCAGTCGATGTGTTCCCGGCGTTGTACAGAACGAAAATAGACGACAAGAATCGCATCATGGCGACCGGCGAGGCACTGGCGCACCTGCACTTTCTTGTCAGAAGTGGCGAGATGCTTGCAGAACGCCGCGAAGAATCCATCTGGTACCAAATGTCATGAAAGCGCTCACTTGAATCCTGATCGTCGCGCTACTGAATTCGTCGTGTAGCGGCAGCACACCACCTGCAGCATCAAAGTCGGCAGTTGCGATGCCGGATACCTATAACGCCGAGGTCGCCACAGGGATGCTGCTGATACGCCAATGACTTCTCCACGACACACAGTCGAATTCGTTGGCGTATCAGCAGCATCTCGTCAGTCGGTCACGTATTTCAACTAACCGTTGAGCATTGAGCAGGTGTCGGTCCAGGGTGGCCGACGCTGTTGACTGTGGGTCGTGGAGACGGCGTCGGCCACGCTGGACCGACGCCGGATTAAGAACGCCGCCCTTGACCAAAGTGGCTCTCAGACTCGCCAATCAGCGACGCATCATCGTCAACAACGAACACACGATTTGTGGATGTCTGTTTATTTGACATAACCTGACCGGTTATCCAATATAACGTCATTCAATCGCCCCGAAGTGTACGGTTCACGCCACTTATCAAGCGTGATGCAGAGCACTTTCCGGCGATTCATGTGATAACGTACGCGGCGTCCAAACAGCCCTTTTTGAGGCCCCATCCATGCCCCTGTTTAAGCGCACCTTAAGCGAATTTGTTTTTCGACGTTTCATGCTCAAGCACTATTCGTCCAACCTGCTGCTGGATATGAATCTTGCGGCCAAGAAGGACACGCTGGCCTATATCAACGCGAATATGGTCGATGCACCGTATTTCGAAAAGCACCCGCAGATGGTGAAGTACGCACTTGATCAGGTGAAAGTTGACGGCCTGACCATGGAGTTTGGAGTTGGCCGAGGCAAATCAATGCGCTGGATTGCGCCGACGGTTAACGGTCCCGTACATGGCTTCGACTCATTTGAGGGCATCCAGGAGCACTGGAACGGCAATCCGATTGGTGCCTTCGCTCAGAAGCAGATGCCCAAAGTACCGGACAATGTCGAATTTCATGTGGGTTACTTCGACGCGACGTTACCGGGTTTTCTCGAGTCACACGCAGACCCAATCGCGTTCTTGCACGTCGATTGTGATCTGTATTCGTCGACGGTCACGATCTTCGAGCTGCTCGGCGAGCGGCTGCAGCCAGGCTCGATCATCCTGTTCGACGAATACTACAATTTCCATCGCTGGCAACAGCACGAATTCAAGGCGTTTCAGGAGTTCGTTGAGAAGTCCGGGCTGACCTACGAATACATCGCCTATTCGGTCACTGGGCAGCAGGTCGCTGTGCGGGTGCTTGATAACCCGTCCCGTTAGTGCCAATAATCAACAATGACAGAGGAAGATCAGTCAGAGATTAGGCGCGACGAACTGCCGTTCGTCGCGCCTTGCAGAAAGCTCTCCCCGTGGGCTCCGTTCGGATGGGTTCGCGCAGGCATCAAGGACCTGATGCAGGCACCACAGCAAAGCCTTGCCTACGGACTCACCGTAGCCATCCTGATCGGCATCGTCTGCTTACTGGCGTGGATTCGCGGCAGCCAGTGGTTCATGTTCGCGATGCTCGGTGGTTTCGTGTTTCTGGCGCCACTGACCTGCATCGGTCTTTATGCGATCAGCGCACAGCTGGAGCGCGGCCAGCCACCCCTGTTCGCGCGCAGTATTCGTGCGGCATTCAAGCGCCACTTCGGCAATGAGATGATCTTCGCACTGGTCCTTATGATCATATTTCTCATTTGGGCACGCGCTGCCGTCATGGTCAGCGTGTTTTTCCCGACGGATGGCGACACCACAACAATGGAGCTTGTCAGCTTCTTCACGTTCGGTACTACGATCGGTGCCGTATTTGCTGCCGTCACATTCTCGGCCAGCGCGTTTTCATTACCCATGATCATGCATCGTGATGTCGACAGCGTTACTGCGATCGTCACTTCGGTTAATGCCGTGCTGCGCAACAAGCGGGTGATGTTCGTCTGGCTCACTATCATCGTTGCGTCGTTGCTCATCGGCGTGGCGACGGCATTTATCGGGCTGGTCGTCATCATTCCGGTCATTGGCTACGCCGCCTGGCACGGATATCTGGAAACTATTGATGCCGACGCGTTTCCGCGTCACCAGGTCGGGATTACGGCGACCCCAAGGTCCGCTAACGGCGATCAGACGGAAGATAACTCAAGCGCACAATAAGCAGCACCCAGCAGGCCCGGCTCATCATGCGTAATGAGCAGCGTGGGAATTCTCTCCATCATAGCTCGGTGCCGGCCCTTATTATCAAACGCATTGCGAAATCCACTGTTCTGTAACAACGCGGGGTAGCGCTTCGCGATACCGCCCGCGAGATAGACACCGTCCATTGCTCCCAGGGTCAAAGCCAGATCTCCGGCAACCTGTCCCATTATTTCAAAAAACATCTGCACAGCTTCGGAAGCACGCGGGTCGCCGTCATCGAGACTCCGGGCGAATATGTCCGGCGCGGACAACTGGGTGCGTTGCTCACCGTGGATGCGCGTCAGAGCCCAGTAAATATTTTCTACACCGGATCCGGATACCAACCGCTCAACCGAGACGCGATCAAATTTGCTGCGCAGCGCATTGAGCAGGTCCACCTGCACCTGAGACTTCGGCGCAAATCCAACATGCCCGCCCTCACCGACGATTGGAATAACCCTCTTCCAACGACTGATAAGCCCGGCAGTACCTAACCCCGTACCGGGACCGAGAATCGCAATATTAAAGTTCTCGTCCAACGTCGGTCTTTGATCCGGCAAGCCTATCACCTCCGTGTCCCCTGCCTGCAATTGCGGGATCGAAAAAGCGATGGCCTCGAAATCATTAAGCAACTGCACGTCCTTGATGCCGAAATCGGTAGCGATGTCCGCGGCACTCAGTGTCCAGTGATTATTCGTAACTTGTACAGTGCCGTTGATCACCGGGCCCGCCACTGCAAGACAAATGACCTCTGGTGATGCAGCCGTTATTTCATCGAAATAGTGGCGTATGGCATCGTCGGCTGATGCGTAGTCAGCACACTGCAAAGTCATCGCATCAGAAAAACCCGGGCTCTCCGGGTTCGCAATCGCGAAGCGCGCATTGGTACCGCCTATGTCACCGATCAGTAGAGTTTTGTCTGCCATGCTTTATGCTCTCACACCAGCAAGCTGACCGCATCCGAGCCGATCTGCCGGATCGCGTCAAAATCTCCCTTCGCCTGAAGCTCCAGCGGAGTGATCCATGATCCGCCCACGCAGGCCACATTGCTCATATTGAGATAGTCCATCGCATTCATCGGCGTGACTCCGCCGGTTGGCATAAATCGAATCTCAGGCAGTGGCGCCCCCACCGCCTTGAGGAAAGGTCGTCCACCCGCCAGCTCGGCCGGAAAGAATTTCTGCAGTTGGTAGCCCTGTTCGAAAAGCGCGATCATCTCGGAAGGGGTTGCTGCGCCCGGGATGAATGGCATCTCGTGATCAGCCGCCGCGGCGAGTAGTCGCGACGAAGAGCCCGGGCTTACTGCGAATCTCGCACCGGCCGCCGCAATATCTGCAAACTGTTCCGGTCGCCGTACACTGCCTGCTCCGACAACCATGTCAGGGACAGATTTCGCGATCTGTTCGATGCCCTCTAACGCATCGTCTGTTCTTAGCGTCACTTCTATGACGCCGAGACCAGCCTCAAGCAGCGCTTCTGCCAACGGCACGGCCACATCGGCATTCGCCAACACAACAACCGGTACGATTTTACTGCCAACGAGTAACTTGCTCGCATCCATACCTACACTCCATCAAACAGGCTGGCACCGGATTCGGCACCGCCTGCTCGCTCACGAAATGCACCAAACAATTCCCGACCCATGCCTTGTTGCGGCGCTGTAACCAGGACAGCCTCTCGCGAAGCAATATCATCGCCGGCAACGACCGACAATGTGCCGCTACTGGCGTTGACCTTAATAATGTCACCGTCACGAACCTTCGCGATCAGGCCACCGCGCAACGCCTCGGGTGTTACCTGTATGGCGGCGAGCACCTTGCCGGAAGCACCCGACATACGGCCGTCCGTTACCAAAGCGACCTTGAATCCCCGGTTCTGCAATACGCCCAGATACGGCGTCAACTTGTGCAGCTCCGGCATACCGTTCGCGCGTGGTCCCTGGCACGATAATACAGCGACAAAGTCCTGTTCCAGTTCGCCATTGTTGAACGCATCGACGAATGCTTGCTGCGATTGAAATACTCTGGCCGGTGCCTCGATCGCATGATACTTCTCGTCAACAGCGGACACCTTGACGATGGCGCGGCCCAAATTACCCGAGACGAGCTGCAACCCGCCCTCAGTATTGAACGGATTTGTACAGGGCCGCAATATGTCTTCATCAAGTGACTTCTCTTGCGTGTCCTTCCAGACCAGGGTGTCGCCATCGATGTGTGGCTCCCTGCAAAAATTTGTCAGCCCCGGTCCCAAAATTGTGTTCACATCGTCGTGCAGTAGTCCGTTGTCCAACATGTCCGACAGTACGAACCCGAGTCCGCCAGCCGCGTGAAAGTGATTAACATCTGCGGTGCCGTTCGGGTACACGCGCGACAACTGCGGTATCACATTCGACAGATCCGAGAAGTCTTGCCAGTCAATCCTGATACCAGCCGCGGCCGCAATGGCAACCAGGTGAATGGTGTGGTTCGTCGAACCACCGGTCGCCAATAAACCAGCGATGCCATTCACAATGGATTTTTCATCAATAACTTTCGCCAACGGCGAGTAGTCATCGCCCAGATTCGTTGTTGCTAATGCCGTCGTAACAGCTTCCGCCGTGAGCTGATCGCGCAGCGGTGTCCCGGGATTGACGAACGACCCACCCGGCAGCTGCAGGCCCATAAACTCCATTAGCATTTGATTGGTATTGGCCGTGCCGTAGAAGGTGCAGGTGCCGGGCGCATGATAGGCAGCCGATTCGGCAGCAAGGAGTTCGTCGCGACCGATTTTCCCCTCCGCGTACTCTTCGCGGATACGTGCTTTTTCCTTGTTTCCCAATCCCGACACCATGGGTCCCGCCGGTACAAACACGACGGGCAAATGCCCAAATGACAGTGCACCGATTAATAGCCCCGGTACGATCTTGTCGCAAATACCGAGGCACAAGACCGCGTCGAACATATTGTGTGACAGCGCTATCGCCGTCGACAAGGCAATTACATCGCGGCTGAACAAGGACAGGTCCATACCATCCTGCCCCTGCGTGACGCCGTCACACATTGCCGGCACGCCGCCGGCGAATTGTGCAACCGCCCCGTGTTTAGCCGCCACATCGCGAATAATAGCCGGGTAGGATTCAAACGGCTGGTGAGCGCTGAGCATGTCGTTATACGCGGACACGATTGCGATATTGGGAACGACATCAGCGGATAACGCTGCTTTGTCAGCGGTGCCGCACGCGGCAAAACCGTGCGCCAGGTTGCTGCAGGACAGCGTTCCGCGGGCCGGACCATCATTTGCCGCCGCCATCACGCGGGAGAGATAGGCTGCTCGCGTTGCCTTGCTACGATCTGTAATACGTTGCGTGATTTTTTCTACGACGGAATTCATGGCTTTATTCTCTCTGTGAGCGCTATGGTGCCCAGTAAACATTAACCGGAACAGTTTGCTGTTGCAGCAACGCCGCGATCGGATACGTGCTGTCGCCGGCCTTCGCTTTCTCATAAACGCCGAGCTTATCTGTGCCGAATATCAGCAGTAAGATCTCAGTACTTCGCAACAGAGCACCGAGCGTCATGCTGATTCTTGGATGCGGGCTGGCGGTAGTTCGAACCGGTATGTAGAAGCGCTTGTTTTCGGTGTTCAGTCCCACTTCCAGACTGTCCGCATCGGGAAACAACGATGCGAAATGCCCATCCACCCCCATGCCGACCATTGAGCACGCGAAACCGGACTCCGGAAGCTGCGGTTGAAGCGAATCGCAGCGTTCATCAACAGAG
>JAJFKQ010000101.1 GCA_021773155.1 Woeseiaceae bacterium | reverse complement strand
ATTCAAATGCTCTCGCGCGGGACGGTTCTGACAGTTTAAACTTCCGCCATGTTTGAAAATCTAAGCGGCCGTTTGTCGGATGCCGCCCGCAGCCTGGCGGGCAAGGGCCGACTCACCGAAGCCAATATCAAAGACACTTTGCGCCAGGTGCGACTCGCGTTGCTGGAGGCTGACGTCGCGCTGCCGGTTGTGAAGTCATTCATTGAACGCATACGTGAGCGCGCTTTGGGTGAGGAAGTCGGCAAAAGCCTCACGCCTGGCCAGTCACTCCTCAAAATCATTCATGCCGAGCTGGTACGAATTCTCGGCAGCGAGTCGATGCCGCTGGATTTCAGGGCACAACCACCTGTTGTCATCATGCTGGCAGGCTTGCAAGGCGCCGGTAAGACGACAACGGCGGCGAAACTGGCCAAACGACTTATCGACGTCGACAAGAAGAAGGTCATGCTTGTCAGTGTTGACGTGCATCGCCCGGCGGCAATTTTGCAGCTTCAGACATTGGCTGGAGAGGTCGGTGCGCTGCATTGCGCCAGCGATGCCAGCGAGAGGCCTGTTCTAATCGTCGATCGTGCACTGGACGAGGCGCGCCGGTCACACGCCGATGTGTTGATCGTCGATACGGCCGGACGCCTGCATATTGACGAAGCGATGATGCAGGAAGTCGCCGCAGTGCACGAGCGGGCTGTACCGCACGAGACTTTGTTCGTGGTCGACAGCATGGCAGGTCAGGATGCCGTCAATGCGGCTACCGCCTTCGATCAGACCTTGTCATTGACGGGCATTGTACTGACAAAGGCGGATGGCGACGCGAAGGGCGGCGTTGCGCTGTCAGTGCGAGAGGTTACGGGCAAGCCCATCCGGTTCATGGGTGTTGGCGAAAAAGTGGACGCACTTGAAGCTTTCCATCCGGACCGTATGGCATCACGAATCCTCGGCATGGGCGACGTACTGACGCTGGTCGAAGAGATTGAGCAAAAAGTCAGCAAAGACAAGACCGAAAAGCTGGCGAAGAAGCTCAAAAAAGGCAGAGGCTTCGACCTTGCGGATCTTCGCGACCAACTCGAACAAATGATGAATATGGGCGGGCTGGCCTCGATGCTCGAGAAGTTGCCGCTCGGGGGCAAAGTGAATTCTGCGGCCCTGCAGGATGCGGGCAATGAACAGAAGATTCGCCGCCAGGTTGCGATTATCAATTCCATGACGCCCGGGGAGCGACGTTTCCCGAAGATCATCAATGGTTCTCGCAAGAAACGGATTGCATTGGGGGCAGGGCAGCAAATCCAGGACGTGAACCGCCTGCTGAAGCAACATCTGCAGATGGAAAAGATGATGAAGAAGATGTCGAAAGGGGGCACGAAGAAGATGATGCGGGGTATGCCGGGAGGAGGGCCCGGAGGCGGCATGCCGCCCGGTTTTGGCTGAAAATCGCGTAATTTTCGTTCGATTCGGCAATCGCGCAGGGCTGCGCCAGAGTCTTTCTTATAACACCCCGAAAAACTTAGGAATTTTCGCCGCCGAAACGCTTCACATTTGCCTGAAAACCCGTACAATGCGCCGTCTACTCGGGCCTGCCCGGGTCAAGGCATGTCTGCCTCTCATTGATTTAACTACGGAAATGTAATGGTTAGTATTCGACTTTCGCGCGCTGGCGCGAAGAAACGTCCTTTTTATCACCTGGTGGTCACCGACTCTCGCAATCGTCGTGACGGCCGGTATATCGAGCGTCTGGGTTTCTTTAATCCCGTCGGTCAGGAACACGAAGAGAATCTTCGCATTGATCTTGAGCGTGTTGATTACTGGGTTGGCCAGGGCGCACAGCCGTCAGATCGCGTTGCGTCACTGTTGAAGAAGCATCGCAAGGCTGCAGCCAGCAGTTAGTCTGTTGGCACCCACACCTGTCGTTCTGGGTCGTATTTCCGGCCTGTTCGGAGTCCGAGGATGGGTAAAGGTATTTTCTTACACCGAACCGCGTGAAGCGGTTTTGCAATACAAAGGATTGCTACTTGGCCGTAATGGCGACTGGCAGTCTGTCAAAGTTGTCGAAGGGCAGCGGCATGGAAAGTCGGTCATTTTGCGCCTTGAGGGCTTCGATAATCGGGATCAGGCAACGGAGTTGATTGGCACTGAGATCGGTGCGAACAGAGACGAACTGCCTGAACCAGAGGACGGCCATTATTATTGGTTGGACCTCATAGGATTAAGAGTCGTCCATCGTGACGGCACTGAGTTCGGCACGATTAAGGACATGCTGGAGACCGGTGCACACGACGTGATGGTAGTAGAGGGCGAACAGGAGCGTTTGATTCCGTTCGTTAAAGATGAAGTGGTTCTCAGCGTTGATTTGCACGAAAAACAGGTCAACGTTGATTGGGAATGGGACTAAAGCGATGCAATTTGGTGTCGTCAGTTTGTTTCCCGAGATGGTTGGCACCATCGGTGAGTACGGTGTTGTTGGCAGGGCAGGGCAGCGCGGCTTGATTACGCTGGATATTGAAAATCCGCGAGATCACACCAGCGACGTGCATCGGACCGTTGATGACAGGCCTTATGGTGGTGGCCCCGGTATGGTGATGAAGTTTGCGCCTGTTGCGGCAGCCATCGAGGCAGCAAAAGGCAAAATGCCTGAAGGCTGTCCGGTCGTTTATCTGTCGCCGCAGGGTCAGGTTTTTGATCAGGCGATGGCAGGAAGATTTGCAAAATTGCCTGGCCTGGTTTTGCTGGCGGGGCGATACGAAGGAATAGATGAGCGGCTGATTGAGTCGCATGTCGACACAGAAGTTTCGTTAGGTGATTTCGTGCTTTCGGGCGGTGAGATCGCCGCGATGGCAGTAATAGACGCGGTTGTTCGATTGCTGCCAGGTGTTTTGGGTGATGATGAGTCAGCAGCGCAGGACTCCTTTATGGAAGGCCTGCTTGATCATCCTCACTATACGAGGCCTGAAGAGATTCAAGGCCGGAAGGTTCCGGATGTATTGTTGTCCGGTGATCATGCTGAAATCGCCAAGTGGCGGTACCAGCAAGCGTTGGGACGCAGTTATTTGAGGCGGCCTGATTTGGTGGAAAAACTGGATTTAAGTGACGAGCAACAACGGTTACTCGACAAATTTTTGAAAGAGCAAAGTCAATGAGCAAAATTATAGAAGCGATCGATCAAGAGCAGATGGGCAAGGAAATTCCGGCATTTGCGCCCGGCGACACAATTGTTGTGCAAGTTAAGGTCAAGGAAGGTACTCGCGAGCGTCTGCAGGCGTTTGAAGGTGTTGTCATTGCCAAGCGCAACCGTAGTCTCAACTCTTCTTTTACCGTTCGCAAGATTTCTCACGGCGAAGGCGTAGAGCGAGTGTTCCAGACGTACAGTCCGGTCGTGGATTCGATCGAAGTGAAGCGTCGCGGTGACGTTCGTCGTGCCAAGCTTTACTACCTGCGTGGTCGCACGGGTAAGGCTGCGAGAATCAAAGAAAAGATCTGAAAAACTTCAGGAAAACATTGCCCCGGTCACGCCAGTGCCCGGGGCTTTTTTCGTTATAATGCGGCCCATTCAGGCAGCTGGCGCTCAAACACCAACTTTAACCTGAACCAATTGCTGAGGCCGGGGTCCTTCGTGGTATGAAAAAAGCACTAATTGTTGCTGCATTGTCACTGCTTTCCAGCGGTTGCACCATTATTGTGTCCAACGCTGCCGCAAGTTTTTCAGACAATTTGTCCAAGGCAGTCCTGAATCAGGACGACCCGGAACTGGTTCGTGATGGGATACCGACACTGTTGCTGACAATGGACAGCCTTATTGAAGGCAGTCCGGACAGTCCGCAACTATTATCCGCAGGAGCGACTCTGTACGCGACCTACGGTGCGGTATTTGCCGATGATGAGATTCGTGCCTCCAGACTGACGACACGTGCGCGGCGTTATGCATTGCATGCGATGTGCGAGACCTATGCGCCATCGTGTGAATGGCCGAATGCGACCTACGACGAGTTCGTCGCGACGCTGGACGGTATCGGCAAGAAAAATGCGGACGTCCTGTACACCTACGGTTTCGCGTCGCTGGTTTTTCTGCGTGCTCACAGTTCGGACTGGGATTCACTGGCCGAATTGCCGCAGGTCGAGGCACTGTTCGATCACTACCTGTACATAAGCGGCGACGAAGTTAACAGTAGTGTCTACACATACATGGGCATAATGCTGACCCTGCTGCCACCGTCGCTGGGCGGTGAGCCGGAACGCGCACGCGGGTATTTTGAGAAGGCGATCGCAGATTCCGGCGGTGCCGATTTGAGCGCCAAGGTTGAGTACGCACGCGGTTACGCCAAAGTACTTTACGAACGGGATTTGCACGACCGGTTGTTGAACGAGGTTCTGGAAGCAGACCCAAACCGGAAAGGCTTTGTTTTGAGCAATGTCATGGCCCAGGAAGAGGCTGCCACGTTGCTTGCTGAAGCGGATGACTATTTCTGACTATCGAGTCGGGCGACGGGAAGCCCGGCCCCAAGATGGATACTCAATGAAAAAACTAATTTTATCGATTCTTGTATTAATGCTCAGCGCGCAAGCTATGGCCGTAACGTTGAAGATTGCTACTGCGACGCCGAATGGTTCGCAGTGGATGAAGGACATGCGTGCAGGCGCTGCTGAGATCAAGGAACGCACCGAAGGCCGCGTAGTGATTAAGTACTACGGCGGTGGGGTCAAAGGCGATGATGCCAAAGTCCTGGGTCAGATTCGGATAAGGCAGTTGCAAGGCGGAGCATTCACTCCGTCGGCGCTGGCTGCACAGTATTCAGATTTGAACCTTTACGGCATGCCGCTGGTGTTCGATTCGGAAGCTGAGGCAGCTTACGTTCGCAGCCGTATGGACGCGCGGCTGCAGCAGGGACTTGAGGATATCGGATTCGTCAATTTCGGTTTCGCAACGTCCGGATTCGCCAGCATCATGTCCAGTACGCCTGTGAGAACGCTGGATGACCTCAAAGGAAAACGCGTATGGGTTCCGGAAGGCGATTCAATCAGTTATGCCTCGATGCAAGCAATGTCGCTGAATCCGGTTACATTGCCGCTCACCGATGTTTTGACCGGCTTGCAAACCGGCTTGATTGATATCGTCGCAATTCCACCGATTGCAGCGTTGGTGCTGCAATGGCATACGAAAGTGAAATACATCACTCCGGTTCCTTTGGTGTACACACTTGGTTTCATGGCTATCGACAAGAAGGTGTTCGACAAGATAGATGCTGCAGACCAGGCTATTGTTCGCGAAGTTATGGCCAAAACCTATCAGAATTTTGACAAGGTCAATCTGGTCGATAACCAGGGTGCATTTGATGCTTTGGTTAGATCGGGAATTGAGCCCACAAAGTTCGACGATGAGGAGTTCGTCAAGGTTCGCGATTTGTTGTTGGAGTCTAACCTGAAGCTTGGGGGCGAGGGCGCTTTTACTCTTCAGCTCTATGAAGAAATGTTGGGCTACATTGACGAGTATCGCAGCGAGCACGTCGCTGTCTCCGAATAAGAATTCCAGTGCGATTTAAGCAATTACTTGAACGCTTTGACAAAGCAGGTACTGCGCTCGAAACGATAATGCTCGTTGCTATGCTGACGGCAATGATGCTCGTTGCGGTTAGCCAGATTGTGATGCGTGAGGTATTTGGTACGGGATTCGGCTGGGCTGACGAACTGGTTAGACTGATGGTCTTGTGGCTCGCGTTGGTGGGATCGGTCGCCGCTTGCCGCGAGAACCGACACATTCGTATTGATGCTTTATCCCACGTGTTGCCCGATATTGCCGTCGACGTAATCCGGGTTCTGGTCGATATATTTGCTGCTGTTGTTTGCGGCATCATTGCTGTTCAGGCGTGGCGCTATCTACAAATTGAAATCGAGTATGAGGATACGGTTCTGGTGAACACGCCAGCCTGGTTCGCGCATGCGATAATGCCAGCTGCTTTCGCGCTGATTTCCTACAGGTTCGTGGTTGCTGCGCTGAGTCAGGCGGGTGACATTCTGTTTGGCCCCAAGGCAGAGGTCGAAGAGTGATCGTCTTCAGTATCATTCTTGCGCTTCTGGCAATCCTCGGCGCGCCATTGTTCGCTGTCATTGCTGCTAGTGCGATGCTCGGATTTCAAGGTCAGGATTCAGATTTGATGATCATGGCGATCGAGATACAAAGTATCGCCAGCATGCCGTTTCTGGCCGCCATTCCGCTCTTTACCTTCGCCGGTTATCTACTGAGCGAGAGCAATGCACCCAAGCGACTGGTGGGTTTGACCGGAGCACTCCTCGGTTGGATGCCAGCCGGACTAGCGATCGTCTGCCTTGCCGCGTGTGCATTTTTTACGGCTTTCACAGGCGCTTCCGGTGTAACTATTATTGCCCTCGGCGCAATCTTGTATCCGGCGTTGAAACAAGACGGTTATGGTGACAAGTTCAATTTGGGTCTGGTGACATCGGCCGGTAGTTTGGGCTTGCTGTTCGCACCGTCGTTGCCGCTAATTCTTTACGGAGTCATCGCCGAAGTTTCCATCGACAACCTGTTTCTGGCTGGAATTCTGCCAGGCTTGTTGATGTTGATCATGCTGTCCGGTTACAGCCTTTGGGTTAATCGCGGCATCCGCAAACCGCTTAGTTCGTTTTCGATCAAAGAGGTCGGTGCAGCATTGCGTGAATCGCTGTGGGAATTGCCATTGCCGTTCGTTGTTCTCGGTGGCATCTATTCAGGATTCTTCGCGGTGTCGGAGGCGGCAGCAATCACAGCGTTGTATGTGCTGATTGTCGAAGTTCTGATTCTTCGAGAGATTCCGCTGCGCGAATTGCCGCGAATCATGCGTTCTTCGATGGTGCTGGTTGGCGGCATTCTGATTATTCTGGGTGCGTCGGTCGCATCCACAAGCTACATGATTGATGCGGATATCCCGCAGCGCCTGTTTGAGATTGTAGCTGCGATGGTCAGCAGCCAAACAACGTTCCTTATATTGCTATTGCTCTTTCTGCTAATTCTCGGCGCAATTCTCGATATATTTTCGGCTATTGTTTTGGTTGTGCCACTCATATTGCCGATAGCAGCGGGTTACGGTGTCAACGAGGTTCACTTGGGCATCGTATTTCTGGCGGCGATGCAACTCGGTTATCTTACGCCACCGGTCGGCTTGAACCTGTTCATCGCAAGCTATCGGTTTGAAAAACCGATCATGCATGTGTACTCGGCGACGTTCCCATTTCTGATTATTCTGATGCTATCCGTTATCCTGATAACGTTTTTGCCGCAGTTGTCGCTATTCTTCCTGTCTGATTGACCCGTCTGGTATGAAATACAGTGTGATCCGATTTGCTGTTGTAGTTGCTGTGTGTTTGCTGCCGGCGCTGGCTTGGTCGCTTGAGGATATCGAGTTGCCGCCGGGGTTTACTATCGAAGACTATGCATCCGTTCCCAACGCGCGTTCACTGGCGCTGGGCGAAAACGGTACGGTCTTTGTGTCAAACCGCCGCGGCCGATCAGTTTATGCAGTCGTTGCAGAAGGTGTTGGAACTCGGACAATAGAATTGTTAAGCGGTTTAAATACGCCGAACGGGATTGCGTTTCATGATGGCGATTTGTATGTCGCCGAAATGTCTCGTGTTACTCGTTACCGGGATATAGAAGCAAACCTGCATGATGTTCCGGATGCAGAAATTCTCGACATCGAGCTGCCGTCCAAACGACACCATGGTTGGCGATATATCGGTTTTGGACCGGATGACAAGCTTTATATCAGTATTGGAGCTCCCTGCAATATCTGCGATGAAGACGGCTTTGGTCGTATCATCCGCATGAACGCGGATGGTAGTGGGCGAGAATCCTATGCGGATGGTATCCGCAATTCGGTCGGCTTTACGTGGCATCCTGAAACCGGGGATCTGTGGTTCACGGACAATGGCCGTGACATGTTGGGCGACGATTTGCCGCCGGATGAATTGAATCGCGCCACTCGGCCAGGGCAGCATTTCGGTTTCCCCCATTGTCACGCGGGCGAGTTGCTCGATCCGAAATTTGGTTCCGGCAAGGACTGTGCGGACTATCGTCCGCCGGCTCAAAAACTCGGACCGCACGTCGCACCGTTGGGTGTGAAGTTTTACACGGGTGAGCAGTTTCCGGCGGAATATCTCGGACAGATATTTATTGCGGAACACGGATCGTGGAATCGGTCAAAGAAAATAGGCTACCGTATAACGCTGGTACGATTGGAAGATGGTGTGCCTGTCAGTTACGAGCCGTTCGCGAAGGGCTGGCTGCAGGGCGAGTCGGCATCCGGTCGACCGGTCGATTTGATAGTGCTTGAGGACGGTTCCATGCTGGTCAGCGACGACCACGCGGGCAAGATTTACCGAATTAGTTACACAGCAAGTGAGAATTAAGGAATGAAACTATGAGCAACAGCAATTTTCTGGTCAGACTGATATCCAGTATCTGGACCGGAGTGGACGGCGTCAGAAAGGTTCTGCATTTGCTGCTACTGGTCACACTGTTTCTCGTGTTCTTTGGTGCGATATCGGGCACGGCACCAATCTTGCCGCAACAAGCTGCGTTGGTTATTCAACCGGCAGGTCCTCTCGTCGAGCAACTGGATGGTGATCCCTACGAAAGGGCGCTAGCCGAGTTATTGGGCGATGCTCCTCCCCAGACGCTTGTTCAGGATGTTATCGATGCGTTGGCGTTCGCGAAGACCGATGATCGAATTTCGGCAGTACATCTCGAATTGAGCGTGCTGGGCGGTAGTGGACTGAGCAAGTTGCGCCGTATTGGCGAGGCTATTGATGACTTCAAGGAATCGGGCAAACCCGTTGTTGCCAGTGCCGATTATTTCAGTCAAGCGGGCTACTACCTTGCCGCACATGCCGATGAACTCTACATGCACCCGGATGGCATTGTTTTCCTGCAGGGCTACGGTGGATTCAGAAGCTATTATAAAGATGCGATCGACAAATTACGGGTGGATTGGAATGTGTTTCGCGTCGGTACGCACAAGTCTTTCGTCGAGCCTTATACGCGCATGGACATGTCTCCCGAGGATCGTGAATCACGCACACGACTGATCGGGCAATTCTGGACGATGTATCAGGAGGATGTCGAAGCGGCTCGCGGACTGGAAGAGGGCACAGTTGATGACTTCGCCCAAAATCTTGTTGCACACGTTAGCGCAGCCAATGGCGATATTGCTGTCGCGGCACATGAAATCGGATTGGTTGATGAACTCGTCAGCCGTGCTGAGTTGCGCGCTGTTCTGAAGGCCTACGCCGGCGAGGACGCCGACGATAGCTCGACTTATTCAGCCGTACACGCAGGCGACTATCTCGACAACATGCGTTTGCTACACGGTCGCGACGTGCAGGATGAAAACGTGGCCATCGTTGTCGCTGCCGGGACTATTCTCAATGGAACGCAGCCTTCTGGAACGATCGGTGGTGATTCGACAGGCGCATTACTCCGCAGGGCATTATCGGATGATTCCGTTAAGGCAGTAGTGTTACGTGTCGACAGTCCGGGTGGCAGTGTCTTCGCATCCGAGGTTATTGCGCATGAGATTCAGGCACTGCAGATGGCTGGAAAACCCGTTGTGGCATCGATGGGCAGTGTAGCGGCTTCGGGTGGCTATTTGATTTCGGTCGTTGCCGACCAGGTCTTCGCCAGCCCGGCAACGGTGACCGGATCAATTGGAGTCTTCGGCATGTTTCCGACGTATCAACGTACGCTGGATGCAGTCGGTGTGGCCACGGACGGTGTTGGCACAACACCATGGGCCGGCCAATTTCGACCGGACCGTGAAATGTCGTTGCCAATGAAAGAGCTGTTCCAGCTCGTCATCAATGACACGTATGATGATTTCATTTCCGACGTCGCTGAGCAGCGTGAAATGGAAAAGGATATCGTCGATAGCGTCGCGCAAGGCCAGGTCTGGACAGGACAGGATGCGCTCGAACATGGATTGATCGATGCGCTGGGCACCTACGAGGATTCTATTCGCGCTGCTGCCCAACTAGCAGGTCTCGCCGAAGGTGACTACGGCCAAAAGCTGATTGAGACCAAACTAACACCAACGGAACAGATGGTCCTCGAGTTCTTCGCGCTGACAGAAAGAACCGGGTTCGATGTCGCGGCGCTGGTGAACGGGCCTTCGGCACTGGAGTCATTCGCCAGCAGACTGGAAGCGCTATTGGCTGGCCTGTCGCAATTCAATGATCCGAAGGGTGTCTATTCGCACTGCTTTTGCGAAATCGATTAGTTGCAGGTGAGAGCAGACGTTGACGGCGGGACAATACATGGAATAGTTTATCGGGCGACCGCAAGGTATAAATAGTGCTTAAGTTACTGTTTTATAATTGTTTTTTGTCATGCTACTGGTTATAATAAAGGTCTGTTTCCTCCACAAGGAAGTGCCATGAAACGTGCTGCTGACCTCTCTCCGATCGAGGATCTCGATCGCAATATTCTCACCCTCTGTAGCCATATGAATGCCGCAACTTATGAGTTGCTGGTCCTGATCCGTGAATTCGATGAACGTGTTGGATGGCTGAAGTGGGGCCTTAAAAACTGTGCCGAGT
>JAJFKQ010000011.1 GCA_021773155.1 Woeseiaceae bacterium | reverse complement strand
TGAGCGCAACATGAGTGATGAAATGATTGTCGCTCTCGCCAGGAACGGCGGTGTTATCCAGATCAACTTCGGGTCAAGCTTCGTTTCTGAGGAGACCCGGATGTATGCGGACGCGCGAAAGGAAGCCGGAAAACTATATGCAGCTGAACACCCTGATTTTTCCGAGTCAGACTTGTGGGAAAAATACCCGGCGATTTATGCTGAGGCGCATGGCCCGCTGCCGTTCGCGAATCTGGATGTCGTGCTCGACCATTTTGACCATGTCGTTGCACTCACCAGCGTTGATCATGTCGGCATTGGCTCCGACTACGACGGCGTAGGCGATTCGCTACCAATTGGCCTTAAAGATGTCTCGACCTACCCTAATCTGATTCAGGGTTTACTGGACCGCGGCTACAGCGAAGACGATATCAGGAAGATCCTCGGTGAGAATCTCCTCCGCGTCTGGAAAGTCGTCGAAGATTACGCGGCGACCACGTCCGCCAAGACATAACGCAACAGTACTTCGTAACTGCTCCGGTCGAGTTTCATACCGTCCGGCAACTCCAGCGTGTGGATGGGTTCTTCATCAGTGCTCCGCATTTCGAGGAAGTGCTTCCCGCCGTCTCTGTAGACCTGGTACTTAACGTCGCGGTGCTCATCAAATTTCAACCGCACCTGCGCATCGGTCCAATCCAGGATCTTCGCTCTGGTCATGATTCTCTCCGTTTTATTTGCCAGTCACAAAGCAAGGGTGCAAAGCTTGTGCCAAATTGCGGATAATTTTTTATCGCATATTTTTCAATATGTTATGACTTCCATGTCAAAACGGAAAGGCGTGATAATGGGCGACTTTTGTCAGTTTTTGACACCCGATTCTGCTGAATAGCGACAGGTGCTTTACATAAAACTTACATCGGCCAGAAGAAAGTAATTGCCGGAACAGACACCACAATAATCAGGATCTCCAGGGGCAATCCCATGCGCCAGTAGTCGCCAAATCGATAACCACCCGGCCCAAGGATCAGCGTGTTGTTCTTGTGCCCAATGGGCGTCAGGAAAGCGCACGATGCGGCAACTGCAACGCCCATCAGAAATGGGTCTGGGTTAACGTCCAGACGTGTCGCGATCTCGATAGCGATAGGCGCGGCTATCACGGCTGTTGCCGTGTTGTTCATCACATCTGACAAAGTCATCGTGACGATAATCAACAAGGTCAGAACAACGACCGGTGAGAACCCGGCTGACAGATCAACAATTCCACCAGCAATCAACGCTGTACCACCAGTAGATTGCAGAGCGCCACCAATCGGAATCATGGAACCCAGCAAGACGATGACAGGCCACTCGATCGACGTATAAACGTCGCGAATCGGGACGATGTTGAATAGAACATAAAGCGCTGTCGCGCAGCCCAGTGCGATGGGCAAATAGACGAAACCAAAACTCGCGACAGCGATCGCCGCGGCAAATATTCCAACCGCCCACCAGGCCTTTTCGCGCTGTATAACGCGCTGTCCCCGGTCCGCCAATGGCAATAGCCCCAAGCGGCCCACAATGTCATTCAGACGCTCTTCAGCACCGAGTAATAACAGTATGTCGCCTGGCCGAAGCAGCAACTTTCTAACATTTGCCCGGAAGCGCTCTCCCTGACGCGACACACCAACAAGGGCAACACGATACCGATACAACATACGGAGGGAAATTGCGGATCGGCCCACGACAGGTGACGACTCCGGAACTACGACTTCATTGAGAATCAGATCATCACTGCCAAGCTGCCCTTCCCCTTTCCCAATGTATTCAAGATTCAGATTGCCTAACGCCTCTTCCAGACTATCGGGGCTGGCCTTGATAATCAGTATGTCACCCGACTTGATTTTCGCGATGCGTGCAAGACCCGGCAGACGGCGGCCACGACGTATGAGCCCAACAATATCGACATCGCTTTTCTCCGCTATGTCGTCCAGTTCACGCACCATCTTTCCAATCGCCAACGAGCCTTCCGGCACACTGACTTCGGCGATGTAATCGGCGAGGTCAAACAGATCTTCGCCAGCATCGGCACCTTGTCGTTCGCTTGGTAGCAGACGCCATCCAATCAGAGCGACGTAGGCAACACCCACGATCGCACAAGCAAGTCCGACCGGCGCGAAATCAAACATCCTGTACGACTCACCCAAAGCATCACCGCGAAACTCGGCGATGATAATATTTGGCGGTGTGCCAATGAGGGTGATCATGCCGCCAAGAATGGACGCAAACGACAAAGGCATGAGCGAGAGTGATGGGCTGCGGCCGGCTTTTTTCGCCGCCTGCATATCGACAGGCATTAACAGCGCCAATGCGGCGACATTGTTCATAAGTGCAGACAGCGCAGCGGCAAGTCCCGACATGATCGTGATGTGTGTGGCGAGCTTTCGCGATGCGTCGACGAGGTGTCGGGCGACCAGTTCTATTGCGCCAGAGTTGGACAAACCTCTGCTAATGACAAGAACCAACGCGATGATGATCGTAGCCGGATGTCCGAAACCGGAAAACGCCTGGTCTTTTGGCACAACACCCGTAAGTAGAGCGAGCAGAAGTGCAACGAACGCAACAAGGTCGTAGCGCCAGCGACCCCAGATCAGAAAAACGAAAACGAAAAACAGCAGTCCAAACAGGACCAATTGATCGGTACTCACCGCTTACCTCGAGATGCCTGAAATCATTTGATTATTTGACATCAAAGACTACTCCGTAGACGACCTTTTGCAAGATTGTCGGTACGATAGTTCTGTGGCATACATCATTCTGATCGTTCTTATCATTGCCCTGATCCTGGGACCCGGGATCTGGGTGCAGCGCGTGCTCAGAAAATACAGCCAGCCCGAGGATCGCTACGCTGGAACGGGCGCCAGCCTGGCACGCCATTTACTGGACAAACACGGCTTACAGTCCGTCAAAGTCGAAGTCACAGAATCCGGCGACCATTACGACCCTATTGAAAAAGTGGTCCGACTCACACCAGACAAACATGATGGTCAATCACTCACCGCAATTACAGTCGCGGCACACGAGGTTGGGCACGCCGTTCAGGACCACACAAGCTATCCGCCGCTGAAATGGCGTACCCGGCTGGTCAGTGCTATGAGCGGTATCGAAAAGATCGGTGCCGGCCTGCTGGTGATCTCGCCGTTCATGGGACTGCTCACCCGCGTGCCGGCTTTGGGCCTTTTGACCGTTCTTGCCGGGATGCTGACGCTCGGAACGTCGGCTGTGGTGCATTTCGTTACGCTTCCCACCGAATTCGATGCCAGTTTCAACCGCGCACTGCCCATGCTGGACGAGCACAGGATACTGAAATCATCGGACCGCCCACATGCCCACAGGCTGCTAACAGCAGCCGCTCTAACCTACGTTTCTGCGTCACTGATGAGTTTGCTCAATATCGCTCGCTGGATAGCGATTCTACGCCGCTAATTTTCTCGCTTTAACGCATTGTTTTTAATGCTTTTTTCTGGCTTTCGTCCGGTCGGCCTGCCGCTCCGGCCATTTGGACTGGTTTAGGGCGCTCCGCACTGTTATTATCCGCGCCCGAAAGCCCGTCCTACCTGATTCGCAGCGCCTCACTAGCTGCCGGGATCGCACAGATGGACTGGCAAGGAATTACGTGCACCCACCTCGATTTATTGCCGGGTTCTCGCTTTAGCAAGGCTTTGAGAGCACCTGATGGTATGGCGGTAGCTGGTGGTCGGTGACAAAAGACAACGAAGAGAAACAGAGCAAAGAGATGAAAGATCTTAACGTATATCGAAATATCGGCATTTTTGCCCACGTTGATGCGGGCAAGACTACGACCACAGAGCGAATCCTGAAGCTCACCGGCAAGATTCATAAGACCGGCGAAGTCCACGATGGCGAAGCCACGACGGACTTTATGGACCAGGAGCAGGAGCGCGGTATTACGATTCAGTCCGCTGCAACAAGCTGCGAGTGGGATGGCCACCGCATGAACATCATCGACACACCAGGACACGTTGACTTCACCATTGAGGTATACCGTTCACTGAAGGTTCTTGATGGCGGCGTTGGTGTGTTCTGTGGATCAGGCGGCGTTGAACCACAGTCTGAAACGAACTGGCGCTACGCCAACGACTCAGAAGTCGCACGCATCATCTTCGTCAACAAGCTTGACCGAATCGGTGCGGACTACTACCGCGTCGTTAAGCAGGTCAAGGACGTTCTGGCAGCCAATCCTCTGGTTATGGTTTTGCCGATCGGTATCGAAGATGACTTTGTTGGCGTTGTTGACCTCCTGACGCAAAAATCATGGATCTGGAGCGATCCAAACGATCCTGAGTCATACACGATCGGTGACGTTCCGGAAGACATGACAGACCTCGTTGCCGAATGGCGTGAGAAGATGATCGAAGCTGCAGTTGAGCAGGACGATGACCTTCTGGAGGCTTATCTCGAAGGCAACGAACCTTCGATTGATGACCTCAAGCGCTGCATCCGCAAGGGTACGATCGCACTCGACTTCTTCCCGACTTACTGTGGTTCTGCCTTTAAAAACAAAGGTGTACAGAATATTCTTAATGCAGTTGTTGACTTCTTGCCGAACCCGACCGAGGTTAAACCACAGCCGGAAATCGATCTGGAAGGCAACCCAACGGGAGGATTCGCGGAAGTGGATCCTGCGAAGCCATTTCGTGCACTCGCATTCAAGATCATGGACGACCGTTACGGCGCTCTGACCTTTACACGTATCTACTCGGGCACCATTAAAAAGGGTGACAACGTCGTGAATACGTTCACAGGCAAGAGCGAACGAATTGGCCGTATCGTCGAGATGCATGCTGACTCTCGTGAGGAACTGGACTCTGCACAGGCCGGTGACATCGTTGCCCTCCTCGGCATGAAGAACACTCGCACTGGTCACACACTGGCCGATGCCGACAATCCAGCGACACTGGAGCCTATGGTGTTCCCAGATCCCGTAATCTCCATCGCGATTTCGCCGAAAGACAAGGCGGGTACCGAGAAGATGGGAGTTGCCCTGAACAAGATGGTTCAGGAAGACCCTTCATTCCAGGTTGCTACCGATGAAGACTCCGGCGAGACCATTATTAAGGGTATGGGCGAGCTGCATCTCGACATTAAGGTAGACATTCTGCGCCGTACGCATCACGTTGACGTTGAAATGGGTAAGCCACAGGTTGCCTATCGCGAGACGATTACCCGGAAGATCGAAGATACTTACACCCATAAGAAACAATCGGGTGGTTCTGGTCAGTACGGAAAGATCGAATACGAGATCGAGCCTGCCGAGCAAAACGTCGGATACGAGTTCGAGTCCAAGGTAACCGGCGGTAATGTCCCGCGCGAGTACTGGGGTGCGATCGAAAAAGCGTTCCGGTCCTGCATGGTCGAAGGCACGATGGCGGGCTACCCGCTGCTCGACGTCAAGTTCACCTTGCTCGACGGCGCATACCACGCTGTCGACTCATCCGCACTTGCGTTCGAGATCGCGACCAAAGCTGCCTACCGCCAGTCTATTCCGAAAGCGGGACCGCAGTTGCTTGAGCCGATCATGAAAGTCGACGTCTTCACACCTGACGACAATGTTGGTGATGTTATCGGTGATCTGAACCGTCGTCGCGGCATGATCAAGTCACAGGAAGCAGGCCCGACGGGTGTTCGTGTTAAAGCTGATGCTCCGCTGGCTGATATGTTTGGCTACATTGGTCATCTGCGTACGTTGACGTCCGGACGTGGTCAGTTCTCGATGGAGTTCTCGCACTATGCGCCTTGTCCGCAGAATGTTGCTGATGATGTCATCAGAGAGGCTGCTGAGAGGAAGGCTAATAAGTAGATTTAATTAGAGAGCCCGCTGGTAGATAAGTCAGGCCTCTGTTGACTCTTTCAACAGGGGCTTTTTCTTTGCTGACTTAATTGCGTCGAAGATGAAGAAGGCTACCGCGGTCCAGATGAAAGTGAAGCAAATCAGGTGTGCGGTTGTCAGGGTTTCGTCGTAGTAGATGCCTGTTCCAAACTGCAGAGTTGGCGCGAGAAATTGCATGAACCCTACTGTCGTCAGCGATACCCGTCGTGCGGCCAGTGCAAAGCACAGCAAGGGTACTACTGTAACCGGCCCAGCCATTATCAGCCAAAACATCATTGAGCTATCGCCCGTCGCAAACACCATTTGCGACGACGAGAACAAGTAGCCAAACCAGATCAGTGCGAACGGCAGAAGCAAGACTGTCTCAACGAAAAGGCCCGGCATGCCGCCGATCACCACACGTTTTCTTATGGCGGCATAGACAGTGAAACTGACGGCCAGAAACAGAGCAACCCAGGGCACAACTCCGCCTGATATTGTCAGTACGAGCACACCGATAAATGCAAGTGCGACAGCGACCGTCTGAAAACGGCGTAACCGCTCACCGAACAGCCATACACCAACCAGCATATTGGTTAACGGATTGATGTAGTAACCGAGACTGGTTTCGAAAATTCGTCCATCCTGAATTGCCCAAATATAGACGAACCAGTTCATGGCGATAAATACCGTAGAAATCGATAGCCAGCCGAGCATGCTGCGATGCGTCAGCGCACGCCTCACTTCTGGCCACTGACGACGAAACAACAGTATCAATGCACCGAAAGGTACTGCCCAAATAATTCTGTGCGCCAGCACCTCTGTCGGGTCCACTTCTCCAACAGTCTTGAAGTAAACCGGGAGAACACCCCACATCAAATAGGCCGCAAGTCCGGCTATCACGCCTTCACGCGCCATCTTATCCGTCGCTGACATGTCGGCGCCTAGTCCGGCTGCACTTCAGTGGGGCGATACAGTAGCCAGTTCTTGAACTGTCGCGCTCTGCGGAAGGAATCTTCTTGCAACATGTAAAGAGCCGGTATCAGGAACAGCGTAATGATCGTTGCGAAAATAATGCCGAAACTCAAGGAGATGGCCATTGGAATAACGGTTTGAGCCTGCAGGCTACGCTCCATCATGATCGGCATGAGGCCAACAGCTGTCGTAATCGACGTAAGAATGATCGCTCTGAATCGTTGCGTTCCAGACTCGATCACCGCCTGCCTGACGGTCATACCACTCGCACGAGCTTTGTTGACAAAGTCGATCATGATTAAGCTGTCATTGACAACAACCCCGGCCAAAGCGACGAGCCCAAATAGTGAAAACATGCTGACGGATTTACCCATCAACAGGTGGCCTGCGACCGCACCGATCATGCCAAATGGAATGACCGACATTATGATCAGAGGCTGGCTGTAGGAATGAAGTGGTATTGCGATCAACGCATATATCAGGAACAGTGCAGCGACTGACGCAATCGTCAGATTTTTAATCAGGTCAACCTGCTCCTGGCTGGCCCCCTCGAGCCCATAACTCACCCCCGGGTGGCCGGACAAAAGCTCGGGAATGTAGTCCTCACTTATCGCTTTGATGATTTCAGCCGACTGCGCGATTTCAGGATCGATGTCCGCCGACACAGTTATTGTTCTTTCGCGATTCAGCCGCGTAATGCTCGAATAACCATTACCAAACGACATTTCAGCAACTGCAGGGAACGGCACCTCATCACCATCCGGTGTCCGTATTCGCATGTTCTCAAGGTTCGCGATGGAGCGTCGCTCTTCTTGCGGGTAACGGACCATGACCCGTATCTCATCCTTACCACGCTGGATACGTTGCGCTTCCTCTCCGTAAAATGCCTGTCGCACCTGGCGACCCAGTGATGACATGGTGAGTCCAAGCGCTTCAGCCTCTGGTTTGATTTTCAAGCGAATTTCCTCGCCACCAGCATCGACCGTCGTGCGAATATCGAATACCCCCTCGTACTCGGCAAGCTTTTCTTCAAGCTCACCTGCCGCGTGCTCCAAACTGGTCGGGTTCACGCCACTTAGCCGAAAACTGAGGGCAGCTCCACCACCAAAGTGGTTGGCATCACTAAAATCGAGCTCCCGGACACCTGCAAATTCGCCAACGCGCTCGCGCCATCGATTGCTGATCTCGTCGCCGTTAAATGGACGATCCTCGGACTGCGGCATTTCGACGAAAATGATGGCGCCTGTATCGCCCTGCGTAAACGCGCCTACGTGTTGCACCATAGGTAGCGTGTCGGGGTTTTCCGCGACGTACTCTGCGTTCATTTCCAGGATCGTATCTTCGAGAGTTTGAAGCACTTTGTTGCGTTCGCTGGGAGGGGAGCCAACTTGCATTCGCAAGCTAACCTGAATGAAGTCACCTGGCTGGCTTGGGAAGATCTCAAACTTCACAATACCGCTCGCCAACGTGCCGAACGTCAATATCAACATCGCGACAAAGATGGTCGCCGTGACACCACGATTGTCCACCGCGCGCTCAACCATCGGGCGATACCATTTCTGGATTACATACGTAAGGCCGTGCTGGATTCGCCGTTGGATCTTGAGGAACGTGCGCGGAATACGTTCCAAGAAACCAATTGGGCGCTGCGGGTTAAACAGATCGTCTTCATCAATGTCTTCAATCTTCGCGTGCACCAAATGCGCCGGCAAGATCAATTTGGACTCTACCAGCGAGAACATTAAGCACAGAACGACAACCACCGAGATCGCCTCAAAAAACGGTCCGGCGATACCGCCGATGAAAAGTAGTGGAGCAAACGCGGCTATCGTAGTTAAAACACCGAATGTGGCAGGTACCGCGACCCGGTGTGCACCTTCAATGACATTATCCAGGGTATGACCATCGGCTCGTATTCTTGTGTAAACACTCTCGCCGATAATGATCGCGTCATCGACGACAATACCCAGCACGATGATAAATCCGAACAGGCTCATCATGTTGATGGTTACGGGCCAGGGTCCATGGGGCATCAACCACATCGCTCCCAGAAATGTGATCGGAATTCCGACCACAACCCACATGGCGACTTTCATGCGCAGGAACATGGACAACACGATGAAGACCAGTAGTGCGCCTTGCCACATGTTGCTGCTCATCATCTGCAAGCGGCCCTTGAGATAATGTGATCGGTCGATCCAGATATCCATGCGCACGCCATCGGGTAGCGCCAGTGATTTTTCGGCGACATATTTTTGCACCGCGGCAGCCGTTGTTAATTCGTTTTGTTCACCGCTTGCCAGAACTCGCAACGTAGCAGTTCGATTACCGTCGAAATGCCCATAACCATCTGTTTCAACAAAGCCATCCGTAATATTTGCAATGTCGCTTAAAATCAGGCGCGTCCCGTCCGGGAAAGTCCGCAATACCAGGGACCCAAATTCGTTACCCGTATAGACCTGGCCTTCAGTACGCAGCAAAATATCGCCACCGACCGACTTGATAGTGCCACCCGGCATATCGACAGAGGTATTTTTGATGGCCTGTGATACCTCACCCATGCTCAAGCCGTACTGCCGCAGTATGTGCTCCGACACTTCGATACTAATTTCGTATGGCCGATCGCCCAGAAATTCTACTGTCGAAACGGCCGGTAACTGCATCAATTCATCGCGAACTTCCTGAGCAATCGCTTTTCGCGAAAATTCGTCCAGTGCCCCATGAATCGCGATGAATACGACGTGAATCGGAATTTCCTGCTTAAAAATTACCGTCTTTTCCGTGAGCACCGGGAATGTTGAGATAGCATCTACGCGTGTTTTTACTTCGCTCAAGACCTCCTGGATGTCGGTACCGGACGAAACCTCCGCGGTTACGGTCCCGCTGCCCTCGCTGGCTCGGCCGGTTATCCTTGTGATTCCCTTGATGTCCTGGATAGCCTCCTCGACCTTAACAACGACGCCCTCTTCAACTTCCTGGGGAGCGGCGCCGAGGTAAGCAACCCGCACCTGAATGTTGTTGAGCTCGAAATCGGGAGTCGTCTGTTTTCGAATGGTGAAAACTGAAATCAGGCCAGCGACGATAATAAACAGCATCAACAGATTCGCAGCAACGTGATTGGCCGCAAACCAGGCGATGATGCCTTTCTGGTCGGTGACGCCGGGTCGGTTTTTCACTATTCTTCGGCCTCGGTTTCTAGCTCTGTAACGCTATCTTCTGTGCGTACCGACATGCCGTTGATAGGAGTCTCCAGCGCAGAGACAACGATGCGCTCACCTTCAGTAGCACCGCCCTGCAAGTAGGAGTAAGCACTATCTGATCGAATAATATCAACGTCCCGAATTTCGATTTTGCTGTCTTCATCAACAAACAGAAGTTGCCTGGAACCACGCACCGCCTCCCGCGGCACCCGGATAGTATATTCCGCAGCGGATCCCTGGATAGTTGCCCCAACAAAAGTACCCACCGGAAGCATGTGGCCGTCATGGAGTCGGCCGTACGGATCAGATATGCGTGCGACCGCATAAGTCACACGGCTCTTTTCGTCAACCACGCCCTCCGTTCGGACAATGCGTGCTTGCCATTCAAATGGTCGACCTTTTTGTACCGCCGTTAACGTTACAGCCGGACCATCAGCAGTCCCGGAAGCAAGCACTTCGAAGGGTGAAGGAAGGTCGATAAACGCAAGGTCTCGATCGGTTAGCGGCAATCTGACCTCCGCATCGTCAGTCGAAAATACGACACCAACTCGAGTACCAGCCGTCACGAACTGGCCCAGGTCGGTTTCCTTTGTCCGTACAATTCCATCGTATGGCAATCGAATATATGTGCGCTCCAGATTGCGTTTCGCACGCACAAGTTCGGCTCGTGCAGACGCCAGTGACGCAGCTGCAGAAGCGTATTCAGACTCGGCGCGATACCCTTGACTACGAAGTTTCCTGGCACCGTCATACTCAATTTGCCGCTGTGTTACGAGTGCCTCCGCCTGATCGAACGCAACCGAGTAATTCGTTGGGTCGACGCGCATCAGCATTTCATTTTCTTCGAACACACCTCCGGCAGCGAATTTCGGCGAAATACTGATGATCGTTCCGGAGACCTCAGCACTGAGTACCGTTTCAGTTCGCGGGCGAACCGTTCCCTGACTCCGGATTTCGAAGTTCGCGGTCA
>JAJFKQ010000002.1 GCA_021773155.1 Woeseiaceae bacterium | reverse complement strand
AGCATCTTATTCTGGCGCTCGCTGCCGGTTACGGATGCTGAAACCATCATCTCCAAACTGATCGTAGCGATCATCGTTATTCCGGTGATAACAGCGATCGGAATTATCGGGACACATATCATCAACCTCATCGTTACGAGTATCTGGGTATCGATGAAGGGCGGTGATGGCGGTATGTTGATCTGGGGTTCCGTTGCATTCCTGGATAACTGGCTAGCGGCATTTATCGTTGTCGTGGCGAGCGGTATCTGGATGTCACCGTTCATTGGCTGGTTTCTGCTTGTGTCGGCTTATACGAAGCGCTCTCCATTGCTAATGGCATTCATGCCATTGCTCCTTATCGGGCTGCTTGAAGGCATTATTCTGCGCACGCACGTCTTCGCGGAAAACGTGCTTGGCCGTGGAGATGGTCTGCCACTTTTTCGTACCGTAGATATCGAAAAGTTCTTCAACGAAGAACAGTGGCGTGTTTCGGAAGATGCAACCAGTTTGCTGGCCCATCTTGATGTCGTACAGTTTTTGACGAGTCCTGCGATGTGGGCCGGTGTCGTCGTATGCGCGCTTCTATCAACTGGCGCAATCTACGTACGTCGCTTCCGCGACGAAAGCTAGGCGGCAAACCCAACCCCTTAGTCACCAGTCTCAGGGCTTGCTGCGAATATCAAATTTTCGCAGCTTGCCCCGAAACTGGTGATAACTGAGACCCAGCAAGTCGGCCGCCAGTCGTTGGTTAAATCGCGATTTTTCCAACGCGGCATTCAGCAAGTTCACTTCGGTATCAACCAGTCTTTGTGTCAGGTCCGCTGGTAGCAGCGGCGGACGACGCGACGTGGACGGACCGCTCGCGGCCACCTTCGGTTCATCAATCCTGAACGGCGTATCGAATGGGTCAAGGGCGAGCTTGGCGATTGGTTGCTCCTGGTCAGGCGATCTGTAGACAGACCTTTCGATCGTATTCTTGAGTTCGCGAACGTTGCCAGCCCACCTGTTTCGCAGCAGGGCAGACGAAACGCGCGAACTGAATCCGGGGAAGTAACTCCACTTCAGCTCACTTGCCATGTTGATCGCAAATGCGCTTGCCAGCGGCATGATGTCCTCCACTCGCTCGCGCAACGGAGGCACGGTGATGACATCGAAGGCGAGACGGTCCAGCAGGTCCTCGCGAAAACGCCCGGCAGACGCGAGTTGCTGCAAATCGGCGTTGGTTGAGCCGACGATACGCACGTCCACGAGCAGTGTTTCACTGCCTCCCACGCGCTGTACCTCGCCGTATTCGATAGTTCGCAGTATCTTCTCTTGCATCCGCAGAGAAATTGTTGCGAGTTCATCAAGAATGAGTGTGCCACCGTCAGCGCGCTCAAAGTGACCGATATGCGTCTTTGCGGCACCGGTAAACGCTCCGGCCTCATGACCAAATAATTCCGATTCGAGGATGGACTCCGTCAGTGCCGCACAGTTGACCTTGACGACCCGCTGTTCCCAGCGGTCGGAAAGAAAATGCAGGCGTGACGCTATCAGCTCTTTACCCGTTCCGCGCTCACCAACGACCAAAACCGGCTTGGAAAGCTGTGCGGCGCGCGAGACATGCTCCAGCATTTCCAGAAATACTGGCGCCTCACCGATGATTTGCTGTGACTGCAATGCGACTGGCATCGGTCCATTAGGCCAAAATATGACGAAAAATACCACTAACTAGTGAACTTCACCATATTCAGCACTTGAAACATTCGATCAGAAGTCTCTTATTGACATATAAAACAATACGTTACAGCGAGACAACAGGGTTGGCACGAATGCTGCAGTTATACAGGCAGGCATTACACACACGAGAGGAATCACCATGGGCATATTCACGAGATTCAGTGACATCGTGAACTCCAATATCAACGCGATTTTGGATAAGGCAGAGGATCCGGAAAAGATCGTCCGTCTGATGATTCAGGAAATGGAGGACACGCTGGTCGAGGTTCGATCCGCTGCGGCCCGTTCTATTGCGGACAAGAAGGATCTGAACCGCAAGATCGAGCGCCTGGATCATGACTTGAACAACTGGGACCAGAAGGCCGAGTTAGCACTGCGTAAGGGTCGAGAGGATCTGGCGAAGGCGGCACTGGTAGAAAAATCACGAGTTGCGGCTGCGGTCGATCTGCTCAAGCAGGACTACCTTGCGGTTGACGAAGGTCTGACGAAGCTTAACGAGGATATTGCACGCCTGGAAAGCAAGCTGGAATACGCGAAGTCACGCCAGAAGGCGTTGCTCGCGCGTCACAAGACAGCGAATAGCCGACTGGCGGTACGTAAGAAAATTCACGACTACAAAATTGATGACGCGATGGTGCGATTCGAGCAGTACACACGTCGAATCGATGACGTCGAAGGGCGGGTAGAGGCCTATGACCTCGGATTGCCCAAGGATCTGAACCATGAGTTCGCGAGCCTTGAAGCAGAAGAGTCTGTGAATGAAGAGCTGGATGCTTTAAAGCGTCGTGTAGCCTCAGATACGACGGCTCCAGCGGAGGCGGAGTAGTCGTTACGTGGTAGAGGAAACCGTGGAGAATAAAAAATGAGTCGAGAAACCTGGAATATCAACTACGGTCCTTTGCGTGGTTTTTATCGTGATCGCGAGAACGGTTGGGTATTTGGCGTCTGTGCAGGAATCGCGGATCGCTTTAATTTTCGCGTCGGCACCGTCAGGGTCATTGCGATAATATCCCTGTTGTTGTTTTTCTGGCTGACTGCTGCGCTCTATCTGGGCGCGACGGTGCTGATCAAAGAAAAGCCATTGGTTTATTCGGGACGTAGTGATGAAAGTGAATTTTGGCATCGTGACAAGCGGGACTATTGGAGACACTCATGACCGCCATAAATGCAGAGCCTGACAGACGCTTCTACAGAGATCGAGACCGCGCGATTCTCGGTGGCGTTTGCGCGGGCCTTGCGAACTATTTGGGATTCAATTTGAAGGTCACGCGAATTCTGGCGTTCATTGCGTTCCTGACAGCGATGCCGATCGCGACTATCGCTTACCTCGCGGCGGTCTTTCTAATACCGTCCGAATCGCACGGCGATCCGGGCGTAGCAACAGGTAGATGCTGCCGCCGGCGCGAGCGACGCAAATTTAAAGAAGAGCAACGAGATGTTGAGTCATCGAAATCGTCAATTGCTGATGAGATCAACCGGCGTTGTGAGTCACTCGATGAGCGTCTTAAGCGTCTGGAAAAGCACGTTACCTCGAAGCGCTATCAACTCGACCAGGAACTGAGCAGGCTTTGAGTCATAGAAATCGCAAAGGGATGCGCCAATGAACACCATGTTTTATGTTGTCTGTATCGTTGCCGTTGTTTTCGCGGCGGACACCTATCAAAAGTATCTGAAGATGAAACACAAAGAGAAGCAACACGATCCGGAACTTGAAGAATCGCTGGCAAAAATTGAAATGCTGGAGGAACGTATTCGGGTACTGGAAAGGATAGTTACAGAGAGTAAGTCTGATCTCGGTCGAGAAATCGACAGTCTGTGATCAAAGCATCAGTCAAACAAAAAAGGCCCGTCTGATGACGGGCATTTTACGTTTACGAATCTTCTATTATTACTTTGAACGCGCCTTGTAAGCGCGTATCTCGGCATTGAACAGTTCGACCGTCCGCGCTTGTTCATCTACAGCAGCATTGTACTTTTTGTTTGACATTGTCCTGAGCTGCTTCTTGCCCGCCCCGTCATCGTCTGCCAATGCTTGCGTGGCAACAATTTCGTCTGCTTCGATACACGTCAGGTACTCGGACATTTTTTCCTGATAGGCCGCGATCATCTTTACACCAGCCAGCATTTCTTCCTTGCTAGCGGATGCGCCTTCCGGAAGATTCTTCGGTGGTGCTGGATAATCACAAGCAAGTGCAAGCGGGGCCGCGGCCATGAAAGCAATTGAAATCAGTACTTTTATCATTTTGTTCATCGAGTCAACTTTTGTTTGGCCACGCAGTGATGCTGCGGGTGGTTTTGGGTGCAATGGCAATTTAAGCACGTTGACGAGCCGCTGAAAAGTCAGGCGAAGAGCGCACGGTAGGTGTCGGTGCCGTCAGCATGCGCGAGCAACAACTCCAGGTAGTTATCCGAGCTCATTGGCGCGCCGACCAATAGTCCCTGCACATAGGTACAGCCGAGTTTTTGCAGGAAAATCAGTTGCGATTCATCCTCAACGCCTTCGGCGACAACATCCATGTTCATGTTGCGACCCATTTGAATGATGGTATCGACAATCGTTGCGTCGTCCGGATTATTGACCATATCACGGACAAAGGACCGATCGATTTTCAATGTGCTTATCGGGAATTGCTGCAACGCGCTAAGCGACGAATAACCAGTGCCGAAATCGTCAATCGCAAGGTGCAAGCCAAGGCCATAGAGTTGATCCAGCATCTTGATCGTTCGTTCCGGGTTCTCCATCAGCGTTGTTTCGGTGATCTCCAGCTCAAGTGATGTGGGTGAGACTTCATGACCTCGCAGTATGGAATTGATGCGGCTGACGAAATTCAGTTGCCGCAATTGTTTAAGTGACAGATTTACCGATACTCGACCCGGTGAGGGCACCGATCGTTGCCACAAACGGAAGTCCTCGCACACCTTGTCCAGTACCCACTCGCCGATATCAATGATCAGATTGGAGTCCTCGGCAATTGGAATAAAGTCGGACGGTAGTACTATTCCGCGATCCGGCAATTCCCAGCGCACCAGCGCCTCGGCACCGAACACATCCCCGGTTTCCAGATTGTATTTGGGTTGGTAATGGACCAGCAGTTCGTCACGCTCGAAAGCTCGCTTCAGCTTGCTCTTCGTCATTAGCCTTTCTACTGACGCTGCGTTCATTCTGGGCGCATAGAAAGAAAACACATTGCCGCCCGATTTTTTCGCATGATATAGAGCAGCGTCAGCGTTACGAATCAAATCAATAACGTTGGGTGCATCCTTCGGGTAGTAGCCAATACCCAGGCTTGCTGTCATGAAAACCTCGTGACCATGCACGAAAAACGGGTCTGCGAGACGATCCAGCAGCGTTTGCGCCAATTCGCTGGTTTCGACGATGCCTTTTTCGTCGGGCCGAAGTTCACCTATAAATACGGCAAACTCGTCGCCCGCAAGGCGACCAATGATCGCGTGCTGCGGTAATGCGCTGCGTAATCGCTCCGCAACTGTTTCCAGCGTTGTGTCCCCCGCAAGATGACCGAAGGTATCGTTAATCTCCTTGAAATGGTCTATGTCGATATAGAAAAGACACAGGGTTTTGCCGGCACGTCTGGCTCGTGCGATCCCGCGTTGCAACAAATGCTGAAACTGCATTCGATTTGGAATCTTGGTCAGTGGGTCGATACGGGCTAGATATCGGATCCGTTTTTCGGCACGTTGTCGTTCGGTAATGTTCTGGGCCGCGTAGATGCGACGGGAGGAACCACCTTTTTCATCTTCAACAACAGAACAGGTGTAGGAAACAGGAACCGATTCACCGTACTTGCTTTCGAATGTTGCCTCTTTGGGCAAGCCAGAGGGGGAGTCATCGGCAAGCGAACGACCCTTGTTGGTGTTGACGATGTAGTCAATGCTCGTGCCGAGCAATTCATCTTCCTCGTAACCGAGCAAATGTGTCGTTGCCGTATTGATACGCGAAATCTTGCCATCGCTGCCGGTCACGATAATTGCTTCATTCATTCCCGAAAGTAAGCTGTCGACGTAATCGCGCGAGTGCGTCGTTTGGCGTAGTTGATGGCGCATGTCATTGAATACAGCCGCCAGCTCGCCGAGCTCATCGTGTCGAGACAAGACCATTGGCTCACCGAAATCGGCATCGCGGAGTTTTTCCGCCTGTACCTTGAGTTGGCGTATGCGATTTGTCTGGTCGCGAACTACCAGCCATACAACAGCACCCAGTAGCAGCAGGGCAGCCAGAGTTCCGGCTCCCGCCCACAGGTAACTGGCTCGCCGGCTGGTGATTTCGGTATTTGTTATTTCCGCCGTGAATCGGTCAGTTTGTGCATTCAGCTCCGAAAGGTCGAAAGCACCAGACAGAACACCAATTTCTGCGCCATCTACGACAATTGGCAGCGTGATGATCAAGCGTCGTGCAAGCCAGATCGATGCCTCAGGAACCGTCGTCTGTGAAATATTGCCGGCGTCGAAGCTCTGATTGGCCGCATTGGTATAGCGGACACCGGTCAGGATTTCATTTTCGATAAGAACGGTATTGAGTGCCAGAAAAATATCAGATTCCCGAGCACCAGTTACGACGTCGCGTATGCTTTCCGCGGCGCTCTGCAGTTGTGTGTGTGACTGCCGTTCGAAACTTGCTTCGACCTGTAAATTGTATTCTGCAGAACTCGCGTCAACGATCTGTTCGGCGAGCCAGTGATACTGGCCGTAGAAGACGGATAGCATGACACCCGAAACGGTGACGCCGAGCGCGACCGCGAGCAAGAGCAAGCGTGGAGTTCTGTTGCCGATCATGTCGTTTTTTTATTCGGCCATAAAGCAGCGCTCAGTGTAGCATTTGCTGAATTGCCAGATCGGAAAGTGTCCAGCTTGGACCAGATAATGCTCTAATTGTCGCGTTTTTCAACAAATTCAAGCGGCTCTGACTGTCCGGTTGTTTTCATAATGCCTTCAACGACGGCCCCTTCTGCGACGGCGATTTCTTCTCACGGTAACCGTAGCCAATAGTCTCAATTTTGACGAGGATGCCAGCTTCGAACGTCAAACGTTGCATGAACATGTGTAATATCTCGCTGTCAGTTTAGACTAAATCATGGCAGCACGGTTCAGGCGGGCGAAAATGCGCGTGTGTGGCGCGGTTATGGTAAAACTGAGCGCGAATCGGGCGGCGGTATCCAGGAAAATCAATTGACAAACGAATTCGACAAGCGACTAAACGCTGTCGCTGCTGCTGGCGGCGATCTCTTGTATGGCGGGCTGAAAGGTATCGAAAAGGAGTCGTTGCGGATCGCGGCTGATGGCAGTCTTTCAATGCTGGATCATCCGCTGGGCCTCGGTTCCGCATTGACCAACCGCTACATTACAACTGACTTCTCTGAGGCATTGCTGGAATTCGTAACGCCTGCATTCGAGACAACCTGGGAGGCATTGCATTGTGTTTGCGATATTCACCAGTTCACGTATTCGCAGCTTGGCGATGAGCTGTTGTGGCCCGCCAGCATGCCGTGCTGGATCCCGGAGGACGACAAGATTCCGCTGGCAAGATACGGCTCGTCAAACGTCGGCCAAATGAAGACGATCTATCGGCGCGGGCTTGGCTACCGCTACGGCCGTCAAATGCAAACTATCGCCGGAGTGCATTTTAATTATTCCGTGCCGCAGCAATTCTGGGAAGCCTATCAGGACATTCTTGGAGATGAATCCAGCGGTGACGATTTCCGATCCGAACAGTACCTCGGGCTGATCCGGAACTTTAAGCGTATGGGTTGGCTGGTGTTGTACCTGTTCGGCGCGTCACCGGCGTTGTGTAAGTCATTCGCCGGTGGTAACGCGGCTGCGATGAAATCATTCGATGACGAAACCTATTTCGAGCCTTTCGGCACGTCGCTGCGGATGAGTGACCTCGGCTACAGTAACCAGACTCAGTCGCGTATACATATCTCCCTTAACAGTCTTGACGAGTACGTGCGCGACCTGGGCAAAGCGATAGCGACCCCGGAGCCCTCGTATGAAGCGATCGGCGTAAAAGTTGACGGTCGTTACCGGCAACTGAATGCCAATTTGCTGCAGATCGAGAACGAGTTTTATTCGCCTGTTCGACCGAAACGAGTCGCCGAGTCAGGTGAAAGGCCGACGGCCGCGCTGCAACGTGGCGGAATTGAGTACGTTGAAATCCGATCATTGGATATCAATTTGTTCGACCCTTGCGGCATCAATCAAAACACCATGCGTTTCATGGAGGCGTTGCTGCTTTATTGTTTACTGTTGGAGAGTCCGAAGCTGAACGATGAGGAGCTTCGGGAGATTACTCAAAATCAGGCACAAACCGCGAAAAATGGTCGCAATCCCGATTTTCATTTGCGTCGAATCGGCCAACCGGTCGCGATCAGAGAGTGGGCCAGTGAAATCATAGTGGGAGTGCTGGCAGTCGCAGCAGAACTGGATCGGCATGATGACACGGATAGCTACTCAGCTGCAGTTCGTCTGAAGCAAGAATTGGTCGATGATTCCAGCTTGACGCCATCAGCACTAATTATCGCCGGGCTTGAAGAAGCGAATACAGGCTTTTTCCCGTTCGCGTTGGCGATGGCCAAAAGCCACCGTGATTATTTCGCCTCGACTGTCCAGCCAGATGACGTGGCTAGTAAGAAGTTTCGACAGGAGGCTAGAGAGTCGCTGCAACGGCAGCATGAAGTCGAAGCGGCGGACTCGATCGGTCTCGATGAATACCTCACGCAGTATTTCGCCTAGAGATTCACTGAGTTGATCAGAGCTTCCCTAGGTCGGCAACGGCACACCGTGTTCGTATGCAAAGCTCCGGTGCAGGCTCTGCAGTCGTTTGCTCAATGGTCCGGCGGAACCATCACCAATTAACCGTCCATCGGCTTCCAGCACCGGGGTTAACTCTCCCATGGTTCCGGTCGTAAATGCTTCATCGGCCGTATAAAGCTCTGTTAATGACAAATTACGTTCGCGGGCCGGAATTCCTTCATCGCCACAAATTTTCAATATCATCTGCCGCGTGAGCCCCGGCAGGCAACTGTCCGCATGCGGCGTCAGCACCTGGTCGTTCTTTACGAGAAAAATATTCGTGTCATTGGTTTCTGATATGAAGCCGTTAACGTCGAGCATGACGGCAGCATCCGCGCCAGCCACGTTAGCTTCTATAGCGGCGAGGATATTATTGAGCAAATTGTTGTGGTGAATCTTTGAGTCCAGACACTCTGGAGTATTGCGGCGAGTCGATGCGGTGATGACTCGAACTCCGGCGTCTGAATAAACCGGCGGTTTCCATTCTGCGAGCACAATCAGGGTACAGCCAGACTGGTTGAAGCGCGGATTCATTCCGGATGTCACTTTCTCGCCGCGCGTTAATGTAAGCCTGATATGTGCGTTATCACGCATGCCGTTTGCTGCGAGAGTTTCGAAAATTGCAGTGCGGATGCGGTCAGATGATGGCACATCGGCAAACGCCAGTGTCTTGGCCGAGTTTTGCAGCCGGTCGAGGTGGCCATCCAGCTCGGCGATGCGGCCGTCATAAACGCGCAGCCCCTCCCACACGGCATCGCCACCTTGAACGACGCTGTCGAAAACAGAGACGGTTGCCTCCGCTCGTGGTTTTAGCTGGCCGCCAACGTGAATGAGAATGTCGGAATTGCGTGGGTCAGGAAGGTTCATTTTGCTTTGTCCCTGTTAGGGTTACTTATCCAGTGTCTCCGCATTGTTTCGCAGTGCTTGTTCATACAATTTTTTGTACCAGGGCGTGCAGTCATCCAGAAGCGGCCGCAAATGATCGGGGAAATTGGCCTTGGCCTCGTAGGGTGCGAAGCCGGTGCTTCTGTGCACCGCGCGATACCAATGTGGCGCCCACACACCATCTTCGTCTCGCGCGCCGGCTTTCCAGGCCAGCATGCCACTAGTGAATTCGATGTTGAGGTGTAGAGTCAACTGGCGCAACACGTCTTCGGGATTGAGCAGCAGCTCGCGCGAATCCAGAACAACGGGGTGCTGACCGGAAGCAGTCAGTTCACTGTACAACTCCCATTGCCGTTGCAAACCGGTGTCGGAGAGTGAGGCATGCGGTAACTGAATCGTGAGCGACGGTAGCATCTCGCGTGGGTCACGAATCAGAAAAATATTGTTGGTAGAGCGTAGAAAACCGAGATCCAGTTCGGTCAAATGGTGGGCCATGTGTTTCATGAATAGCACATGGGATCGGTCTTCGACTTGCTGCAGCAACAGGTCCTGCATGACGGCGTCGCCGTCGCAGTTCATGGCAGCCGTTATTTCGTGGCATCCGGGGTGATTCGCACCACTGACACGCAGGTAATGTCCGTACAAGGGTTCATCGATAACACGCACGCCCGGAAGTTCAGCAAAGCTGTACATCAGAGCAGTCGAAACGTTTCTGGGACCTGACCAAAGGCAGATTGGCTTTGTCACTATTGAATGGATCCTGCGCAATTCCCGGTGGTTGCCAAATTGTACCGGGCTCGACGATCGTGGCAAATGCTCTTCACAGGCTGAATTATTGGTAAATCAACGTGTTTGGCCGCTAATTCGTGTGCGGTCCGTCACAGAATAGCCAGCAGTCATTGTTGCCATCGGCCCAATTTAACTAAACTTGCTGCTTGAGCCTCTTTTGGCGCGTGAATTATCGAGTGGTGGAAACGTTTTGTTAAAGACATTCTTAGTCGGAATATTGCTGGGTATCGCGGCAACGGCGGGTGCGTTGTATTCGCTGCCGGCGGTGGATCAGCATCGTGAGGTGTCACTCGTCACTGTGGCACCCAATGGTGGCAACCAGGAATCTTTCCACATCAATATTCCAATGGATCGGATCATGGTTGGTACCGCGGGGCAGAAAGCGGGGTTGCCAGCTGGATTGGATTGGCCGCAGGATGATGTGCTGGCAGGTGTTAGCGCGGAATTGTTCAAGATTCGAAACGCGCGTGATGTTGTCATCGGTGTTGCCGCGCGTACGGTGGCGAAGGAAGAAGCGTCAGATGTGATTGATTGGGTATTACATATCCCGGCTCGCGGGACGCTTTTTGTGAATATGGCACCCGACGCACAAGAAGGTGGCCACCGAATCGGCCGACTTCGAACCGGGTCGAACGAGTTCGCGCTGTTGAAGGGCTTCGTCGTGGAACGCTGGGTAGCCGATACGTCTGGCGAAGAAGACGCACCCGCAGGCCGAATTGAATTGCTGGCGACTTACGTTGGTACAGCGGAGCCGTTCGAATGAAATATCTGATTGCATTAATTATCGGGATTATTTCGGGTGCGGCCATATTTGCTGCCGGAGTTGCCTTCAACCCCTTTGTTGGCAAGCAGGGTCTGTCGCCGTTGGCGGTGACCGATTCGCAGACTGTGACACTCACCTATTCCGGAGTCGCTTCTGACGACGTCGTGTTTACTAACGATGGCGAATCGCGGATAAGTCCCTATCCCGAAAAAGTATTGCAGCTTTGGGAAGCTTCTATTCGGCAGACATCGGCGTCCGTGAAGATATTGCGGGATGGGCGCGGTCAGGTTGCCGGCCTGGGAATCAAGATATCGTCGCTATCAGAAGCGACCCGACTGTTCGCAGGGAAGGCGATAGTCGACAGCGTCTGGTATGTGTACTTACCTGGCAGGGGCGGCATGTTTATTGAGCAGACCGAGAACTATTGGGACTTTCTTCGCAGAATTGTACTTCCGGCATATCGTAGTTCAGCGAATATCTGGCAGGGAAGCTGGATCGGCAATCTGACCGCTGGGCCTGGTGCACTGGGCACCGCCAAGGTTGCCGGTAGCTCAGGCGAATTCAGCGGTTTGGAGATGCTCGCTGTCGAATCTTTAACTGTTCGCGCGTGGCGTACTGTTGGTGGTCCGCTTGCCGCAGAAGGGCAGTTGCTAATCGAGTTGCCGCCAGACGCTGATGACGAGTCTCCTGTTGATGAAGCGCTCGTCGAAGACGAGTAGTTTTTCCGACTAATACAGCTCTTTCAGTGGTACCTTAGTGTCCGCCAGTTTGTCGCGATCGACGACTGTTCGCGCCGCGATCAGCGTTTTCGAATGCACGAACTCCTTTGGCGAGTTGACGGCGTCGGTTGCGATGAGTTTGCTGTCTTTTAAGTAAAGGCAGGCAAACGATCGATCAGCCGGGTTACCTCTTATGACGATGTCGTCGTAACCCGTGGACAGGCCTGCGATCTGCAATTTCAGGTCGTATTGATCAGACCAGAACCACGGTACCTGTGAGTAATGCGTTTCCTTACTGCAAATATTGCTGACGGCAGTTTTGGCCTGTTCCAGAGCGTTATGAACGGACTCCAGCCGCAACCGGCGATCATAGATTGAATTCGGGTGTGTCGTGCAATCACCGACAGCGTAAATATTTGGATCGCTGGTCTGACATTGATCGTTGACGACGATTCCATCTTCGACGGTGAGGCCGGCATCGGATGCCAACTCGACATTCGGAACAATACCGATACCCACAACAACAAAATCCGCAGGAATCAGTTCGCCCTCCGCGGTCTCGACGGCGCTAATGCGTCCCTCACCACGGAAAGCGGCAATACCTGTTGAGAGGCGTAGCTTCACACCCTGAGTGGTGTGTTCGATCTGGTAGAAGTCCGATATTTCGGGAGAGACGACACGGCTCATAACACGATCGGCCATTTCCACGACTGTAACGGCGAGGCCCAGCTGGCGAATCACTGCAGCAACTTCAAGGCCGATATAGCCGGCACCGACGATAACGGCATTCTTCTTGTGTTGCAGTTCCGCGTGAATACCATCCACATCGGCAATACTTCGTAAGTAGTGCACGCCGTCAAGATCAGCGCCCTCAATAGCCAGGCGGCGAACCTTCGAACCAAGTGCGAGGATAAGTTTATCGTAGGTGATGTCGCCACTATCTGTTTTCAGCGTTTTGCTATCGCGGTCGATTTCGGTGATCAGTGTTTCAAGTCGCAGTTCTATTTGCGGGTCGTCGTAAAAACTTGCTGGTTTTACATACAGACGTTCGACAGGCATGTCTCCGGACAAAAACTTCTTTGACAACGGTGGCCGCTGGTATGGCAGGTACGGTTCGTCGCCGACAAGAACAATTTGCCCGGCAAACTTCTGTTGCTTGAGCGATGCTACTAATTGTCCGGCGGCATGCCCGGCACCCGCGATAACGACTTTTTCAGTCACGTGCTGTCTCCAGAATTCATAGGATAGCGGCTGGCTATGCGGGCACCAGCGGCCAGAGTTTTGGTAGCAATACCATCACGGTGATAAACACGACGATCGTTAATGGCACACCAACTTTCAGGTAATCAACAAATCGATAACCACCCGGACCCATTACGAGAATATTAGCCGGGTGTGATATCGGGCTGGTAAAGCTTGCGGAAGCAGCCATAGCGACCGCCATCATCGCGGTCTCGGGCTGTACGCCCATGTCCGACATTGCGGATAAAACAATAGGCGACATAAGAACGACCAGAGCAGCCGTAGGGATGATCATGGTCGCCATCGCCGTCAGAATATAAAGTCCCATAATGACTGGCCACGGACCTGCATCGCCAAGCAGAGCCATCACCTGATTGGCGAGATAGGTTGCGGCGCCGCTCTCCTGCATCGCTGTTCCGAGCGGCAGCATTCCGGCTATCAGGAATATGGCCCGCCAGTCGATCGACCGGTAGGCCTGTTCCATATTTAAACAACCTGTCAGCACCATGATAGTGCCGCCGATGACCGCGGCAATTGAGATCGGCGCATAACCAGCCATCACTGCGCCGATGACTGCCATCATGATCAATGCTGCCAGCGGTGCCCTGCGTGTGTCGGGTGGTTCCTGCCCAAGGGGCGTAAGGATCAAGAAGTCTGAGTCGGAAGACAGTAGTTGCAGGCGATCGCGAGGACCCAACAGCAGCAGCGCATCGCCGACCTGCAGTCGTTCGTCGGCGAGCTCTGTGCCCACCGTCGTACCCTCGCGCCAGATACCAGCGAGTTCGATGCCGTAGCGTTCCCGAAAATTCAGTTCTCCGACCGTCATACCGGCCAGTGACGATCTGGGGTCCAGCGTGGCATCCATCAGTGTCAGGCGCTCGGTTTCGAGAGTGCCGAGATTGCCCGGCACTTTTGTGTCTATCTCCAGTTCCTGCATGCCACGCAATACGTCCAGGTCGCTTTGCTGTCCCTCGATAAGCAACAAGTCGCCGCCGCGTAAAACCTCATCGCCGTGCGGCATGACATTCAGCTCTCCGTCACGGAAGATGGCCAGAACGCGAAAATCAAATACGTCCGCAAGACGACTCTTTTTCAGCGTTTCTTCCGCGAGGTCACTGTCTTTCGGTACTCGCACAACGAACATGCGTTCGTCTGTCTGGTAGGTCTCTCGAAGTTGTTCGGGCGTGTAGACTTCGACGTCTTCCAAGTCCGAGAATTTCTGGAGTTGCTCAATAGCATCAACTTCGCCCTGCACGAGAATCCGGTCACCGGCTCTGATCGGCACATACGCGAGATTTGTCAGGCGGTAACCGTCTTTGCGCAGGATACCGACGACCGCCACATCAAACCGGGCTCTGAAAGTCGCGTCCCGGATTAGCTCGGAAACTACCGATGATCCTTCCGCGATTACTACGGACGCGTACACAACTTTGGAGGCGACCATGGATTTGAGGACCGACGATTCGCGTTCGATAACGAGATCGCTCCAACGGCGTAATTCGCGAAATTGATCAATGCGGCCCTGCACGAGTAAACCGTCACCACCGCGAATTATGGTTTGGCGCCCGGGCAGCGATTCATTTCGGCCGTTACGCAACAACGATAGAATAATTAGTCCTGTCGACGCTCCGATACGCGTTTCGGCCAGGGTCTTACCGACGAGGACGGAGTCCTTCGGCACGTGCACCATGAACGTGCGCTCCTGTAATTTGTACAACGCGCGCAAGCTGCGCTGACTGACGTGCTTGCCGCGCTTGGCGCTGATCTTGGGTAACAGGAAACGCCCGCCAATAACCACAAACAGTACGCCGATCACCATGACCGCGCCGCCCAGCGGTGTGAAGTCAAAGAGTGCGAACGGCTTGTAGCCGCCAAGCACCATCGACTCGCTGATCAACAGGTTTGGAGGTGTACCGATCAGGGTCGTGAGGCCGCCCAGCAACGTCGAATACGCCAGTGGCATCAACAAGCGGGACGCGGCAACGCCGGTTCTGCGTGCAACGTCGACGACCACGGGAAGCATTAGCGCTGCCACGCCGATGTTGTTCATGAAGGCGGACAGGACTGCGCCGGTAATCATGATGACGAAGATCAAGGTGACTTCACGATGGCCGCCGGCGCGCATGACCTGGCGGCCGATAATGTCCGCGATGCCGGTTCGCGTCAGTCCCTCGCTGAGGATGAACATGGCCCAGACCGTAATAACGGCGCTGTTGCTGAAACCTGCAAAGGCCTGATTCGAATCGACCAGGCCGGTAACGGCGAGTGAGCCGAGAACGAGAAGCGCAACCACGTCCATAGGGATCAGTTCACTGATAAAAAGTATCAGTGAGATAACCAGAATACCCAGAACCAGGGCGATCTCGAACGTCATGCGCTTATTCTTCGGTGTATTGCAGGTTCAAATAGAGGGTTCACACTGTTTATACACGACCTGACGTAACATAGGTATGAGTGCTGCGAAGACAGCGTTGCGAAGCGGGTCATGGCTGGCAAAGAAAAATACGAACCTCTGGTGGTGCGGCAGACTCGCTCGGTGGCTGTCCGGGGCGTCGAATATTGCGTTAATGAGTGGGGCGATGAAGGGGCACCACTTATTTTCTATCTTCACGGCTGGGCCGATACTGGCTCGACATTTCAGTTTGTGATCGACTCATTTAAATCGGACTGGCGAGTGGTCGCGCCGGACTGGCGTGGCTTTGGACGTACATTACATCGCAGTCATGCCTACTGGTTTCCGGATTACCTGGCCGACCTGCATGCGTTGTTGGAGATCTACGCACCGGATGAACCTGTCAGGCTGGTTGGTCACAGCATGGGAGGCAATATTTGTTCCCTGTACGGCGGTGTGATGCCCGAGCGTGTTTGTGCGATCGTCAATATCGAGGGATTCGGACTTACCGACTCTGATCCGAACGACGCGCCAGGAAGGTATCGCGACTGGATTGAAGCCGGTCAGTCACCGCCGAGGTTTTCAAACTATCCGGACTTCGATAGCCTGGCGAGCAGGATACGAAAACGAAGTCCGGGTCTCAGCGATGTGCGGGCCGATTTTGTGGCTCGTGAATGGGCAGAGGAAAACGATGGGGTGATTTGCCTGCGTGCGGACCCGAATCACAAGCTGCCCAATGCCGTGTTGTACCGCCGGGCTGAAGCGGAGGCCTGCTGGCGGAATATCAACGCTGCGATGCTGGTCGTGAGTGGTGAAACCAGCCCGTTCACCGGCATGGATGCATTGCACTTCCCGGCGAGCCAGTCCTGCACCATTGCCGAGGTCGGACATATGATTCATTTCGAGGCTCCGCAACGGCTCGCCGAGCAGATCGAGGCATTCCTGCGGTAATACTTGTAAATATATACAGTACTGTATAAAAATACAGACTTTTACGAGGAACTGCCGTGCAGGTTGCCGAGGAAACTTACGACCATCTGGGGATGTTGAATTCTGCGCAACGGCAGGCTGCCGAGTACGGCGAAGCGACCGCTGGCAAGGCATTTTCATCGGGCCCGTTACTGGTTATCGCCGGAGCCGGTACAGGCAAGACCATGACTCTGGCGCATCGTGTTGCGCATTTGGTGATTTCGGGAGTTAGCCCGGAACGCATATTGTTACTGACCTTTACACGCCGGGCATCGCAGGAGATGACCCGTCGGGTGGAGTCAATTGTGCGCACGGCCACAAAAGGATGCGGTACGGCGCCGCTGCCTGGCGGTGGCCTGCCCTGGTCGGGGACATTTCACTCAGTGGCCAATCGCCTGTTGCGTCGATTTGCGCACAACCTGGGGCTGGACTCTGGTTTTTCTGTGCTGGATCGTGGCGATGCTGCGGACATCATGGACGTGGTGCGTCACGAACAGAAACTGACGAGGACATCGCGGCGCTTTCCAAAAAAAGACACCTGTTTGGCAATTTACTCGCGTTGCGTCAACACGGAGACGCCGTTGGCGGAGACACTGGACACCACCTATCCGTGGTGCTCCGACTGGTCGGATGAATTAGCCGAATTGTTCCGGCATTACGTGTTGCGCAAGCAGCAAACTCAGACACTCGATTACGACGATCTGCTTTTGTACTGGAGTCATCTTGTCGCGGAGCAAGAATTTGCGGAGTTGATCGGATCGTCATTTGACCATGTGCTGGTGGATGAGTATCAGGATACAAATCTCGTGCAGGCAAAAATCCTGAATGCGATAAAGCCCGATGGAAGCGGTATTACGGTAGTCGGTGATGACGCACAGTCCATTTATTCTTTTCGTGCAGCCGATGTAGAGAATATTCTTGGTTTTCCTGAGCGGTTCATGCCTGCGGCACAGGTCATTACGTTGGAGCAAAATTATCGTTCAACCCAGCCAATTCTCGATAGTGCAAATTGCCTGATCGCAGAAAGCGAACGGCAGTACCGAAAGAATCTTTTTTCCGAGCGCAAAGATGGCAGTAAGCCACGCTACGTCACTGTCGAAGACGGTGATGCAGAAGCCGAGTATGTGGTTGAGTCGATTCTTGCAAATCGTGAGCTCGGTATGCAATTAAAAGAGCAGGCCGTTTTATTCCGCGGCTCTCATCACAGCGACAGGCTGGAACTCGAACTCGTGCGGCGCAATATTCCCTACGTGAAGTATGGCGGCCTCAAGTTTCTGGAGGCGGCACATGTCAAAGATATGCTGTCAGTTCTAAAGTGGGCCGAGAACCCGAAGAATGAGGTTGCCGCTTTCCGCGTACTTAAATTGCTGCCTGGCATGGGTCCCGTAAATGCGACACGGTGCTTCGAGCAATTGGCTGTTGGGGATCATTTGTTTTCGGTGTTACGTGAATTTCGTGCACCGGCAGCATCGAGTAAGGACTGGCCGGCGTTTTGCGATTTACTGGAGTCATTGTCGAGTGCCGGCTTCGAAGAACAAGGATGGCAGTCACAACTGTCCGCAGTCCGCCGCTGGTATCAACCGCATCTTGAACGACTCTACGACGGCTTGGATACGCGTACCGCAGATCTCGAACAGCTTGAACAAATATCGGGCCGCTATCCAACGCGTGAGCGCTTTCTTACCGAGCTAACGCTGGATCCACCTTCCGCAGCCGGCGATCTTGCCGGAGATCCGTTACTCGATGAAGATTACCTGATCTTGTCGACAGTACATTCCGCGAAAGGCCAGGAATGGGAGTCGGTTTTTGTGCTGAACGTTTCGGACGGTAATTTCCCATCGGAGTTCGCAACCGGCAAGCCGGAGATGATCGAAGAAGAGCGTAGGCTCTTATACGTCGCAATGACACGCGCGAAGCAAACGCTATCGCTGATAGCGCCGCTGCGTTACCACGTTACTCAGCAAAAAAGAGATGGAGACAAACATGTTTACGGCGCGCGCAGTCGTTTCATGACCGAGCCACTGCTCGCGTCCATGGATAAATGCTTTGAGGGCCGCCCGGAAGCCCGTGCCGGACAATTCAAGATGCGCACGGACAAACAGATTGATGTTGCTGCCCGTCTGCGCGAAATGTGGTAAAAAATGGTGGTGGCCGAAGCCACCACCATCAAGTACGAAACAAACGCATAAGGGATAGTTAGTTTGTTACGTTTTACCTGATCATTTGATGCCCGGGTTGCAGAAAAGGTTGCAATCAAAAAGGAATAAGGCACCTTGGAGCATCACACTGATCGCGTATCTGCCGTTACTGACGCCAGATGGATATTCCAGGGGCGAATATGGGCACTGAAAGCACTGTGAAAAGTCAGGTTTCTGACGAAGAATGGCAAGCCCGAACCGATCTCGCCGCCTGTTACCGGGCGATTGCGATGTATGGTTGGGACGACCTTATATTCACGCACGTGTCGGCCCGGGTACCGGGGCCGGACCATCATTTTCTGATTAATGCCTACGGCATGATGTTCGAGGAGATCACGGCGAGCAGCCTGATCAAGGTCGATCTTGCGGGAGAGAAGGTTCTCGACTCAGAGTACCCGGTGAATCCTGCAGGATTCGTTATTCATAGCGCGGTGCATGAAGCTCGGCATGACGCTGGTTGTGTACTGCATACGCATACCCGGGCTGGAGTTGCGGTATCGGCCCAGGCAGAGGGACTGCTGCCCATCTCACAAACGTCACTGTTTCCCTGCGCGACCCTTGCGTACCACAGCTATGAAGGTGTCGCTCTGAATGAGGGGGAAAAGCCGCGCCTGGTTGCGGATCTCGGTAACAACAACGCCATGATTCTGCGCAATCATGGATTGCTGACGGTAGGTGCGACGATCGCCGACGCCTTTCTCATGATGTATGTGCTCGAAACCGCGTGCCAGATTCAGGTTATGGCGCAATCGTCAGGTGGCGAGTTGTTACAGGTGCCAGCACCAATTGTTGCAGGAATTCAGGCACAGGCGGAGCAGGTGACAAAGGGCCTGGGCGGTGCACTTGTCTGGCCAGGCTTGTTGCGCAAGCTCGATCGGCGAGACTCGTCGTTTCGCGAATAAGCCGTCAGGACAAGAACATCGTATAGGCCGGATTGCCGCTTTCTTCCCAGTGTGCGTATCCAAGCTTGGCCAAATGTACCTCGAGCTCCTCGGCTTCGGAATCGGGTACGTCGATGCCGGCGAGTACCCGGCCATGATCAGAGCCATGATTGCGGTAATGGAACAAACTGATATTCCAGTCGGTACCAATCGCATTCAGAAATTCGAGAAGTGCACCGGGCCGCTCCGGAAATTCGAAGCGGAAGAGACGTTCATTTTGCACATCTGTCGATCGTCCGCCGACCATGTGACGGACATGCAACTTCGCCATCTCGTTGTTGCTTAGATCGACGACCGGAAAACCCGCGGTCGACAGTTCCGTCAGTAGTCCCCCGGCTTCGTCAAGGCCGCCTGATAATTGTACGCCAACGAAAATGTGTGCCTTTTTCGAATCGGCGTATCGATAATTGAATTCGGTGATGCCGCGACGACCGAGAACCTCACAGAAGCGGCGGAAGCTGCCCGGCTCCTCGGGTATTTCGGCAGCGATCAGCATCTCGGTCTGGTCGCCGACGGCCGCACGCTCTGCTATGTGTCGCAGACGATCGAAATTGACGTTCGCTCCACTACTGATGGTGACCAGTTTCTGCCCACTCAGATTGTGCTCGGCCACATATTTCTTGGCACCGGCGACAGCTAGCCCACCAGCAGGCTCGACGATTGATCGCGTGTCTTCAAAAATATCGCGAATGGCTGCACAGCACTGATCTGTATCGACTGTGATGATCTCATCGACGAACTCCTTGCATAGCCGAAATGTTTCATCGCCCACTCGGCGCACGGCCACGCCGTCCGCGAAAATTCCCACGTGCTCGAGTGATACCGGCTCACCAGCGGCCAGAGAGTCGCGCATCGCCGCGGAGTCGTCGGGCTCGACGCCGATAATTCGAATGTTTGGGTACTGCAGTTTGATGCAGGTTGCGATGCCGGCGATTAGTCCACCGCCGCCGATCGGTATAAACACGGCATCGATATCGCTGCCGGCCTGCTTGAGTATTTCTGCGCCGATCGTACCCTGACCTGCAATTACTGCCGGATCGTCGAAGGGGTGTATGAACGTCAATTGTTGCTCGTTTTCAAGCTGGCGCGCATGAGCGTAAGCATCGTCGTATGCGTCACCTTTTAGTAGCACTTCGCCGTCCAGCGCACGTACGGCATCGACCTTGATGGCTGGTGTGGTGACCGGCATCACGATAACCGCACGAATACCCCGTTTCCTGGCGGCCAGCGCCACCCCTTGCGCGTGGTTGCCGGCTGAACTGCAAATGACGCCGTTGCCGAGCTCGGCATCTGTCAATCCGGCGATTTTGTTGTAGGCGCCGCGTAGTTTGAACGAGAACACCGGCTGCAGGTCTTCGCGCTTCATCAGAACCTGGTTTCCTATCCGGGCGGAGAGGATATTAGCGACCTCGAGCGGGGTCTCGATTGCGACATCATAAACGTCCGCGTCACGGATAAGATCGAGGTAGTTGATGGCGTCCATCTCGCGGTTATCGCACACCGGGCGGCCTTCCGCAAAGTTGGTGGACCACCTACATTGGTAATCATCCAAGGACCCTTCCATAATGTGGTTTCTCACGTTGCTGGAACGGTCCTTTGAGCAAACTTCTTCTAACAAACGCCCGGCTCGTCAATGAAGGCGAAATCCGCGACGCGGACGTGCTGATAGATGGCGAACGAATCATCAATATCGACGCATCGATTGCAGCGCCGGGGGGAGCGACGGTGATCGATGTAGCCGGCAAATACCTGTTGCCGGGCATGATTGATGATCAGGTTCATTTCCGGGAGCCCGGCATGACCCATAAAGGTGATCTGGCAACGGAATCGGCCGCCGCAGCGGCCGGGGGCATAACCAGCTTCATGGACATGCCCAATGTCAATCCGCAGACGACTACGCGCGCGGCGTTGCGCGACAAATACGGGATTGCGGAAAATCGTTGTACCGCCAATTACGGTTTCTATCTTGGTGCGACCAACAGCAATATTGAGGAGATCAAGGCTTTGCAGGTCGGCGAGGCTGCTGGCATCAAAGCGTTTATGGGTGCATCGACGGGGGACATGCTGGTCGACAATCCAGAGGCGCTTGAGAAGCTCTTTGAGCACGCACCGACTATCGTCCTTACTCATTGCGAGGACTCACCAATGATCTGGGACAACGAGGCCGCCGCACGCAAGAAATTCGGCGACGACGTGCCGTTCAGTGAGCATCCGGCGATTCGATCAGCTGAGGCATGCCTTAAGTCATCGAGTTTTGCGGTAGATCTGGCGCGCAGACACGACGCGTTATTGCACGTTCTGCATCTGACAACCGCAATTGAAATGGGCCTGTTTTCCAATGCCCATCGTTCACAAAAGCGAATTACCGCTGAGGTTTGTGTGCACCATTTGTGGTTCGACGAATCTCGTTACGATGAACTGGGCGCGAAGATCAAATGCAATCCAGCGGTAAAGCGCGCGGCGGACCGTGAGGCACTAATTGCGGCGTTGAACGACCAGCGCATCGATATCATAGCGACCGACCATGCGCCGCATACGGCGGCAGAAAAAGCCGAGAGTTATTTCAAGGCCCCAGCGGGGCTGCCGCTGGTGCAGCATGCGTTACTGACGTTATTCGATCTTGCGGCGGATAATCAGATTAGTGTCGAGCTTATCGCTGACCGGACCAGCCACGCAGTGGCAGATATATTCGGCGTTAAAGAAAGGGGCTATGTCCGCGAGGGCTGGTACGCGGACCTGGTCATCGTCGACCCACATAATCCCTATCGTGTTGAGCCGTCAAACCTGCTCAGTAAATGCCAGTGGTCACCATTCGAGGGGCACGAATTTTCGGCCAGTATCGATACCACGATCGTCAATGGCGCGGTTGTCTATCGTGACGGAAGCCTGAGCGGCGATATCGCGGGTCGAAAGCTGGAATTCGAGCGCGCACGCTGAGTCGCCGGAAACTGTTTACTTTCCCTGTGATGTCGCTATGCTAGCGCCAAATATGGGACCGCAATTGACTGTCAGGTGAACGGGATGCCTGCTGTGAACCGCTGAATGAAGCCAACTGATACCTCCAACCCTGATTACTTCCATAAGGTCGTCGATTGCCAGTGGGGTTGTCCTGCCCACACTGACGTTCCCGCGTATATCCGCATGATCGCGCAGGGCGATTTCTCCGCGGCGTACATGGAGAATCGTAAATCCAACGTTTTTCCCGGCATTCTCGGACGGGTCTGTGATCGTCCGTGCGAACCTGCCTGTCGCCGTGGTCGCGTCGAAGATAAACCAGTCGCTATATGTCGGCTCAAACGTGTTGCAGCTGATCACCGGGACGACATAACTGATCGACTGCCGAAAGCACCCGCCACCAGCAACGGCAAGAAAGTCGCGTTGATCGGTGCCGGCTGTGCGTCATTAACGGTTGCGAATGATCTGGCCCCTTTGGGTTACGAAGTCACTATTTTTGAGGCACTTAAAACGACGGGCGGCCTGATGCGGACCAATATTCCGCAGTTTCGTTTGCCGCCCAAGGTTCTTGACGAAGAAATCGGCTACATCCTCGACATGAATGTCGACCTTAAGGTGAATCATCCGATTGAAAGCCTGCAAGGACTTCTTGAGGAAAATTACGATGCCGTGTTTGTTGGTACCGGCGCGCCAGGTGGCAAGAATCTTGATATTCCGGGTCGCTACGATTCTGATCGCATCCATATCGGTATTGACTGGCTCGAGTCCGTCGCTTTTGAGCACGTCAAGGAGATCGGTAAGAAGGTCCTGATTATCGGTGTTGGCAATACAGCAATGGATTGCTGCAGAACATCGCTCAGAATCGGCGCCGAAGACGTTAAGGTGATGGCCAGAAAGCCGCGTGGGTTCTTCAAGGCATCGGAGTGGGAGCTCGAGGATGCCGAAGAGGAAAACGTTGAAATACTGACTAATCATTCGCCGAAAGAGTTCGTGATCGAAGATGGCAGACTCGTTGGTATGAAATTCGAGTTGATGGAATACAAGTTCGACGCGGATGGCCGTATCGATCGTGGCACGGTAACCGGCGAGAAGATTATTCCTTGTGATGACGTTGTCCTCGCAATAGGTCAGGACAATGCCTTCCCGTGGATCGAGCGCGACATCGGTATTGAATTCAACGATTGGGATTGTCCGATCGTCGACGAGACCACCATGATGTGCGGCCGTGACGGCGTGTTTTTCGGCGGTGATTCGGCGTTCGGCCCGAAGAATATTATCTGGGCCGTAGAGCATGGTCATCAGGCGGCGATATCGATACACCGGTATTGCCAGGGCGCAAGTATTACGGATCGCTTGCCCGACGGCCTGAATCTCGCGAGCCAGAAAATGGGCATGCACGAGTGGAGTTTCTCGAATGACTACGATGTCGCATCACGCGGATTGATGCCGCATGTCGATCTAAAAGAGCGATTCAAGAAAATTGATATCGAAGTTGAGCTCGGATTCACAGCAGAGCAGGCCGCGCAGGAAGTCGAACGCTGTCTCAATTGTGATATTCAAACAGTCTTTTCGGCCGATCTTTGCATTGAGTGCGACGCCTGCATCGATATTTGTCCGGTGAACTGTCTGACGATTACTGCGAACGGTGAAGAAGACGAGCTCCGAACTCGTTTGTCCGCGCCCGCCGAAAATCATGACCAGGTTTTGTATGTATCAGCCGACCTCCCCCATACCGGACGGGTAATGATCAAGGATGAAGATCTTTGTGTTCATTGCAGCCTTTGCGCCGAGCGTTGCCCGACCGGAGCCTGGGATATGCAAAAATCGAAGATTCTTGTTCCCTACGCAAAAGACGAACTTTCCGATGAGCAAGCACTGCCAGCGGCCGGATCCGGGTCCCAGAGGGTATAAGTGGCAACAATAAACGACGTCGTAATCAAGATTGCCACGGTAAACGGTACCGGTTCCGCCAGCGCGAACAGCCTGTTGATGAAGTCCATATTTCGTATGGGCGTTCCAGTAGTTGGCAAGAACTACTTTCCGTCCAATATTCAGGGACTGCCGACCTGGTACGAAATACGCGTGACCGGTGATGGATATCAGGCACGCTCAGACCGTGTTGATGTCATGGTGGCAATGAATGCGCAAACCTATACCCGAGACATGGCTGACGTCAAACCCGGCGGATGTTTGATTTACGATTCGACCTGGCCGCGTGGCGAGCAACTGAATCGTGAAGACATTACCGTTATCGGTATTCCATTTTCCAGGTTGTGCAACGAAAATTTCGAGGGTGCGCGGGCACGCATCCTTATGAAGAACATTTCGTATGTTGGGGCCGTTGCCGCGTTGCTGGGGATCGATCTCGATGTGATAACCAAGTTGCTCGAGAAAACGTATGCAGCGAAAGCACACCTGATTGAGTCCAACATGACGGCGATTCGGCTGGGATTTGATCAGGCGCGGGAAACTATTTCCTGCCCCCTGACGATGCGCATCGAAGCTATGGACGCGACTGCGGACCATGTAATCATGGATGGCAATACAGCAGCGGGTCTCGGCTGCATGTATGCAGGCGCGACGGTTGGGGCCTGGTATCCAATCACGCCGTCGACATCTTTGATGGATGCTTTCCGGGATTTTTGTTTGCGCTATCGAATTGACCCGGAATCTGGCAAGCGTACCTACTGCATTATTCAAGCCGAAGACGAACTCGCCGCCATCGGCATGGTGATTGGTGCCGCGTGGAACGGTGCACGTTCATTTACGCCGACCAGTGGGCCGGGTATTTCATTGATGAGCGAATTCATCGGCTACGCCTACTACGCAGAAATCCCGACGGTAATTTTCAACGTGCAGCGCACGGGTCCCTCAACCGGTATGCCGACACGGACGCAGCAATGCGACATTATTTGTTGCGCGTACGCATCGCACGGCGACACGAAGCATGTGTTGCTATTTCCGGCAGATCCGGGCGAGTGTTTTTACATGGCAGTGAACGCGTTCGACATGGCCGAGCGACTTCAGACGCCCGTAATCGTGATGTCGGACCTCGATATCGGTATGAATGACTGGATGATTCCGGAGCTTGAGTGGGATGAAGACTACGTGCCGGATCGTGGCAAGGTCCTGAGCGCCGAACAACTTGAGGAAATGGAGAATTTCTATCGCTACCTTGATGTTGATGGCGATGGGATACCGTATCGTTCATTGCCCGGCGTGCATCCGAAGGGCTCGTATTTCACTCGGGGTTCCGGTCACACGAAATACGGTGCCTATACCGAAGATTCAGATGATTATCAGGAAGTCGTAGATCGCCTGCTGGTCAAATGGGAGACGGCTCGCACAATAGTGCCGAAACCCGTTATTCGTTTTTCGCAATCTAACAAGGCCGGTATTATCACGATCGGTAGCGGTGACGGTGCCTGTGAGGAGGCGCTGGATCGATTGGCGAAGCAGGACATCGATTTGAACTACTGCAGGATCAAGGCGTTTCCATTTAGCAATGAGGTCAGTGACTTTATCAAGCAACACGACGTTGTTTATGTGGTTGAACAGAATCGTGATGCACAGCTACGTACGTTACTGATCAACGATATCGAGGCGGACCAGACCAAACTTGTTCCACTGCTGCACTACAATGGCATGCCAATCACTGCCGGATTTGTTGTAGGCGCAGTACTTGAGAAAATCGCGAAAGGTCAGGCGGCCTAAGCGGAGAATTTGATAATGAGCTATATAGCGAAGCCAAAAGTCTCACACCCGGGTATGCCAAAGAATAAGCTTGGGCTGACATCTCGTGATTATGAGGGCGCGGTGTCGACGCTGTGTGCAGGCTGCGGTCATGACTCCGTAACGGCAGCGATCATTCAGGCTGTGTTCGAGCTCGGTATCGAGCCGCATATGCTGGCGAAGATGAGTGGCATTGGTTGTTCATCGAAGACGCCCGCCTATTTCATCAGTCAGGCACATGGATTCAACTCAGTACACGGGCGTATGCCGTCAGTGACGACAGGCGCCAACGCGGCGAATCGTGAAATGAAATACATTGGTGTTTCCGGTGACGGCGACTCTTTGTCTATCGGTGTTGGCCAATTCGTACATGCGATCAGGCGCAACCTCAATATGTGTTACGTCATCGAAAACAACGGCGTTTACGGTCTTACCAAGGGCCAGTTTTCGGCATCGGCCGACATTGGCAGTTTACCCAAAAAGGGGCTGCCCAATACGCAGGAACCGATTGATCCTGTGAGCACAGCATTGAGTCTCGGTGCCACTTACATTGCCCGCAGCTTTTCCGGCGACAAAGAACAACTGGTACCGCTACTAAAAGGAGCATTGATGCATCGTGGCTTCGCGTTGGTCGATATCGTGAGCCCTTGTGTTACTTTCAACGACCACGAAGGATCAACAAAGAGCTACGCCCACACGCGGCAGTTCTACCATCATGTCGCCGAAATCGATTACATTGCGCCGACCGAGGAAATCAAGGCGTCCTACGAGGTAGGCGAAGCCATGCCAATCAAAATGCATGACGGCAGCACCATAATTTTGCGCAAGGTCGACAAAGAGTATGACCTCACGAGCAGGGCCGTGGCATTCAAGTATTTGCGCGAACGTTTCAACGCTGG
>JAJFKQ010000001.1 GCA_021773155.1 Woeseiaceae bacterium | reverse complement strand
TGTCACGTGGGGCCATGCCGTTCCAGGCGGCCAGTTGCCGGGTTGTGACTTTATAGCGTTGTGAAATCGTCCAGAACGATTCGCCGCTTCTTACTATGTGCTCGAGCTTGCTTCCGGCGCGCGTACGATTTTGTGTCTTGGCGAGTCTTGCGTCGGCGCTCTTGCTGTAGGCGCTCAACGGTTTGGTTGCTACCGGGATCATCAGGTGATGTCCTGCGCGGATTGTGTTGCCACGAAGATTGTTTGCTGCCCGGATGGTTGAAACGGTTGTGTTGTATTTCTCGGCGATCTGCGAGATGGCTTCGCCGTTCTTGACTTTGTGGCGTTGCCAGCGAACGCGTTCGGATTTTGGTACTTCGCCGAGTGCCGTGATGAACTGCTCGGCGACGTCGATTGGCATTACCAGGCTATGCGGTCCCGACGGATCTGTCGACCAGCGGTTGTAGCCCGGGTTGTACTGGTACATGGTATCGACATCAACGCCGGCTAGTTCTGCCGCGAGTGCGAGGTCCAGTTGACCGCCGATATCGGCGATCATGAACTGCACCTCGTCCACAACGACCGGCAGGGTCAGGTTGTACCTGGCCGGGTCGGCAACGATTTCGACGAGTGCCAGCAACTTCGGCACGTACATGCTGGTTTCTCTGGGTAGCCTGAGATTCCAGAAATCGGTCGACTTGTTCGCGCTGGTGTTGCGTCGTACTGCGCGTCGGACATTGCCTTCGCCTGAGTTATAAGACGCAATGGCGTTCAGCCAGTCACCGTTATTGAATTTGTACAGGTACTCGAGGTAGTCGAATGCGGCACGCGTCGAATCGACGACATCGCGGCGACCGTCGTACCACCAGTTTTGTTTGATGCCGAAGCGCTTCGCCGTTCCCGGGATCATTTGCCAGAGGCCGGCCGCGCGACCGTGTGAATACGCGAACGGGTCGTAAGCGCTTTCAACGATCGGTAGCAGTGCGAGCTCCAGGGGCAAATCGCGGCGCTCGAGCTCGGCGACGATATAAGGGAGGTAGCGTTGCGCGCGTGTAAAAACGCGATCCATGTAATCCGGGTGCTTAACGAACCAGTTTTTCTCGGCTTCCGTGCGGTGGTTGTCGGCGTACTGGAGGTTAAATCCGCGGCGCATTTTGGCCAGTACGTCATCCGGGCGGGCCGGTGTGGATTCGAGCTCAATCCCTGCGATCGGCGAGATCAGCGTTAGTGTTGGTGTGGCAGCTTGCTGTGCCGTGCTTGTAACCAGCGCAGGCATCGCCAGGGCGGTTTGGCCCGTCAGCAGCAAAAAGGTGACACCGGCGGCTCCACAAGCCGTGAATCTCTGTAATAATTGCCTGAAAGGCGATGACATTACGTTAAGCATCGGGCCATCCTACTGAGGCAGAGAAGTTGTGCAAGTAGATCGATCACAAATGACGCAGGAATGGCTGCAAACACCGCTGGGCAAGGCGTTGTTGCAGATGGAAGTGCGTGTGCTCGAGGAGGCGCTCGACGGCATATTCGGCGAACAGTGCCTGCAGCTTGGCCTCTGGGGCGACAACCGCACGTTTATGCGCTTCACAAGGACCCGGTGTTGTTCTGTCATAGCAGATACAAGAGCTGCGGTCGCGATCGCGAGCGCTGGCAAGCCCTGTGCTGTTGGCGACATGCATCGCCTGCCGATTGAGAGCGATTCAGTTGATGCGATTTTGCTGCCCCACACGCTGGATTTCAGCGACCGGCCGCACGCGATATTGCGAGAGGTCGACCGCGTATTGCGCCGCGACGGGCGCTTGATCATTCTGGGTTTCAAGCCGGGTGGTCTTTGGGGGTTGCGCAGATTGATCCCGGGTGCTGGTATGCCACCGGGCGCGGATCACCTGATCTCGGATCGACGCCTGAGAGACTGGCTGCAACTGCTCGATATGCGCATCGAGGGTACAACGCGGTATTTCTTCCGCTGGCCATTGCCGGGCAATAAAGCGCGCGGCTCGAATAAATGGGAACGTCGCGGACAGGCGTGGTGGCCGGAGCTATCGGCATGCTATATGCTCTCGGCGCAGAAACGGGTCAGCACATTGACACCGGTGAGGCCGCTTTGGCGGACCAACCCGAAGATCGTCGCAGGACTCGTCAAACCATCAACCCGAGCTTCTCGAACCTCTCCAATATCGCGAATCCGCTTTGACCCACGTTAATTTGACCCAGGCAATTGAGATTTACACTGACGGCGCCTGCAGGGGAAATCCCGGCCCGGGTGGTTGGGGCGCGCTGCTCATCGCTGGCAAGCATCAGAAGACGATGCATGGCGGCAATCCCGAGACCACCAACAACCGCATGGAATTAACAGCGGCCATTGAAGCGTTGAACGCGTTGAAAGGGCATAGCAGCGTTATTCTCCATACAGACTCAAAATATGTCATGGACGGCATCAATGAGTGGATGCCAAACTGGAAAAAGCGCGGTTGGAAAACAGCGGCGAAGAAACCGGTGAAGAATAAGGATCTCTGGCAGGCACTGGACGAAGCGGCCGGCCGCCACGAAATCGACTGGCGCTGGGTGAAAGGCCACAACGGCGACCCTGGCAACGAAATGGCGGACGAACTCGCGAATCGCGGCATTGACGAACTGCCGTAGGGGCGCGCCTCGCGCGCGACAGCTCGGCCGCAGGGCGGCCTCCTACAGGGAACAATAATGAGACAAATTGTCCTCGACACTGAAACCACCGGCCTCTCCACCGCACAAGGCCACCGTATCATTGAGATCGGCTGCCTTGAGCTGGTGAATCGCCGACTGACCGGGCGCGACTTCCACCGCTTCTTGAATCCTGATCGCGATATCGACGAGGGCGCGGAGCGCGTTCATGGCATTAGCCGGGCGGACCTCGAAACCGAACCACGCTTCCCGGAGATCGTTGAGGATTTCCTGGCGTTCATCAAAGACGCTGAGCTGATTATTCACAACGCGACCTTCGACGTCGGTTTCCTTGAGCACGAGCTTAAGCTCATGAAGCACAAGCGGCCGAAGATCGAACATCATGCAACCGTGCTCGATACGCTGACGATGGCGCGTGAGATTCACCCGGGGCAGCGCAACAGCCTGGACGCGCTTTGCAAGCGC